>NZ_JBIUCY010000002.1:0-409290 GCF_044540725.1 Edwardsiella sp. A.80236
AGGGTATGGCTGTTCGCCATTTAAAGTGGTACGCGAGCTGGGTTTAGAACGTCGTGAGACAGTTCGGTCCCTATCTGCCGTGGGCGTTGGAAGATTGAGAGGGGCTGCTCCTAGTACGAGAGGACCGGAGTGGACGCACCGCTGGTGTTCGGGTTGTGATGCCAATTGCATTGCCCGGTAGCTACGTGCGGAAGAGATAAGCGCTGAAAGCATCTAAGCGCGAAACTTGCCTCGAGATGAGTCTTCCCTTGGACCTTGAGTCCACTGAAGGAACGTTTAAGACTAAGACGTTGATAGGCTGGGTGTGTAAGCGTAGCGATACGTTGAGCTAACCAGTACTAATGATCCGTGAGGCTTAACCTTACAACACCGAAGGTGTTTTAGAGAGACGAATTTAGCTTGTTCAAGATTGGAACCGATGGCCTGAGAGGGCGGTTGGTGAAACAGAATTTGCCTGGCGGCGATAGCGCGGTGGTCCCACCTGACCCCATGCCGAACTCAGAAGTGAAACGCCGTAGCGCCGATGGTAGTGTGGGGTCTCCCCATGCGAGAGTAGGGAACTGCCAGGCATCAAATAGAGAAAAAGCCCCACGCTGATGCGTGGGGCTTTTTCTTTTTCTATTGTTCCTTATGAAGACCTGCTCTTTGGGCTCATGGGCGATTTGTCGCAGAGGATTTCTCTGCTGATCCCACCTCGTCTGCCGTGGCCGCGTTCGGGGGATGCGCCGGCGCGGAAAACCAGGACTCCGGTTTGACCCACACCGCCTCCTTAGGCTGCATCACGAAATGCGGCGACATAATCTGCACGCCAAACTGATTAAACACATCCAGAATATGGCCGTGCAGCGTACTTTTTACCTGCGCTGGTGCTTCACCCGCGGCGATCTCTGTCTGTAGCTCATAACTGACATACCAATCTTGCAGTTCCGTCTGGCGGATGCGCAGTGCCTCCTCATGCAATATCCCCTCCGTACGTTGTACTGCGAGAGTGAGCATTGCCTGCACCTGGCGCCAGGGGACGTCATAACCAATAGTGACACTGGTCGTGATAATGATGCCGCCTTGGCGGGCATGCGTACTGAGGTTGATGATTTTGCCACTAGCGACGACGGCATTGGGAATGGTGACGTCATAGCCTTCCCGCGTTTTCAGCTTAGTCGCCAGGATCCCGATATCGCTGACAAAACCATCGTACTCCCCGATACGGACATAGTCCCCTTGGTGTAAGGCGCGGGAGTAGATCAAGACCAATCCACTCATGACATGGCTGACCAAACCAGCCGAACCGAGCGTGATCATCAGCCCGAAGAAGACGCTAACTCCCTTAAAGGCGAGTGTATCGGCACCGGGGAAGAAGGGATAGGCGAGAGAGAGGGCGAATAACCAGATGATGACACTCAGTAGACGTCGCGTTGCGCCGACAGTATCGGGATAGAGGCCGGGTAACTTGAGGCGGCCAGTCTCGACGCGTAGGAATAGTAGGCGCAGCATGCGTTGAATCAGTAGTGTCAGAATGAAGATAGCGAGTAGTACCAGGAGATTCGGCATGACGTCCCAGAGCGCCTGTAAAAGCAGACTGGCCTCCGCCAGACTCGAATGGTTCAGGGTATAGCTCCAATAACGCGTCATCGGAAATAGCTTTAAGGCCCAGATTAACCAAATGTAGCTGGCGATGCTGCAGACCACGATGAGCAGCATGGTACTAATGCGTCGTTCGATATGGCCGAGATAGGTACGCAGCTTATAGGGGATCCAGCCGCGGTGCTGGATGATCTGTATCGCGAAGTGGCTCCGTAGACGTTTTTGTAGACGACGGGATAGCCAGAGTAGACCAACGAGTAATGCCGTTCCGCCAGCCAACTTAGCGCCGGCGATCATCAGAGCATGGGGCGATCGCTGTTCGATCAAGGCACTGCGTAGTTGTTCCAAGCGGCGTTGCACACGTTCAGCCGCCTGATCCAGCGTCAGATCGTCGCCGATATCCAGATCCTGCTGAGCCAGCAGTAACAGTGGCTTTCCCTGGATTGAAAAGAGGCGGACGGGTTGCCCGTAACGGGTGGCCGCCGTGATCTGTATTGGATGCCGTAGATCGTCCGGAGTGATAGCACGGAGATGCTGTGCCGTCTGTTTGACCCGTTCTTCGGGGGTATCAAGGCCGAACTTTGCCTGTAGCATTACCACCGGCTGTTGGAGAATGGTCACGGTACGCGCCTCTTGGGCGGGATCCGGATCCAGGCGCGGTTCTGCGGCGTAGAGTAGGCCGCAGTATAACCAGGCGAGTAGTGGTAGGGTAAGGCGGAGTAGCGCGGGCATGGCAACACTCCCCGATGATGGCGGTGGGATGTTGCTAAGTATAAACGAGGACGCGATAGGCGATGGGGGCGGGTAAGAAAAAGGCCTCCTGGAGGAGGCCTGGTCATCGCTTATAAGATGCGGCTAATCAGGCGATCGACGCGGATACGGCGTAGACGGCGGATCAGCTTACGTACCTTTAACGGATAGTGCTGGATATTCTCCAGCTCCTCATAGTGGCGCACCACCTGCGTATGGCGGCGGATACATGCCAACTCATCCTGGCGTTGATGCTGGATTTCACCCTGGGGGTCATGGATCAGGATGGCATTCTCTAGATCCAGGCGCCAAGCGCGCGGGTTGAGGTTATTACCGGTGATCAGTTGCCAGCGATCGTCAACCCACATGCCTTTCAGATGATAGGTATTGTCGTCATCACGCCACAAACGCACCGTGAGCTGGCCATTATCGACGTAGGGCTGCAAACGGCTGAGGAAGCGGCGCAGGTTTATCTCGTAGAGATAAGGCAGGGCGCCGATGATCTTGAACGGTTCATTCTCTGGGATGAAGAAGTCGTTGGCCTTCTTATCCCCCACGATGATCTCGACCTGCTTTCCCTGGCGTAATAGTGAGATGATGTCACGAACCAGTAACGCAGGTAGATTAAAGTAGGGCGTACAAAGGGTCAGCTTGTGCTCGGTGCTACAGATCAGATGATGAATCGTTCTATTCAGGATGTTTTGTTTACCCAGACCCGCCAACGGGGTCACCGCCAACTCGTCATTACTCGCTTCGGCAGGGATGTGGTAACCACTATCGCGCAGGGTATGACGGAATTGACGAGTTTCATTGCGGATCTCTGGATTTTTCGGACGATCGCAACGATCGAGACGTTGCACCGCGGGATTGCTCAGCAGCGTGGACTGTACAAATTGGCACATGACCCCGGCCAGACGCGGGTTACTGATAAAGTGGTAGCGATCGTAACGGTATTTGTCATGACGATGCAGATAGACATCATTAAGACTGGCGCCGCTGTAGATCACCCGATCATCAATGATAAATCCTTTTAGGTGCAGTACTCCCAAGGCTTCGCGGGTGTTGACCGGGACGCCATAGATCGGCACGATGACATCGGGATTCTCGCGGGCCATGTGGCAGTACCAATCGGCATTGGTGTTGCTGGCCTCGGCACCGATACGGCCCCGTTGGGCACGGTGCCAGTCGACTAGCACGAAGATCTCGAGCTGCGGGCGTTGACGTTTGGCCTGATAGAGCGCGTTCAACACATCCCGGCCACCGTCATCATTTTCCAGATACAGCGCAACCAGGTAGATCCGCTGGGTCGCTTGGCCAATGGCCTCAAGCAACGCCTGGCGGAAATCCGCCGGCGCAAACAGCGTTTCCACCTCGCCGACTTGTTGCGGGAGTTTCGGTAGCTGGGCAAGGTGTTGTTGATGTCTGGCTCGCTTAAATTTGGACAACATCACAGTGCGCTTCTTCTCTTGTCATAGTGCAGCGCGGCAGTCGCACACGCTCAGTTTAACCAACGGAATCGGACGATAATAACACTAGTTTTATCTGGTTGCGTATGTTTTGCCACGATTTGCCGAAATTGTCTCAGCATTTTTCGCTGCCTTGCGCGGCATCCGTCGCCAGCGGTAGAGAAAGATTGACGATTCCGTCCTCCAACAGAATTTCCACCTTAAATCCCACCTTACGGGCCAGCGCGATCATGCCGCGATTGGTTGGCATGGTGATGCCGAGCAGTCGTTGTAGTTGGCGTTGGCGAGCATAGCGGATCAATTTATCCAGCAAAATAAACCCTAACCCGAGGCCATTACGATCGCTGCGAACCAGCACGGCAAACTCCGCCTCGATGTTATCGGGATCGATCAGCGCGCGGGTGACACCGAGGATCGCCTCGCCCTGCGGTGTGCTTTGTACGGCAACGAAAGCCATCTCCCGCTCGTAGTCGATCTGGGTCATTTTAGCGAGATCTTCATGAGTAAATTCATTGATCTCGCTGAAGTAGCGGTAATAGAGATCCTCTTTACTGACGCGTTGAATGAACTGCTGCAATAGCGGCTCATCCTCCGGCAGGATCGGCCGTAGCAGGCAAGCACTGCCATCGCGTAGGGTGACGGACTCTTGCAATCGATGCGGATAGGGGCAGATGGCGAGGCGAGCGGGCGGCGTATCGGGCGTGATCAGATGGAGTGTGGCGTCCAACAGGGTAAAGGCCCCGCCACTGGCGAGCAACGGATCGATCTCCAGACGACGAATGACGGGACAGTCGACGATCAGGTTTGACACTTGTACCAGCACCTGGCTTAGGCCGGTGATATCCAGATCGGCTAATGGGGTACCACGGCGGATCTGGCCGTTTTTCTGCGCCTGCACGATCAGGTAGCGCGCCAGATTCATGTTGAGCGGCGGCAGGGCGGCGGCGGCGTCACGTTGGCTATCCCATTGCGCACCACCCTCACCCAGCAGGATCAGCGGGCCGAAGACGGCATCGTGCTCGACACAGATACGCAGCTCCTGCGCGCCGATGCGGTTGGCGCTACTCTGCACCAAGAGACCGAAGATACGGGCCTGGGGATAGGCTTGGCGGGCACGATCGAAGATGGCGTTGGCGGCCTGTTCGACCTCTTGCGCGTTGCGCAGATAGAGCATTACCCCTTGGATCGCCGAGTGATGCGCGATATCCGGTGAGCGTAGCTTGAGGGCGACGGGATAGCCGACTCGCTCGGCGATGTGCACCGCCTCGGCACTGTCGTTGGCAATCCAGCCGGGAAGCGTCTCTAGACCATAACAGGCCAAGATATCGCGGACCTCATGGGTATCGAGGCGGGTGAGGCCGTCGGCCTGAGCCTGGGCTAACAGGCGGTGTGCCAGCGCGCTATTCGCGGGCAATCCTGCCGGTAGCGCGGGGGTTTCCATCAGCTGCTTCTGATTACGCCGGTACTCGACCATATGCATGAAGGCAGTGATGGCGCCCTCCGGTGTACGATAGGTTGGGATGCCCGCCTCGCTAAAGCGTCGGCGCGCCTCCTGCGAGGTGCTCTCGCCGCTCCAGTTGGTCATCAGCGTAATATGCTTGGCGCGCGGATGATCGCGTAGTGTCTCGATCAGTGCTTGTGCCGTTTCGGTCGCGGGAGCGGCGGCGCTAGGTGCATGCTGAATCAATAGCGCATCGTAGCAATGACTATCGAGTACCTGCTGTAGCGTGCTGCGGTAACGTGCTGGTGTGGCGTCATCGCGTAGGTCGATGGGACCCTGTAGATAGGCATCGTCCGGCAGTCCGCCAGACAGCGCGTTGCGTAATGCCTCATCCGTCTCGGCGGGGTGGCCGTTACGCCGTTGTAGTTCGTCCAATGCCATGGCGATCGGTGCCGCGCCATTGCCGATGATCAGGAGTTTCTCGCCGCGTAAGGGGCGCATGTGGCTCAGGGTTTCGACGGCAGAAAACAGCTCATGCGTATTTTGTACGCGTAGCAGGCCAGCGCGTTGAATGGCGGCATCATAGGCGATGTCGAGCCCGGGCGCTTCACCCAGAACGTAGCGTGCCTGTGGCGATCGACCACTCTTGATCACCAGAATCGGCTTATTGCGTGCCGCGCTACGTGCTGCGGACAGAAAGCGTCGGGCGTCGTGCAGATGTTCCAGATAGAGCAGGATAGCGCCGGTCTTCGCATCCCGAGCCAGATAATCCAGCAACTCGTCGACGTCACTATCCAGGCTATCGCCTAATGCCACGAACAGCGAGAAGCCGATCTCACGCTGACGCGCCCAATCGAGGATAGTGTTGGAGACCGCAGCCGACTGAGAGATGAAGGCCAGTCGACCCGGCAAGATTGGGACCGGTGAGAAGCTGGCATTCAGCTTTTGCCACGGGGCTAACACCCCTAGGCTGTTGGGACCTAATAGGCGTACGCCGTGCTGCTGGGCGCACTGCTTCAGCGCCTGTGCCTGGCTCGCCGGTGAGGCGAGTACGATCGCGGCTCGGCAGCCCTTGGCGCCCAACTCGGCGATCAGTGTCAGATTACGTCGGGGGTTGACACACAGGATGGTCAGATCTGGCACCATCGGCAACGCCTCGATCGACGAATAAGCCAGTACACCGCATACCGCCTGATAGCGAGGATTGACGGGCATCACCGGGCCATTGAAGCCCCCCCGCAGCAGGTTCTGCATGACCAGATGGCCGTTGCGGCCAGCCTGATTGGAGGCACCGATGACGGCGATGGATTTGGGACGTAGCAGGGACTCGAGACTGCGCTGACTCATGCCATCCTCCTGAACGGGTAACCCGCTGGTGAGCGTATTAAAACGCACCGGATGGCATGATAGTAGAGGCTTTATTCCGCCTGTGCAGTGTTTCCTGTCGGAGGGTGCGATTTACCTAGCAAATATTGTCGCCGGAAATGGGTGAAGTGTTGTAGTAACCCTTGCGCGGCATCTGCGTCGTCGGCGAGGGCCAACAACGCCGTCGCCACTTCCGCGGTGCAATACTGCTCTGGTCGCTGTGCCTCGCGCAGTAAGTAGCCGGGCGCCTGCGCCATATTGATGGAGAGAACCGGGAAGCCGTCTAGATAAGGGCTCTTACGAAACATCTTACGGGCTTCGGGCCAGGTGCCATCCAGCATGATGAACAGTGGACGGCGTCCCGCCTCGGCGGTGACTTGGGTGACGACGCGCTGTGGTTCGGCATAGCTACCGGGGAAGATGACATAGGGCTGGTAGGCGGGATCGGCGAGCAGAGTCAGGAGGGCCGGATCCGGCTGGGTCCGTGACCAGCCATAGGCCAGGGTATCTGGCAGTACGTCGGCGATGAGGCGTCCCGTGTTACTCGGTTTCAGCGGCTCGGTATCGTACATCATCAGGCAGAAGCGGCTACGTGCCGGGTAGGTCGCCAGGGTCGCACATAGGCAGTGTATCTCAGGCAGTAGACAACGTTGGCAGCGTTGCACACGGCAGCCACGGGCATGAAACGGCCGGGTCGACTGGCGTAGACGCTCGGCCCGTAGGCGCAGTACGGCATTGGGGGACATGATTATCTCGGGAGGATGCGCAAAAGCGCCATTTTAAACAAGCGCCTCCCTTGGGTACAGTGCTAAGCGGCCCGGAGTGTTCCGGGCCGTGTATCATTAGGACTGTTTTGCCAATTGTTCGTCAAGCCAGGCATCGAACGGTGCCTGCGGCATGGCACCGTTGAGCATATCGACCAATTGACCGTTACGGTACAGCATGATGGTCGGAATGCTACGGATGCGGAAACGCGTGCTAAGCGCGGGTTGATCTTCGGTGTTCACCTTCACGCAGCGTACCTGTCCGGCCCGCTCGGCGGCGACGGCGGCGAAGATCGGGGCGAAAGCCTGGCATGGACTGCACCACGGTGCCCAGAAGTCGATCAGCACCGGCATCTCGTCTTGCAGGAGCGTGTCCAACGTTTCGGCTTTAGCTTCAATGACCTTGCCATCGAACAACGGATGAGCACAGCGGCCACATTTCGCCTGTTCGTTACAGCGATCATCGGGGATTCGGTTGGTAGTATGGCAGGCAGGACAAACAGTATTCATGATTACCCTCGGAGAGAAAACGGTGAAACGTCGGGCGTCGTCGCCACCGATGTTCCATAGATGTTAATTATTATTCTTCTGAATGTTCGTTATCACAATCAGATTTATTCAATGACTATAATAGACTAGAGCTTTTATCCTAGGCGTATGGTAACGGGTTCTCACATCAGGTAATCTTCGCGCCCTGCGCGTAGGTGGAGAAAGCAATGAACGACTCTTTGAATGGCAAGAACGGTAAGGTAAAAGTGATGTACGTCCGCGATGCGGATACGACGGACGCGCGTTCGTCGCGCCCATCAGGCAAGGGACGTCAGGGACAAGGTGGACGGGGTGAGCGCCCCGAGCGTGGTCGTGGCGATCGTGATCGTGGTGATCGCCCGCGTAATGATCGCTCGCGTAATGAGCGCGGCGGACGTCCGGCACGTGCGGATAAGCCGAGCGGTGAGCGTTCACCGTGGCGAACCGTTGCGCTGGGTGATAGCCCGGATCAGGGAGTGGGAAGCGACCATGGCGGCATCAGCGGCAAAAGCTTTATCGATCCCGAGCAGCTGCGTCGTCAGCGCGCCGAAGAGACGCGTGTATATGGTGAGAATGCCTGTCAGGCGCTCTTTGCTAGCCGCCCGGAGGCGATCGTCCGCGCCTGGTTCTTGCAGTCGGTTACCCCGCGTTTCCGTGATGCATTGCGTTGGATGGCGGCCAATCGTAAGGCTTACCATGTGGTCGATGATGCCGAGCTGACTAAGGCTTCCGGTACCGATCATCATGGCGGCGTCTGCTTCCTGATCAAGAAGCGTCGCTCTCTCGACGCTCAGCAGTATCTGGCCTCACAGGCTGAGCAGGCGGTCGATTGTGTGTTAGCGCTGGAGAATGTCGCAAACCCGCATAACCTGGGCGGTATCATGCGTACCTGTGCCCATTTCGGCATCCGTGGCATCATGGCGCCAGAAAGTGCTGCATTGGAGTCGGGGGCGGCAGTGCGTACCGCCGAAGGGGGCGCCGAGCATGTCCAGGCCATTGATGCGGAGGATTTTGCCGCTACGCTGGATACCTTCCGTCGTGCCGGTTATACCATCGTGACGACGTCGAGCCATAAGGGAACGACGCAATTACATCGCGCGACGTTGCCGGCGAAGATCGTCTTGGTCGTGGGTCATGAAGGGGATGGTCTGTCTGACGGTACGTTGCGTCAAGGTGATTTGAGCATTTCCATCGGCGGCACCGGTAGCGTAGAGAGTCTGAACGTGTCGGTTGCGACCGGGATTATGCTGGCCGAATGGTGGCGGCAGAATGCGCGTTAATCCGCGCGCTCGATAACAAAAAGGCCGGGATAACCCGGCCTTTTTTCTTGCTATATCGCCTCAGGCGTCGTGGATTACTCTTCCAGATCGCCGCAGAAACGGTAGCCTTCGCCATGGATGGTGGCGATGATCTCTGGCGTATCCGGCGTCGACTCGAAGTGCTTACGGATACGACGGATGGTGACGTCTACCGTACGATCGTGCGGCTTCAGTTCACGGCCGGTCATCTTCTTCAGCAGTTCAGCACGAGACTGGATCTTACCCGGGTTCTCGCAGAAGTGCAGCATGGCGCGGAACTCGCTGCGCGGCAGCTTGTACTGTTCACCGTCCGGGCTGACCAAAGAACGGCTGTTGATGTCCAGCTCCCAACCGTTGAAACGATAGTGCTCGACGCTTTTACGCTCTTCGCTGCCGCTACCCAGGTTCATGGTGCGGGAGAGCAGGTTACGGGCACGGATGGTCAGTTCACGCGGGTTAAACGGTTTAGTGATGTAATCATCGGCACCGATTTCCAGGCCGAGGATCTTATCCACTTCGTTATCGCGACCGGTCAGGAACATCAGTGCGACATTTGCCTGCTCACGCAACTCGCGTGCCAGCAGCAGGCCGTTTTTCCCAGGCAGGTTGATGTCCATGATGACCAGATTGATGTCGAATTCAGACAGAATCTGATGCATCTCGGCACCATCATTGGCTTCATGAACGATATAACCTTCCGCTTCGAAAATACTTTTTAACGTATTGCGAGTGACGAGTTCGTCCTCGACGATCAGAATGTGCGGGGTCTGCATGTTTTGCTACCTAAAATTGCCAACAAAATAGAAAAATAGGGGGTGTACAGCAGTCCGGGAACCCAGATCACCAAATATGGGCGGTTCAACCGCGGGGCTCTAGTGACTAAAGTACGTAAACTCGTTCTTGATGCACTTTCCATCAACGTCAACAACATCGCTAGGTTGGTCAGGGGGTGTCACTCCCTACAGCCCCGGTGGTGCCAAAAGCGGCGCACATCCTAACCCTATTAACAGCAATATAACAGCGCATGCGTCAAATGCCACCTAACAAAACTATCCTTTGTTGACATATATCAAGTCCAATTGTAGCACGTTAACAGATTTGTGAAAAACACTTACAAGTTTGCAAGCTTAATGCCTCTCTCATAGCGATTTCTCCAGCGGGTTCGCCTGGATAGGTCGCGCTTAGCAAACGGAGTTTTTTGCTATTAAATAATAAATAACTTCATGAATATAATAACAATATTGACATATTTTTTGTGAAATTTGCATTTCGATGTTAATGAGTGAGAATTTTTGCAAAGAAGGTTATTTAACAAATGGAAACGTTATTTTTTGTTAAAAATATGTAGTAAAAATGCGGCGTAGAAAAATGGTGTTTGGCGGGGTAGAGTGTGCGCCTCGGTAAAAAAACAGGCACTAAATATGCAAATTCATATTGTACTGGTCGCTCCGGCCAGGGCGGAGAATGTAGGCGCGGCGGCGCGAGCGATGAAAACTATGGGCTTCACTTCGTTACGCATCGTGGATAGTCAGGCGGATCGTGAACCTGCGGCGCGTTGGGTGGCGCACGGGGCTGGCGATATTCTGGATAATGCCTGTCATTTTGCCACCTTGGAGCAGGCATTAGCGGATGTCGAGTTCAGTGTAGCCTCGACGGCGCGCAGTCGCGCCCGTTTCCATTATTACTGCACACCGCCGGAGTTAGTCGGTATCTTGCAGGAAAAGCAGCAGTGGATGGCGAGTTGTGCGTTGGTCTTTGGCCGAGAGGATTCCGGGCTGACCAACGATGAACTGGCGCTGGTGGATTTGTTGACGGGGGTGCCCATGGCCGCCGATTATCCCTCGTTAAATCTGGGGCAGGCCGTGATGGTCTTTTGCTACCAGCTCTCTTCATTGATGCAGGTACACGCGGTCGCGGAGCCGGCGGCGCAAGGAGAGCAGTTGGCTGCTTTACGGGCACGAACGACGCGTCTACTTGAGACGTTAGGCGTCGAGGATGACAGTAAACTGAGCGATTGGCTCGCCCAACGTCTCGGTCTGTTGGCGCAACGGGATACCGCCATGCTGCATCGTTTGCTACATGACATCGAATCTGCTTTGAATAACGGGTTAGCGGCGAAGAAACACGAAAAAGGATAATCCTTGGTTATTTGGTGAGTTGATTGGTGATGTGTGGCGGAGTGCGGCCAATTGACCATGATTTTATTCTAATAATTATGATTTATTAGTTTTTAAAACTGCCGAAAATAGGCTGCGATCGATGTCACAAAATAGAAATAGGTTGACTCACCGTTGGCTTTGCTTTAACCAATATAGGGCAGACACAGGAATAACTTGGACAGACTATGCGTAACTTCAGCCTGAATATCATCACTACAATTACCACCACCGGTACAACCAGTAACGGGGCGGGCTGACGCATACAGAAAAGTGAAAATGAAAAAGCCCGCACTTCACAGTGCGGGCTTTTTTTTCGGCCAAATTCGGAGAGAGTCAGATGAAAGTATTAAAGTTCGGCGGAACATCGGTCGCCAATGCTCAGCGCGTGATCAGCGTGGCCGACATTCTGGAGAGTAACGCCGCCCAAGGACAGGTCGCCGCCGTGCTGTCTGCTCCGGCCCGTATCACCAACCACTTGGTCGCGCTGATCGAGCGCACCATTGCCGGCCAGGATGTACAACCGATCCTAGGCGAAGCCGAGAAGATTTTTACCGATCTGTTGGAGGGCCTGGCTCAGGCGCAGCCGGGATTCGATGCCGCATCGCTGCGTCTGCGGGTGAGCCAAGAGTTCGGCCAGATCCGCCAGGTGTTACATGGTATCTCTCTGTTGGGGCAATGCCCGGATAGCGTCAACGCGGCATTGATCTGCCGGGGTGAAAAGCTCTCCATCGCCATCATGGCCGCGCTACTCCAGGCGCGCGGCCGGCGTGTTAGCGTCATCGATCCGGTCAGTAGTCTACTGGCACGCGGTGGTTACCTCGAGTCGAGTGTCGATATTGCCGAATCCAGTCGTCGTATCGCCGCGCTAGGCATCCCGGCGGATAGCGTAGTCTTGATGGCCGGTTTTACCGCCGGCAATGAGCAGGGGGAGCTGGTGGTCTTGGGGCGTAACGGCTCTGACTATTCTGCGGCGGTGTTAGCGGCCTGTTTACGTGCCGAATGTTGCGAGATCTGGACCGACGTCGACGGCGTGTATACCTGCGATCCCCGCCTGGTGCCGGATGCGCGTTTACTGGATGCCATGTCCTATCAGGAGGCGATGGAGCTTTCCTACTTCGGGGCTAAGGTATTGCACCCGCGAACGATCTCTCCCATCGCCCAGTTTCAGATCCCTTGCCTGATAAAGAATACTGCCAATCCGCAGGCACCCGGTACCCTGATCGGTGCACAGCGGGGTGATGCGGCGTTGCCGGTCAAAGGCATCACCCATCTGAACAATATGGCGATGATCAACGTCTCGGGGCCGGGGATGAAGGGGATGATCGGCATGGCGGCCAGGGTCTTCGCCGTGATGTCGCGCAGTGGCATCTCGGTGGTGCTGATCACCCAATCCTCCTCTGAGTACAGCATTAGTTTTTGTGTTCCGCAGCGTGAGCTGCAACGGGCCTGCCAGGCGCTACAGGAGGAGTTCTATCTGGAGCTGAAAGATGGCCTGTTGGAGCCGCTAGATGTGACGGAGCATCTGGCCATCATCTCCGTGGTCGGCGATGGTATGCGTACCCTACGTGGTATTTCGGCGAAGTTCTTTTCGGCGTTGGCGCGCGCCAATATCAATATCGTGGCCATCGCCCAAGGATCGTCGGAGCGCTCTATCTCCGTAGTGGTCAGTAACGATGTGGCCACCACCGCCGTGCGGGTAACGCACCAGATGCTGTTTAATACCGATCAGGTGATCGAGGTCTTTGTGATCGGCGTCGGCGGTGTCGGTGGGGCGCTGCTGGCACAGATCGAACGCCAGCAAGCCTGGTTGAAGCGTAAACATATCGATCTACGGGTATGCGGCATCGCCAACTCGAAGGCATTGCTGACCAATGTACATGGTATCGACATGGCGCAGTGGCGAGAGTCCCTGGCGCAGGCGTCGGAGCCGTTTAACCTGGGGCGGCTGATCCGTCTGGTCAATGACTACCATTTGCTGAATCCGGTGATCGTCGACTGTACCTCCAGCCAGACGCTCGCCGATCAGTATGCCGACTTCTTGGCTAACGGTTTCCATGTGGTGACGCCCAACAAGAAGGCGAACACCGCCTCGATGGATTACTACCATCTGTTGCGTCAGCGGGCGGCGGGGAGCCGACGTAAGTTCCTGTATGACACGAACGTGGGGGCGGGGCTGCCGGTGATCGAGAGTCTACAAAACCTGTTGAGCGCCGGCGATGAGCTCCAGCGCTTCAGCGGCATTCTTTCCGGCTCGCTCTCGTTTATTTTTGGTCGACTGGAGGAGGGGGCATCCTTCTCCCAGGCTACCGCCGAGGCACGTCAATTAGGCTATACCGAACCGGATCCGCGCGATGATCTCTCTGGTATGGATGTGGCGCGCAAGCTGTTGATCCTAGCTCGCGAAGCGGGCTATACCTTGGAGTTGGCGGACATTCGGGTCGAGCCGGTGCTACCCGCGAGCTTCGATGCGAGTGGGGAGGTCGAGGCCTTTTTGTCTAACCTGGCACGTCTGGACGAGGATTTTGCCGCGCGGGTGGCGGCGGCGCGTGCGCGTGGCTGTGTATTGCGCTATGTCGGCGAGATCGATCAGGGTCGCTGCGTGGTTCGCATCGCCGAAGTGGATGGCAACGATGCACTGTATAAGGTGAAAAATGGCGAGAACGCCCTGGCGTTTTATAGCCATTACTATCAGCCGCTGCCGCTGGTCCTACGTGGTTATGGCGCGGGTAATGAGGTGACGGCTGCTGGCGTGTTCGCCGATCTGTTGCGTACGCTGTCATGGAAACTGGGGGTATAACATGGTGACGATCTATGCGCCGGCCTCGATCGGCAACGTTAGCGTCGGCTTCGACGTGCTGGGCGCGGCCGTTACACCGCTGGATGGTAGCCTATTGGGGGACTGTGTTAGCGTCACCGCCAGCGAGCGTTTCTCCCTGGCGTGTCGTGGCCGCTTCGTCGCGAGCCTGCCTGCGAACGAGCAAGAGAATATTGTCTATCAGTGTTGGCAGCGTTTTTGCGCCGAGATCGGACACGAGTTGGCCGTCGAAATGGTGTTGGAAAAGAACATGCCGATCGGCTCAGGGTTGGGCTCTAGCGCCTGTTCCGTCGTCGCGGCCTTGGCGGCGTTGAATCGCTTTGCCGGTGACCCCCTCACGCCACACCAGCTATTGACTCTGATGGGGGAGTTGGAGGGCCGAATCTCCGGTAGCGTGCATTACGATAACGTCGCCCCCTGCTATCTGGGTGGGGTGCAATTGATGGTCGAGGCTCAGGGGATCATCAGTCAACCGGTACCCTGTTTCGATGAGTGGCTTTGGGTGATGGCCTATCCGGGGATCAAGGTCTCCACCGCCGAGGCGCGCGCCATTCTACCGCCACACTATCCCCGTGCCGACTGTATCCGCCATGGACGCAATCTGGCCGGTTTTATTCATGCCTGCCATACGCGTCAACCCCAGTTGGCTGCGGCCTTGATGCAGGATGTGATCGCCGAACCTTACCGTAGCGGCCTGCTGCCCGGGTTTCTCGAAGCACGCCAGGCGGCGGAGCACCTTGGTGCGCTGGCATGTGGCATCTCGGGTTCGGGGCCGACGCTGTTCGCCGTGTGCGACGATCAGGCCGTTGCCCAACAGGTGGCGCATTGGTTGGCACAACACTACCTGCAAAATGAGCAGGGATTCGTTCATATTTGCCGTCTGGATACGGCGGGCGCACGACAACTGGGATAAGCCATGAAACTGTACAATCTGAAAGATCATAACGAGCAGGTTAACTTTGCCCAGGCGCTGGTTCAGGGACTGGGCCGTCAGCAGGGGTTATTTTTCCCCCATGCATTGCCGTCGTTTGAGCGGAGTGAGATCGATGCCTTACTGGCCCAAGATTTTGTGACGCGTAGCGCCCATATCTTAGCGGCCTACCTGGGCGATGAGTTTCCGTTCGCAACCTTATTGGCGCGGGTACGCGCCGCCTTTACCTTTCCGGCGCCGGTTGTGCCGGTGAGCGATGACATTGCGACGCTGGAGTTGTTCCATGGCCCGACGCTGGCCTTTAAAGACTTTGGCGGGCGCTTTATGGCGCAGATGCTACAACAGGTGGCGGGGGATCGACCTGTCACCATCTTGACGGCGACCTCGGGCGATACCGGCGCCGCGGTCGCGCATGCCTTCTATGGTCTGGATAACGTACAGGTGGTGATCCTCTACCCGCGCGGGAAGATCAGTCCGTTGCAGGAGAAGCTGTTCTGCACCCTGGGCGGTAATATTCGTACCGTGGCGATCGAGGGCGACTTCGATGATTGCCAGGCGTTGGTCAAGCAGGCGTTTGACGATGCGGCGTTGCGTGAGCAACTGGGGTTGAATTCGGCAAACTCGATCAACATCAGCCGCCTGTTGGCGCAGGTCTGCTACTACTTTGAGGCGGTGGCGCAACTCCCACAGGCGGCGCGCAATCAGTTGGTGATTTCGGTACCGAGCGGCAACTTCGGCGATCTGACCGCGGGCTTACTGGCCCAATCGCTGGGATTGCCGGTGAAGCGTTTCATCGCGGCCACGAATGCTAACGATACGGTTCCTCGTTTCCTGGCCAGCGGCGCTTGGCAGCCACACGACACGGTAGCGACCCTCTCTAACGCCATGGATGTCAGCCGCCCCAACAACTGGCCGCGGGTCGAGGAGTTGTTCCGCCGTCGTGAGTGGCCGCTGGCGGCCTTGGACTATGGGGCGTTGGACGATGCGCAGACCGAGGAGGCGATGCGGGCACTGGCTGCCCAGGGCTATGTCAGTGAGCCCCATGCCGCCATCGCCTATCAGGTATTACGCGCAAACCTACGTCCCGGCGAGTATGGTCTGTTCCTAGGGACCGCGCACCCGGCCAAGTTCGCCGAGTCGGTGGAGCGTATCTTGGATCGCGCTCTGCCGTTACCGGCGGCGTTAGCCGAGCGTGCTGACCTGCCGCTGCTGTCACAGACGTTACCGGCGGACTTCTCTCACCTACGGGCATTCCTGTTGACCGACGCGTGAGAGGCCGGCCCCCGCAGGTGGCGGGGGCGGCTTTATCGGGGCGGGCGTTAGTGGCGGCGTTGGAACAGCAGTTCGCGTCCCAGTCGGCCCTGGCTCTCCCCGGCGAAAGCGTATCCCTCCAGATCGAACGCCTTTAGCTGCTCGGGATCCTGCAATCGTTGCTTGATGATAAAGCGACTCATCAGTCCGCGCGCCTTCTTGGCGTAGAAACTGATCACCTTAAAGCTGCCATTCTTTTCATCCATAAAGATAGGTTTGATCAATTCGCCCTCCAGGATGCGAGGGTTGATCGCCTTAAAGTATTCGTCCGATGCCAGGTTAATGACGACCCGATCTCCCTGCTGCCGTAGTTGTTGGTTCAGTTGGCGGGTGATCTGGTCACCCCAGTAGGCATACAGATCATTGCCATAGGGGGTATGCAGCCGGGTTCCCATCTCCAGACGATAGGGCATCATCAGATCCAGAGGGCGTAGCAGTCCATAGAGTCCGGAGAGCATACACAGATGCTGCTGAGCGAAGTCGAAGTCTGCCTCGTTGAAGTTTTCGGCTTGGAGTCCGCTATACACGTCGCCTTTAAATGCCAGTATCGCTTGGCGGGCATTCTCCGGGGTGAAATGGGGTTGCCACTCGGCGAAGCGCGCGGCATTCAACCCGGCCAGCTTGTCACTGATCTTCATCAGCGAGGCCAATTGTGCCGGCGTCAGGGTTCGCACCGTCTGCATCAACGTTTCGGCTTGCGCCAACATTAACGGTTGCGTATAGCGTTGTGTGGCGAGTGGGGAGCAGTAGTCCAACGTTTTAGCTGGGGAGATAATCGTCAGCATGGCGGCATCCTACAAGAGAGAAAAGGGTAACTTCGTCTACTTTAGCAAACTGGCGTGCGGGCGGGAAAAATTGCTGTGATAGGGATAAGGGGGAGTGAAACTCCCCCTGAGTGCCTTACTTACGCGCCGGTTTCTCCCAGATCCCCGGTTCAACTTGCTGTTGAATCTCTGGATACTTACTGAGATCCAAGGTCGGCACCAGCCCCAGACGGCGCTGGTGGTTATAGTCGCGGGCCAGCTTAAAGGCGACGCCCGACAGTAACAGGATGGCGATCAGGTTGGTGATCGCCATCAGCGCCATTGAGAGGTCGGCCATCTTCCACACTAACGGCAGCTCCGCCAAGGCACCGAACATCACCATACCCAGCGTACCTAGACGTAGAAAGATCAAACCACTGGGGTGGTTATGTTCCAGGAAGATCAGGTTACTTTCGGCGTAGGCATAGTTGGCGATGATGGAGGTGAAGGCGAAGAAGAAGATCGCCACCGCAATAAAGGTCCCACCCCAGTCCCCGACGGCCGAAGAGAGCGCTCGCTGGGTGAGTTCAATACCGCTGATGGAACCCGGTGCGGCATCCAATACGCCGGAGGAGAGGATGATGGCGGCGGTCGCGCTGCAGATCACCAACGTATCCATAAAGACGCCTAGCATCTGTACATAGCCCTGAGAGGCGGGATGAGGCGGATAGGGGGTGGCGGAGGCGGCGGCGTTGGGGGCTGAGCCCATGCCGGCCTCGTTAGAGAATAACCCGCGCTGGATCCCCTGGGTCATCGCCTGGGAGATGCCATAGCCGACGGCGCCGGCGGCCGCTTCTTGCAGGCCGAACGCACTCTTGATCACCAGCATCAGTACCTCTGGCAGACGGGCCAGGTTATGCCCCATCACCCAGAAGGCCAGCAGCAGATAGGCGATGGCCATGACCGGTACGATCAGCTCGGCGGTGCGAGCAATCGAGCGTAGACCGCCGAAGATCACCACGCCGCAGATCACTACCAAAGTCATGCCGACATACTGCGGTGAAATATGGAAGGCAACGGCGGTCGCTTGAGCGATGGAGTTGGCCTGTACAGCGTTGAATACCAAGCCGAAGGCGACCAGCAGGAACAGGGAGAACAGGATCCCCATCCAACGCATGCCGAGCCCCTTCTCCATATAATAGGCCGGGCCGCCACGGAAATTACCCTGATCGTCGCGTGTCTTATAGAGCTGGGCCAAGGTGCTCTCGATGAAAGAGGTGGCCATCCCGATCAGCGCGATGATCCACATCCAGAAGATTGCGCCAGGCCCACCGGCGGTCAGTGCGATGGCGACCCCGGTGAGATTTCCGGTGCCGACGCGGGCGGCCAGGCTGGTACACAGTGCCTGAAAGGAGGAGATACCACCGCTGTCGACCTTATTACTGTTTTTCAATACTGAAAACATATGGCCGAAGTGGCGAAACTGAATAAACCCGGTGCGGAACGTGAAATAGAGACCGGCACCGATCAGCAGATAGATCAGTACCGAGCCCCATAGGATGTTGTTGATAAAACTAATGAGATCCGTCAATGCGTAGTCCTCTTTTATTATGTCTTTCCCTGATGACACGAGGCCGCCACTCGTTCGTTGCGCAACGCTGTGCGACACCGTGTCGATAAGGCGGCAAGAATGTAGCATGATTTTTAACAAGCTGGGCAGAATATTCGCGTTAACGCTTGCCCTAGGGTGATTGTCAACAGGGAAACGGTTGCGGTGCAATTTCCTTGATGAATGGGAAAAAACGGCGCATTTACTGGGATGTTTCCTCCATTGCGCAACGCAAACAGCGTGTTATCATCAGACCAGGCACGTCACAAGCTCATGCTCAATTTGTTAGCACCTTCGCCTTTGCGCAAGGCGATGCCCCTGATTACGGCGTGGCGGAGTGGCCATAGATTAAGAGGGGGAGATAACAATTGGCGTATCAAGCTGGTTAATACACCAAAATGGGAACGCTAAAAATGACCGATAAACTGACCTCCCTGCGTCAACTGACTACTGTGGTTGCGGATACCGGCGATATCGCCGCGATGAAGCAGTACCAACCACAGGATGCCACGACAAACCCTTCTCTGATCCTCAATGCCGCGCAGATCCCCGAATACCGTAAACTGATCGATGATGCCATCGCCTGGGCCCGTAGCCAGAGTGGCGATCGCGCCCAGCAGATCGTGGATGCGTCCGATAAACTGGCCGTGAATATTGGCCTAGAAATTCTGAAACTGATCCCGGGTCGTATCTCTACCGAAGTCGATGCGCGTCTCTCTTATGACACCGAAGCCAGCGTGGCCAAGGCGAAGCGCTTGATCAAACTGTATAACGATGCTGGCATCAGCAACGATCGTATCCTGATCAAGCTAGCCTCCACCTGGCAGGGCATCCGTGCCGCCGAGCGTCTGGAGAAAGAGGGCATCAACTGTAACCTGACGCTGCTGTTCTCCTTCGCTCAGGCGCGTGCCTGCGCCGAAGCGGGCGTCTACCTGATTTCTCCGTTTGTTGGCCGTATCCTCGATTGGTATAAGGCGAATAGTGGCAAGAGCGAATTCGCAGCGGCGGAAGATCCGGGCGTCATCTCCGTCACCGAAATCTATAACTATTATAAGCAGCATGGCTATGAGACTGTGGTGATGGGCGCGAGCTTCCGCAACGTCGGTGAGATCCTGGAGTTGGCCGGTTGCGACCGCCTGACCATCTCCCCGTCCCTGCTTAAGGAGCTGTCTGAAAGCACGGGTAGCGTCGAGCGTAAGCTGGCCTATCAGGGGGAGATCAAGGCTCGTCCAGCACGCCTGAGCGAAGCCGAATTCTACTGGCAGCATAACCAAGATCCGATGGCGGTGGAAAAACTGGCCGATGGCATCCGCAAGTTCGCCGTGGATCAGGGTAAACTGGAAAGCATGATCGACGCACTGCTGTAAGTGGGTCTGGTTTACCATCTAACCCCCCGGCCGCGTAAGCGTCCGGGGGGTTATTTTTTTATCGACCGGTTGGGGCGTTCGCTTTCGGGAGCGGGGCGTGGCCGGTATCGCGTAGCGAGGGGAATATGATACAGCTTAATGATAGTGGCCTGTTTCGTCAGCAGGCGCTGATCGACGGTGTCTGGTGTGACGCCGACAGTGGCGACGTCATCAACGTCGTCAACCCGGCAAATGGTGAGAGGCTCGGTAGTGTACCGAAGATGGGGCGTGAGGAGACCCGGCGCGCGATCGATGCCGCCGCCCATGCCCTGCCGGCTTGGCGCGGACATACCGCCAAAGCGCGGGCCCAGATCTTACGACGTTGGTTTGATCTGATCCTGGCTCACCAGGAGGATCTGGCGCGTCTGATGACCTTGGAGCAGGGTAAACCCCTGGACGAATCGCGTGGTGAGATCGCCTACGCCGCTTCTTTCATCGAGTGGTTTGCCGAGGAGGCGAAACGTGTCTATGGCGATACTATCCCGGCTCCCCAGGCTGATAAGCGTCTGCTGGTATTGAAGCAGCCTATCGGGGTAACGGCAGCGATCACGCCGTGGAACTTCCCGGCGGCGATGATCACCCGCAAGGCGGGACCCGCGTTGGCTGCCGGTTGTACGATGGTGCTGAAGCCGGCCAGTCAGACACCCTATTCCGCCTTGGCATTGGCGGAGCTGGCATTGCGTGCCGGTATTCCACAGGGGGTGTTTAGCGTGGTGACCGGGGCCGCGGGCGAGGTGGGCGGAGAGCTTACCGCCAATCCACAGGTGCGCAAGCTGAGCTTTACCGGCTCGACAGAGATCGGGCGACAGTTGATGGCGCAGTGTGCGCATGACATTAAGAAAGTCTCTCTCGAACTGGGCGGCAATGCGCCATTTATCGTGTTCGATGATGCGGATCTGGATCAGGCGGTGGCGGGCGCGTTAGCCAGCAAGTTCCGTAATGCCGGGCAGACCTGTGTCTGTGCCAACCGTCTGTATGTGCAACAGGGGATCTATGCGCGCTTTGCCGAGAAGCTAACCCAGGCGGTGCAGGCATTACGTGTCGGTGATGGCTTGGAGGAGGGGGTAACGGTGGGGCCGCTGATCGACCAACGGGCACGCGCGAAGGTTGAAGAGCATATCGCCGATGCCGTGGCACGCGGCGCCCGCATCGCTTGCGGCGGGGCGGCCGATGCGCGCGGCGGGAACTTCTTCACGCCGACGGTACTATTGGACGTGCCCGCCGATGCCTTGGTGGCGCGTGAGGAGACCTTCGGCCCGCTGGCGCCGTTGTTCCGTTTCCGCGATGAGGATGAGGTGATCGCCTTGGCTAATGCGACAGAGTTTGGCCTGGCTTCCTACTTCTACACCCAAGATCTGGGGCGGGTATTCCGTGTCGGAGAGGCGTTGGAGTATGGCATCGTGGGGGTTAACACGGGCCTTATCTCGAATGAGATGGCGCCTTTCGGCGGCGTGAAGTCGTCGGGGCTGGGTCGCGAAGGCTCGAAGTACGGTATCGACGATTACCTCGAGATGAAATACCTCTGTCTGGGCCTCTAAACGCGCGTGCCGCCGAGACGGCGGCGCGCTGGCAGCTTTCTTTGCCGTTTCACCTTGGGGGAATGGCCGCGATAAATTTTGCCTCTTCGGCGCGATGGCGCTAACGTTTTTCCAGAGCGTCAGTTACGACACAGTACATTGCCGATAGAGGAGTATGCGTCATGTGGAGAAAGCATTTCGCCGCCATCTTTCTGGATATGGATGGCGCGTTGCTCGACAGCGATAGCCATGCCGAACTCGTGTGGGAGCAGTGGGCACAACAGCGGTGCATCGATCGCACGCTATTGCGCCCACGTATCTATAGCCAACGGGTGCAGGAGACACTACGCCAACTGGCTCCGAGCCATAGCGATCGCGCCGAATGTCAACGTCTGGAGCAGGCGCTGTTGGCGGCGGTGCGTCAGCGGCGTAGCGCATTGCGTCAGGACGCGGCGGCATGGTTGGCCGGTTTGAGTGACACCCCCTGGGGTGTGGTCACACAGGCCGGGCAGCAGCGAGCCAGCGAACAGATCGCGCACAGCGGGATGCCGCGTCCGCCACTGGTGGTCGGCGCAGAGCGGGTGAGTTGCGGGCGTCCGGATCCGGAGCCTTACCTTCAAGCCGCCAGCCATTACGGTCTGGACCCGCGTGACTGCCTGGTGATCGAAAGCGACGAAGCGGGGATCCGTGCCGCACAAGCGGCGGGAATGACCGTGATCGCCCTCAGTTACCGTCGCCCGCGTCACTCTTTGCAGCGTGCGGATGTGGTGATCGGCGGCTGGCGTAGTATCATTCTGCATCCACAGCCGGAAGGCATCGTCGTTGAGGTTATTGCATGAATACACTACGCATAGGTTTGGTATCGATCTCTGATAGGGCATCTAACGGTGTCTATCAGGATCAGGGCATTCCAGCACTAGAGGCTTGGCTGGCCACGGCATTGGCTACCCCTTATAGCTTGGAGACGCGCCTGATCCCGGATGAGCAACGCTTGATCGAGCAGACGCTATGTGAGCTGGTGGATGAGCGGGGTTGCCATTTGGTGTTGACCACCGGAGGTACCGGCCCCGCACGGCGCGACGTGACGCCGGATGCGACGCTGGCGGTCGCCGATCGTGAGATGCCGGGGTTCGGCGAACAGATGCGCCAGATTAGTCTGAACTTCGTCCCGACGGCGATCCTGTCGCGCCAGGTTGGTGTGATCCGCAAGCAGGCGTTGATCATCAATCTGCCGGGGCAGCCTAAGTCGATCCGTGAAACGCTGGAGGGGCTGAAGGATGAATCCGGCCAAACGCGGGTCGTGGGGATCTTCGCCAGCGTGCCATATTGTATTCAACTGTTAGATGGCCCCTATGTGGAGACCCACAGCGAAGTGATAGCAGCATTTCGGCCAAAGAGTGCTCGTCGCGAAATAATCAACTGAAGTTACAGTCATTGCAGGATAAGATTTAGAATGACTGGTATGTATACGGCTAACGTTATATCTCTATTTTTGCAACACAACATTATCAATAAGTGTCAAAAAAATAGGGTCGTAACGACATATGGAATTGCATCATCACCGTCAGTTGAATCAGCAGGACTATAAAACGCTGGCGCTGGCCGCCCTGGGCGGGGCGCTGGAGTTTTATGACTTCATCATCTTCGTGTTTTTTGCCGCCGTCGTCGGCGCACTCTTTTTTCCACCGGACATGCCGGAGTGGCTGCGCCTGGTGCAGACCTTCGGTATTTTCGCCGCCGGGTATTTAGCGCGTCCGCTCGGTGGGATCGTCATGGCGCATTTTGGTGACCGGATTGGTCGCAAGCGCATGTTCTCTCTCAGCATTCTGTTGATGGCCTTGCCGACGCTGGCGATGGGGATGCTGCCGACTTATCAAACGCTAGGTATCGCCGCACCGCTGTTACTGTTGCTGATGCGTGTCTTACAGGGCGCCGCCATCGGTGGCGAGGTGCCTGGTGCCTGGGTGTTCGTCGCCGAACATGTCCCGCCGCACCGCATTGGCTTTGCCTGTGGCGTACTGACGGCTGGCCTGACCTTCGGTATCTTACTTGGCTCGCTGGTGGCGACGGGGCTGAATAGTTGGCTGACGTCACAGGCGATCCTCGCCGGTGGTTGGCGAATTCCCTTCTTTCTGGGCGGTGTATTTGGCCTGATGGCGATGTATCTACGCCGTTGGTTGCAGGAGACGCCGGTTTTTCTGGCGATGCAGGCGCGTCGCGCCCTGGCCGAGGAGTTGCCGTTGAAGCGCGTGGTGCGTGACCATCGGCGCTCGGTGGTGATCTCGATGCTGCTGACCTGGCTGCTCTCCGCTGGTATCGTCGTGGTGATCCTGATGACGCCCAGTCTGTTGCAAACACAGTATGGTCTGCCGGCCGCATTGACTCTGCAAGCCAATAGCGTGGCCATTGTCACCCTGACGCTAGGCTGTATTGTGGCGGGGATGTTGGCAGATCGTGTGGGGGCAGGGCGTTTGTTTATTGCCGGTAGCCTGCTGTTGGGGGCGTGTAGCTGGCAATTCTTCAGCCAGTTGTCGCCGCAGATCGAGGTGGGGCAGTTGTTCTGGCGGTACGGTTTGGCCGGTTTTAGTGTCGGTCTGGTCGGCGCGGTGCCGTTTGTGATGGTCTGTGCCTTCCCCGCCGAGGTGCGTTTTAGCGGGATCTCCTTCTCTTATAATCTCGCCTATGCCGTATTCGGCGGTTTGACGCCGATCGCCGTGACGCTGTTACTGGCCCTGACGCCTTTAGCGGCAGGATGGTATGTGTTGGCGCTCTCGTCACTGGGCGTGCTACTAGGCTGTTACTTCCTGCGTGCGCCGCTGCGAGCAGCAGCGCATCAATGTGGCGAAGTGCGTTAGTCTACATGGCGCCAGATGTGCCGGGATAAAAAAGGCCTCCTGAGGGAGGCCTTTATGCGTCAGGGATGCGACTGAGTTAGGCGTGCTTAGCGCCGATGGGCAGCACATCACGGCCATACTGCTCGTTGATCACCTCGGCCATCGCCAGGTAGATGGCGCTGGCACCACAGATGATGCCTTCGATGCCGGCGATGTGCAGCACGCTGGCGTTAGCGGTGATGTTGCCGTAGGCCAGCAGGAAGAACAGTACCGTCAGGCTGGCGAAGACAAACTGCAAGACGCGGTTGCCGCGCAGGGTGCCAAAGAACATGAAGAGGGTAAAGATGCCCCACAGCGCCAGATAGGCTCCGAGAGACAGTGCATCGGTTGCGTCGGCCAGGCCCATCTTTGGCAGCGTCAACAGCGCTACCAGGGTCAGCCAGAAGGAGCCATAGGCGGTAAAAGCGGTCAGCCCAAAGGTATTGCCTTTCTTATATTCCAGCAGTCCGGCCAGGATCTGGGCGATACCGCCAAAGAAGATCCCCATAGCCAAAATGACGGAAGTCAGCGGAAAGAGCCCTGCGTTGTGCAGGTTCAGCAAGACGGTAGTCATCCCAAAACCCATCAGACCCAGGGGGCCGGGATTTGCCAACTTGTTGGTGTGCATAAAGCCTCTGTAATAATAGAATGTAGAAACAGGCTAGTGCCTGTAGGTACGTGCGTCGAGCCGCCCAGAACGGCCGCTTTTCTCGAGCGCGCGGCATAATAAAGAGGCATCGGACAAGAAACAATCTCTGCCAATAAAAAATCTATTTTTTTTTGCCCTCTCCCCCTTGATGCGCATCAGAGCGACCCCATCTTAGTAACATCGAAGTTGTTACCCTGTTCGGTAGATGTAGTGAGAACGGTGGTTGAAAGGCGAAAAGTCGCCCCCACTTAAGGTAACAACGAGCTTGAAAACCGAATTTTTAGTGGAGACGTTCGATGGGTAAAATCATTGGTATCGACCTGGGTACAACCAACTCTTGTGTAGCCATCATGGATGGCGGTCAGCCTCGCGTGCTGGAAAACGCCGAAGGTGACCGTACTACACCTTCTATCATCGCTTATACGCAGGATGGCGAAGTGCTGGTAGGCCAGCCGGCCAAACGCCAGGCGGTCACCAACCCGCAGAATACGCTGTTTGCAATCAAACGTTTGATCGGCCGTCGTTTTGAAGACGCCGAAGCACAGCGCGATAAAGACATCATGCCCTATAAGATCGTGCCTGCCGACAACGGTGACGCGTGGGTAGAAGTTAAAGGCCAGAAGATTGCACCGCCGCAGATCTCGGCTGAAGTACTGAAGAAAATGAAGAAAACGGCGGAAGATTTCCTGGGTGAGCCGGTTACCGAAGCCGTCATCACCGTCCCGGCCTATTTTAACGACGCGCAGCGTCAGGCGACCAAAGATGCCGGTCGTATCGCTGGGTTGGATGTAAAACGTATCATCAACGAACCGACGGCAGCTGCACTGGCCTATGGTCTGGATAAGGGTGCTGGCAACCGTACCATCGCGGTCTATGACCTGGGTGGCGGTACCTTCGATATCTCCATCATCGAAATCGATGATGTCGATGGTGAGAAGACCTTTGAAGTACTGGCAACCAACGGGGATACCCACCTGGGTGGGGAAGACTTCGATAGCCGTCTGATCAACTACCTGGTTGACGAGTTTAAGAAAGAGCAGGGTATCGACCTGCGTAACGACCCGCTGGCGATGCAGCGTCTGAAAGAAGCCGCAGAGAAGGCGAAGATCGAACTCTCTTCCGCTCAGCAGACCGATGTGAACCTGCCGTATATCACCGCAGATGCTACCGGTCCGAAACACATGAACATCAAGGTGACCCGTGCCAAACTGGAATCCTTGGTTGAAGATCTGGTCGCGCGCTCCATGGAGCCGCTGAAGGTTGCCCTGAAGGATGCCGGCCTGTCTGTTTCCGACATCGACGACGTGATTCTGGTCGGTGGTCAGACGCGTATGCCGATGGTGCAGAAACAGGTTGCCGATTTCTTCGGTAAAGAACCGCGTAAAGACGTGAACCCGGACGAAGCCGTTGCTATCGGTGCTGCCGTACAGGGTGGTGTCTTGGCCGGTGATGTGAAAGATGTGCTGTTGCTCGACGTTACGCCGCTGTCTCTGGGCATCGAAACCATGGGTGGGGTAATGACCGCTCTGATTTCGAAGAACACCACTATCCCGACCAAGCATAGCCAGGTGTTCTCTACCGCTGAAGACAACCAGTCTGCCGTGACCATTCATGTGCTGCAGGGTGAGCGTAAACGTGCGGCGGATAACAAGTCTCTGGGTCAGTTTAACCTGGATGGTATCCAGCCGGCACCGCGCGGTATGCCGCAGATCGAAGTCACCTTCGATATCGACGCCGACGGTATCCTGCATGTTTCCGCTAAGGATAAGAATAGCGGTCGCGAGCAGAACATCACCATCAAGGCTTCTTCTGGTCTGAGCGAAGATGAGATCAAGCAGATGGTTCGTGACGCCGAGGCTAACGCTGAGGCCGACCGTAAGTTCGAAGAATTGGTACAGGTGCGTAACCAAGCCGATCAACTGGTACATGGTACCCGTAAGCTGGTTGAAGAAGCAGGTGACAAGCTGCCGGCCTCCGATAAGAGCGCCATTGAAGATGCCTTGAAGGCATTGGAAGCGGCTAGCAAGGGCGAGGATAAGGCGGAGATCGAAGCTAAGATCCAGGCTCTGGTTCAGGCATCCGCTAAGTTGCAAGAACTGGCGCAGCAGCAGGCTCAGTCTGGCGAAGCGCAGGCAGACACCAGCGCCAAGAAAGATGACGACGTGGTCGATGCCGAGTTCGAAGAAGTGAAAGACAAAAAATAATCGCCCTTAAGCGGGCATGGTAACGGCGGTGGCTATCGCCGTTATTCACCGGCACGGGCGTCGAGGAAACTCAACGCCCGTGCCTCTATGTTAGGGGCAAAGTAACCGAGATGGCGAAGAAAGACTACTATGAGATTTTGGGCGTATCCCGTGAAGCGGATGAGCGCGAAATCAAGAAAGCCTATAAACGCCTGGCCATGAAGTATCACCCGGATCGTAATCAGGGGGATAAAGAGGCTGAGGATAAGTTTAAGGAAATCAAAGAAGCTTATGAGATCCTGACCGATGCGCAGAAGCGCGCAGCCTATGATCAGTACGGTCATGCGGCGTTCGAGCAGGGTGGCATGGGCGGCGGAGCCGGCGGTTTCGGCGGTGGTGCTGATTTCAGCGACATCTTCGGCGATGTGTTCGGCGATATCTTTGGTGGTGGTCGTCGTCAGCGCGCGGCTCGTGGCGCAGATCTACGTTACAACATGGATCTGTCCTTGGAGGAGGCGGTGCGCGGCGTCACCAAGGAGATTCGTATTCCGACGCTGGTCGAATGTGATGTTTGCCACGGCAGCGGGGCTAAAAAGGGGAGTGAGCCGATCACCTGCCCGACCTGCCATGGGGCCGGCCAGGTACAGATGCGTCAGGGCTTCTTTACCGTGCAGCAGCCTTGCCCGCACTGCCATGGTCGCGGCACTATCATCAAAGATCCGTGCAATAAGTGTCATGGTCACGGTCGGATTGAAAAGTCCAAGACGCTGTCGGTCAAGATCCCGGCCGGGGTTGATACCGGTGACCGTATTCGCCTGGCGGGCGAGGGTGAGGCCGGGGAGAACGGCGCACCAGCCGGCGACCTGTATGTACAGGTACAGGTGAAGGCGCATCCGATCTTCGAGCGAGAAGACAATAACCTGTTCTGTGAGGTTCCGATCAACTTCGCCATGGCGGCATTGGGTGGGGAGATCGAAGTGCCGACCTTAGATGGTCGCGTCAATTTGAAGATCCCTGCCGAAACCCAGACCGGTAAGATGTTCCGTATGCGGGGTAAAGGGGTGAAATCGGTGCGTGGCGGTGCGCAGGGTGATCTGCTGTGCCGTGTGGTCGTCGAGACGCCGGTCAACCTGAACGAGAAGCAGAAGCAGCTGCTGCGTGAGTTGGAGGAGAGCTTCGGCGGTCCGGCCAGCGATAAGAATAGCCCACGCTCCAAGCGCTTCTTCGATGGCGTGAAGAAATTTTTTGATGATCTGACTCGTTAAATCAGTCAGTTGTCGCATGATACCTCCCCGTACGGCTCGCGCGTACGGGGATTTTTTTATTTAGTGACGTGAATTCAATTCGCTAATGATGTCCCTTTAATGAGTATATTTCATTTTTTTCGAGTTATATGCGAAAAATAAATTACTTTTTTCGAGCTATGAGAGGGAGTATTCTACGACAAGCGTTTTTTTGTTTAAGTTGCTTGGATGAGTGCAATGATAAAGAGTTTGCAACGTTTTGTCGGCAGTGATGCCTTTGGCGGGGTCATTCTGATCATCGCCGCTGCGTTGGCAATGATCTTAGCCAACACGGAGTGGACCAGCCACGTCTATCAGGCGTTCCTTAACACGCCGGTCGAGGTGCGGGTAGGTAGCCTGCATATCAATAAAAATATGTTGTTGTGGGTCAATGACGCCCTGATGGCGATCTTCTTCCTGATGATCGGCCTGGAGGTGAAGCGTGAGTTGGTCTGCGGTTCGTTGGCTAGCGCGCGTCAGGCGGCCTTCCCGGTGATCGCGGCCCTTGGCGGCATGGTGGTACCGGCGCTGATCTACCTGCTGTTCAACGGCCAGGATGCCGTGGCCAGTACGGGCTGGGCCATCCCGGCGGCCACCGATATCGCCTTTGCATTAGGGGTACTGGCACTGTTGGGTAATCGCGTCCCATTGGCGCTGAAGGTCTTCCTGTTAGCCTTGGCGATCATCGATGACCTGGGCGCGATCATCATCATTGCACTGTTCTATACCAGCGATCTGTCTATCCTGTCGCTGGCGGTGGCTGGTGCGGCGATCGTGGTATTGGCGTTGTTGAATCTGTTTAACGTCCGTCGTGTCGGACTCTATATCCTGGTGGGCGTGATCCTGTGGACGGCGGTGTTGAAGTCCGGGGTACATGCGACCTTAGCCGGGGTCGTGATTGGCTTCTTTATTCCGCTGAAAGAGCAGAATGGTAAGTCGCCTGCACGTTCCTTGGAGCATGCGTTGCATCCCTGGGTTGCCTACATGATCCTCCCGCTGTTCGCCTTTGCTAACGCCGGTGTCTCATTGGATGGGGTGACCCTCTCGGGCTTGTTCTCGCTGCTGCCGCTCGGGGTGATCGCGGGCCTATTTATCGGTAAGCCATTGGGCATCAGCCTGTTCTGTTGGCTAGCGGTGAAGATGAAGTGGGCCACCTTGCCGCAGGGGACGACCTTCAAGGAGATCATCGCGGTTGGCGTGCTGTGCGGTATCGGCTTCACCATGTCGATCTTCATCGCCTCGTTGGCCTTCGGTGATGCTGACCCCACCCTGGCGGTCTTCTCGCGCCTAGGGATACTGCTGGGCTCGTCGTTGGCGGCGATCGTCGGTTATCTGCTGCTACGGCGCGTTCTACCGGCGCAGAAAGTCAACGCGTGACGGTACGAGTAGGGTGCTGTGTCTAAACTGCGGGGTCGCTTTTGCGACCCCGCTCTCGTATAGGAGGTGATGACGTGTGGTTAGCAATTTATTGATGGCATCATATTACCCAGTGTTATTGCTAGACTTAAGACACCTTTGCTGCCGCCATGCGGCGAGTCGTCTGGCGGTTTAGGGCGGCAACTCATTTAGGAGAGCGCGTCAGTGCGTTTGTCACATATAAATTTCAATCATCTCTATTACTTCTGGCAGGTGTGTAAAGAGGGGTCGGTGGTCGGGGCCGCCGAAGCGCTATTCCTGACGCCACAGACTATTACTGGCCAGATTAAGGCATTGGAAGAGCGCCTTGGTGGTAAGCTGTTCAAGCGCCAGGGGCGTGGTCTGGTGCCTTCCGAGTTGGGGCAGTTGGTCTTCCGCTATGCGGATCGGATGTTCATGCTGAGCCAAGAGATGCTGGATATTGTGAATTACCGCAAAGAGTCCAGCATGTTGTTCGATGTCGGGGTGGCGGATGCGTTGTCGAAACGCCTGGTGAGTCAGGTGTTGGAGACCGCGGTGGCTGACCACGAGCAGATTCATCTGCGTTGCTTTGAGTCGACGCATGAGTTGCTATTGGAGCAGTTGAGCCAGCATAAGCTGGATATGATCCTATCGGATTGCCCGGTCGATTCTAGCCAGCAGGAAGGCCTGTTCTCCGTTAAGTTGGGTGAGTGTGGTGTCAGCTTCTTCTGCCGTCAACCGTTGCCAGAGATGCCGTTCCCGACCTGCCTCGAGCAGCGTAAGCTGCTGATCCCGGGACGACGTTCGATGCTGGGCCGTAAGTTATTGAACTGGTTTAATAGTCAGGGGCTACAGGTACAGATCCTCGGGGAGTTTGACGATGCGGCGTTGATGAAGGCCTTCGGTCTGTATCATGACGCTATCTTCGTGGCGCCGTCGATCTATGCGCAGGATATGTACGCTAATGCGCAGGATAATATCCGTGAGGTCGGACGCATCGATAACGTGCAGGAGGAGTATTACGTGATTTTCGCCGAGCGCATGATCCAACATCCGGCGGTACAACGGGTGTGCAACAAGGACTTCTCCGCGCTGTTTAGTCGCTAATGCGCAGAAGGCAGGCAATAAAAAAACCGGCCGAAGCCGGTTTTTTTATCACGCTTACAACGTAAGGCAGATTACTGCATTGCGTTGATCTGAGCGGTCAGATTAGCTTTATGACGTGCAGCTTTATTCTTGTGGATCAGGCCTTTGCTTGCCTGACGGTCAACGATCGGCTGCATTTCATTGTAAGCAGCCTGCGCTGCTGCTTTGTCGCCGGTAGCGATAGCTGCGTATACTTTCTTGATGAAAGTACGCATCATGGAACGACGGCTAGCATTGTGCTTGCGACGCTTTTCAGACTGAACGGCGCGTTTCTTAGCTGATTTGATATTAGCCAAGGTCCAACTCCCAAAATATTCTATAGAGGACAATTCAAAGGCCGAGGAATATGCCCTTTCAGCCTTCTTTTGTCAATGGATTTGTGCAAATAAGCGCCGCACATACTGGCGACACCCGTGCGTTTCAATGGCGCCGAATTTTACCAGCTTTGTTGTGTGGAATACAGCGTTTCGCACTATTTTTCCCATTGCGTCGTTCGGCATACGATTTCAGGGAGAAAAAAGGGGGCGCTAAGGCGCGATGTCGCGGGAAAAAGCCGCATTCATGTATTTAATCGTAGCCTTAACTCCGGTATGGTGATTCTATCCCGTTAAACACCTAACAATCGCCGGTTAACCTTAGTCGCTGTACAAGGTATAATCCGTCGATTTTCACTGTTTTGAGCCTGATATGGAGCTAATTCGCGGCATTCATAACCTGCGCGCGCGGCATCGTGGCTGCGTGCTGACCATCGGTAACTTCGACGGCGTGCATCAAGGGCACCGGGCTTTATTGGCGCGATTGCGTCAGGAGGGCGAGCGTCTGGGGCTGCCGGTGATGGTGATGATCTTCGAACCGCAGCCGTTAGAGATGTTTGCGCCACAGAATGCGCCGGCTCGACTGACCCGCCTGCGCGATAAGTGTCGTTACCTGGCCGACGCCGGGGTAGATGCCGTGCTGTGCGTGCGTTTCGACCGCCAGTTCGCCGCCCATTCGGCTCATTATTTTGTGAAACACCTACTGGTCGATCGCCTCGGCGTGAAGTTTCTGATGATTGGCGATGATTTTCGCTTCGGCGCGGGGCGTGAAGGCGATTATCGCCTGTTGCAGGCGGCGGGGAGAACGTATGGATTCACCGTCGCCAACAGTCTCAGTTTCTGTGTCGGCGATCTGCGTGTTAGCAGTACCGCCGTGCGTCAGGCCTTGCGCCATGATGATCTGGCATTGGCGGAAACCCTACTGGGCCACCCTTACCGCATCGCCGGTCGGGTGGTGCATGGCGATGCCTTGGGGAGAACGATTGGTTTCCCCACCGCCAATCTGCCGTTGAAACGGTTGGTCGCACCGGTGAAGGGGGTTTACGCTGTCGATGTTTATGGACTGGGTCCCACGCCGCTGCCCGGCGTGGCTAATATCGGAACCCGTCCGACTGTCGCTGGCATACGCCAGCAATTAGAGGTTTATCTGCTCGATGTGACAATGGATCTCTATGGGCGCCACATTGATGTGGTGCTCCGCGCAAAACTGCGCAATGAACAGCGTTTTGATTCGCTTGATGCACTCAAGCGACAAATCGCCCAAGATGTGGTGGCTGCCCGTAAGTTTTTTGGGCTGACAACACCGGTCCAGAGCCTGATGGCTCAATCCCAATAGCCGAAAACGGAACCGAAATCGAAGATGAGTGACTACAAGAATACCCTGAATTTGCCGGAAACAGGGTTCCCGATGCGCGGCGATCTGGCCAAGCGCGAACCTGGCATGCTGCAACACTGGTATGAGCAGGATCTGTACGGGATGATCCGTAATGCTAAGCAAGGCAAGAAAAGCTTCATTCTGCATGATGGCCCTCCGTATGCGAACGGCAGCATTCATATCGGTCACTCAGTCAACAAGATTCTGAAAGATATTATTATCAAGTCCAAGGGGCTTTCCGGTTATGACTCCCCCTACATCCCGGGTTGGGATTGCCATGGTTTGCCGATCGAACTGAAGGTCGAACAACTGATCGGCAAGCCTGGCGAGAAATACAGCGCCGCCGAGTTCCGTGAGCAGTGCCGCGCCTATGCCGCCGAACAGGTGGCCGGGCAGAAGGCGGACTTTATCCGTCTTGGGGTGCTGGGCGACTGGGAGCATCCTTACCTGACCATGGACTATGGTACCGAGGCCAATATTATCCGTGCCTTGGCGCGCATCGTGGATAACGGCCACCTGATGAAAGGGGCAAAACCGGTGCACTGGTGTCCGGATTGCGCCTCCTCGCTGGCGGAAGCCGAAGTCGAGTATTACGACAAAGTATCGCCCTCCATCGATGTGCGCTTCAGCGCCGTGGATAAGGCGTTGGTATTAGAGAAATTCGGTGTGCAACAGGTCGATGGCCCGGTAAATGTGGTCATCTGGACCACGACGCCGTGGACCCTGCCGGCTAACCGCGCCGTGGCCTTGCATCCGGAGCTGGAGTATCAGCTGGTGCAGATCGACGGTGAATGCCTGATCCTGGCCGCCGAGTTGGTTGAGAGCGTGATGAAGCGCGCCGGTATCACCCACTGGCAGGTGTTGGGCAGTTGCAAAGGTGCCGATCTGGAACTGCTGCGCTTCCAGCATCCCTTCATGGCGTTCGATGTGCCGATCATCATGGGCGATCATGTCACCCTGGATGCCGGTACCGGTGCCGTACACACCGCGCCGGGCCATGGCCCGGATGACTATGTGGTCGGCCAGAAATATGGCTTGGAGATCGCGAATCCGGTCGGCAGCAACGGCTGCTATCTGCCGGGCACGCATCCCGAGCTGGACGGGCTGTTCGTCTTCAAGGCCAACGACGTGGTAGTGGCGATGCTACAGCGTAGCGGGGCGTTACTGCACGTCGAGAAGTTGACGCATAGCTACCCGTGCTGCTGGCGTCATAAGACACCGATCATCTTCCGCGCCACGCCGCAGTGGTTTATCAGCATGGATCGCCAGGGGCTGCGTCGCCAGTCATTGGCCGAGATCGATCGTATTGAACAGCAGGGGCTGGAGCAGAACAACCTGAGCGGTTGGATCCCGGCGTGGGGCAAGGCGCGCATCGAATCGATGGTCGCCAACCGTCCCGATTGGTGTATCTCGCGTCAGCGGACCTGGGGTGTGCCGATGGCGATGCTGGTGCACAAAGAGACGCAAGAGTTGCATCCGCGCACGACGGAGTTGATGGAAGCGGTCGCTCAGCGTGTCGAGCAGTCGGGTATTCAGGCCTGGTGGGATCTGGATATTCGTGAGCTGTTGGGCGACGAGGCCGATCAGTACGAGAAGGTGCCGGATACGCTGGATGTCTGGTTTGACTCTGGCTCGACCAGTTACTCGGTGGTGGACGCTCGTCCGGAGTTTGGTGGACACAGCCCGGATATGTACCTGGAAGGCTCCGACCAGCACCGCGGTTGGTTCATGTCTTCGTTGATGATCGCCGTGGCGATGAAGGGTAAGGCACCTTACCGTCAGGTCTTGACGCACGGTTTCACCGTCGACGGCCAGGGGCGCAAGATGTCCAAGTCGGTCGGCAACGTGGTCAGCCCGCAGCAGGTGATGAACAAATTGGGGGGCGATATTCTGCGTCTGTGGGTCGCCTCGACCGATTACACCGGCGAGATGGCGGTTTCCGATGAGATCCTCAAACGCTCCGCCGACGCCTATCGTCGCATCCGCAATACTGCGCGCTTCCTGCTGGCCAACCTGAACGGTTTCGACCCGCGTAAAGACATGGTGAAGCCGGAAGAGATGGTGGTTCTGGATCGCTGGGCGGTCGGTTGCGCCAAGCAGGCGCAGGACGAGATCATCGCCGCCTATGAAAACTATGACTTCCACGAAGTCGTGCAGCGTCTGATGCAGTTCTGCTCCGTCGAGATGGGCTCCTTCTATCTGGATATCATCAAGGATCGCCAGTACACCGCCAAGTCTGATTCGGTGGCACGTCGTAGCTGCCAGACCGCGCTGTACCATATTGCCGAGGCGCTGGTGCGTTGGATGGCGCCGATCCTCTCCTTCACCGCCGACGAGATCTGGGGCTATCTGCCGGGTGAGCGTGCACAGTTCGTGTTTACCGAGGAGTGGTACCAGGGGCTGTTTGGTCTGGATGCCGCAGAGCCGATGAACGACGCTTTCTGGGCTGAGCTGCTGAAGGTGCGCGGCGAAGTCAACAAGGTCATCGAGCAGGCGCGTAACGACAAGAAAGTCGGTGGCTCGCTGGAGGCGGCGATCACCCTGTATGCCGATGAGGCGCTGGCGACGCAGCTGGATAGTCTGCAGGACGAACTACGCTTCGTGCTGATCACCTCGGCGGCACGCGTACAGCCGTTGGCGCAGGCTTCTGCTGATGCCGTGGCCAGTGATCTGGCCGGGCTGAAGGTGGGGTTGAGCAAGGCGGCTGGCAGTAAGTGCCCGCGTTGCTGGCACTACTCTGATGCCATCGGTGAGGATGCCGCCCATCCGCAGCTATGCCCGCGTTGTGTCACGAATGTGGCAGGCCAGGGCGAAGAGCGTAAGTTTGCATGATGCGTCGGCCTCTTCTCTCAACCGGACTGCGTTGGCTGTGGGTCGTCGTCGCGGTGCTGATTGTGGATTTGGGCAGTAAGCAGCTTATCCTCCAGCATTTTATGCTGGGGGAAACCCTGCCGCTGTTCCCGTCACTCAACCTGCACTACGCACGTAACTACGGCGCGGCGTTTAGTTTCTTGGCGGATAGCGGCGGTTGGCAACGTTGGTTCTTTGCCGCCATCGCCATCGCCATTTGCCTGGCACTATTGGCGATGATGTACCGTAACGCGGCGAGCGATCGCCTGAACAATATCGCCTATGCGCTGATCATCGGTGGCGCCTTGGGAAACCTGTTCGATCGTTTATGGCACGGCTTCGTGGTCGATATGATCGATTTCTATGTCGGTAACTGGCACTTCGCCACCTTTAACCTGGCCGATACCGCCATCTGTATCGGCGCGGCATTGGTGGTGTTGGAAGGCTTTCTGCCGGCGCGCAACAAGGAAAAATCGTGATGCAACAAGCACCGCGTGCACTCCTGGTGCACTTTACGCTGACGCTGGAGGATGGATCGCTGGCGGAGTCGTCGCGTGAACGCGGCCAGCCGGCGTTATTCCGCTTCGGTGATGGGAGTCTATCTCCGGCGTTGGAGAGCGAGCTCGCCTCTTGTGTCGCGGGCGATCGCCGTTGCTTCACGTTAGCGCCGGCCGATGCTTTCGGCGAGCGTAGCGATGATCTGGTGCAGTTTTTCCCCTTGGGGCAGTTCCGCGACAGTGGCGAGCCGCAGGCAGGGGCGGTGATCCTGTTTACCGCCGCCGATGGGGCTCAGATGCCGGGATTGGTGCGCGAAGTGACCGGCGAGTCGGTCACCGTCGATTTTAACCATCCGCTGGCGGGGATACCGGTGACCTTCGACATCGAGGTGTTGGAGCGCGATCCCGTGCAAGAGGTGAATCATGAACATCCTGCTGGCTAATCCACGCGGCTTTTGTGCCGGCGTGGACCGGGCGATTAGCATCGTGGAGCGGGCGTTGTCGATTTACGGCGCCCCGATCTATGTGCGGCACGAGGTGGTACATAACCGCTTCGTGGTCAATAGCCTGCGTGAGCGTGGCGCGGTGTTTATCGAGGAGATCAGCGAGGTGCCCGATGGCGCGATCTTGATCTTCTCTGCGCATGGCGTCTCTCAGGCGGTGCGTGCCGAAGCTAAGGCGCGGAATCTAACCATGCTGTTCGACGCCACTTGTCCGCTGGTGACCAAGGTGCACATGGAGGTCGCGCGTGCCAGCCGGCGCGGCACCGAGGCCATCCTGATCGGTCATGCCGGCCATCCGGAGGTCGAGGGCACGATGGGGCAGTACAGCAATCCGCAAGGGGGGATGTATCTGGTCGAGGCGCCGGAGGATGTCTGGCGCTTGCAGGTCAAGGATGAGCGTAATCTCTGCTTTATGACCCAGACGACGTTGTCGGTTGACGATACCTCGGCGGTGATCGATGCCCTACGCGCTCGTTTCCCGGCGATCATCGGGCCACGTAAGGATGACATTTGCTATGCCACCACCAACCGCCAAGAGGCGGTGCGCTCGCTGGCCGAGCAGGCGGATGTGGTGCTGGTGGTCGGCTCGAAGAACTCCTCCAACTCTAACCGGTTGGCCGAACTGGCCCGTCGGGCGGGTAAACCCGCCTACCTGATCGACAGCGCGGCAGACATCGATGAGGCGTGGCTGAGCGGTGTCGCCTGCGTCGGCGTGACGGCGGGTGCCTCGGCCCCTGACGTGTTAGTCCGCGAGGTTATCGCGCGTCTTCAGGCGTTAGGGGGCGGCGTGACGCAGGAGATGCTGGGGCGCGAGGAGAATATTGTCTTCGAAGTCCCGCGTGAGCTACGTATCGAGACACAACAGGTCGACTGACGATACGCGTTCGGATCCGTATCAGAGCGGGGTGCCTGGGCACCCCGTTTTTTTTTATCGCTTACCCACGCCTTGCCGGCGGCGGTTTTCGCACGCCTCCGGTAAGGCGCGGGCACGTTTAGCGCTGCGCTTCCCGCGTTAACGCATATTGGTCGGCGCGGTCAGGCGCGCTTCACCGATCTTGTGCTGCAGAATAAAGTAGCCGGCATAGGCGGGAGAGGCATGGGCTGGGATGTCGAGTTTTGCCACATTCAGCGCATACACGGTGATCTGGTAGTTATGCGGCTTGGCGCCCGGCGGCGGGCAGGCTCCGCCGAATCCGTTATAGCCGAAGTCGTTACGCAGCTGGATGGCCCCCTTAGGAAGATCCTTGCTGCCCTTCTCGCCGACGTTCAACGCCAGGCTATGGGTTGAGGCCGGAATATCGATCATCACCCAGTGCCACCATCCGCTGCCCGTGGGGGCGTCGGGATCATACATGGTGACGGCGAAACTCTTGGTGCCTGCGGGGATATCGCTCCAGCTTAAGGCGGGTGAGAGGTTCTTTCCGCTGCATCCCCAACCGTTAAAGATCTGGGCATTTTGCAACGACTGACCATTCTCAACCGTCGGGCTGGTGAGTGTCATCGCCTGCGCGCTCATGCTCAACCCACCCGCGATCAGCAAACATAGCAGTGCTTTTTTGGCAAACATACACGGTCTCCCATGGATTATGTGATAGGGCTAGGGTTTGTCACCCTCGCGTCTTGAGCATAGTCGTTGTGTGAAGATCCACCAGTCTCTCGCCGGGATTGGGGGGCGAACGGTGTGGCGTGTCTCCCGCGCAGGCGAGTGGCCGCGCGGGAGGTGTAGGCGGGTTAAGATGAGGATTCGTCCGTCGCCTGCTGGCAGGCGTCAACGGCACGCACGATGGCTTGATAGCCGGTGCAGCGGCACAGGTTGCCGGAGAGGCCGCGACGGATCTCCTCATGGGTCAGTGGGCGGTTACGTGGCTTGGCTAATAGGGCATGGGTCGCGACCACTAACCCTGGGGTACAGAAACCACACTGGACCGCGCCGGCGTCGACATAGGCTTGTTGTACCGGCGACAGCCCCTCCGGTTTACCTAATCCTTCGGCGGTGACGATCTGTTTGCCGTCGGCCCACAACGCCAGATAGAGGCAGCTATCGGTCGCCACCCCATCGATCAGGACGCTACAGGCGCCACACTCGCCGACGCAGCAGCCCTGTTTGACGCTGGTCAAGCCGTGTTCACGCAGCAACTCCAGTAGCGACATGGCTGGCGAGACGCAGAACTGATAGCATTTGCCGTTAATCTGACAGCTGATCTCAACCCACTCTTTGACATTCATACAATCTCTCCTCCCGCACGCTGAACGGCCAGGGTGATGGCCCGCTGCGCCAAGGTACGGATCAGGTGTAAACGGAATTCCTTTTCGGCACGCCAGGATGAACGCGGCGAAACATCGCCCGCGACGGCCTCGCTTACCGCCGCCAGGGTCTGGCGGCTCAGTGGTTGGCCGATGGCACACGCCTCGGCTTGTGGGCAGCGGATCGGTGTCGGCGCTGCGACGCCATAGGCCAGGCGTAGCTCGCTGAAGCGTCCAGCCTCGATGCGGCATAGCGCCGCGCAACCGATGGTGGCGATATCCATGGCGCCACGCATGGCGTACTTGATGTAGGCGCTGCCGCAGTCGCGGTGATCGGCGGGATGGAAGTGGAAGGCCAGTAAGATCTCACCCGGCGTCAAGGCGACCTTGCCTGGACCGGTATGGAAGCCATCGATCGGGCGTAGGATGACGCCGTTGGGCGTGAGGATCTCCAGTTGAGCCTTAAGCGCCACGCTAGGGGCGGCGGAGTCGGCGCTGGTGGCGCCATTACAGATGTTACCGCCGTAGGTGGCAACGTTACGGATCTGTGGCCCGGCGATGGTGGCGGCGGCCTCGGCTAACATCGGCAGCCGTGCCTGGATTAGCGGGTGTTCGATGATTTGAGTAAAGGTTGTGCCGGAGCCGATACGCAGGGTGCCATCCTCCAGCTCACTGATACCGCAGAGCTCGGCCAAGCTGTGGATGTCGACAATGTGGGCATAGTGGGCATTGTGGTGATGCAGCTGGATCAGCACATCGGTGCCGCCGGCTAACAGACGGCTGTCCGGGTTGGCCAGCATCAACTCGCTGGCGTGGCGCGCGCTGGTGGCGCGGAGATAGCGTTGAATATCATACATGAAGCATTACTCCCTGATCAGTCCGGCCTGTACAAACTCGCGATACAGCGTTTTCGGGGTGATCGGCAACGCGTTGATCGCGACGCCGGTCGCCATGCGGATCGCGTTGCGGATCGCTGGCCCCGGCGAGATGATCGGGGGTTCGCCCAACGCCTTATGGCCATAGGCCGACTGCGGCTCGTAGGTCTCGACGAAGGCGCACTCCAGATCCGGCAGATCGACACAGGTAGGGAACTTGTAATCGAGCAGATTGGGGTTACGGACGACGCCACTACGCTCGTCGATGATCATCTCCTCGAACAGCGCCCAACCGATCCCCATCCCCATCCCACCATGGACCTGTCCCTCGGCCAGCTGTGGATTGAGGATGCGTCCAGAGTCATGCAGATTCAGGATACGATTGATGGTGACCTGGCATAGGTCGACGTCGACGCTGAGATCGACGAAGGTACACCCGAAGGCGGGTGGGTTGGTGGTGGTCTTGTGGGAGACCTCCGCCAAGATTTGAGCACCGATCTCCTGGTGATAGTAGGCCTGCATCGATACGTCGGCGACGCTCATCAGCACCTGCTCCGGTTGCATCGCCATCACGACGTTGCCGTCACGTAGGGTCAGTCCCCACTCGGGTTGATGACTGAGCAATGCGGCGTGCGCCAGGATCTTCTGACGTAGCTGCTCGGCTGCCTGGCGGATGGCGGGGGCCGCGACATAACTCTGCCGTGACGCGAAGGCGCCGGGGTCAAAGGCGGTGATATCGGTATCTTGGGTCGAGATCACCCGGATGTGTTTAAACGGGATACCCAGGGTTTCTGCCGCCATTTGAGCGAAGACCGTGTCGGAGCCCTGGCCAATCTCGGTGGCGCCGATCTGCAAGTTGACCGTACCGTCTTGATTCAGCAACATGCGGGCCCCAGCGATCTCGACTCCGACCGGGTAGGTATTGGAGCCGTAACTGAAACAGGCGACGCCAATGCCACGCCGTAGGCGCGCATCGGGATCTTGAGCCAGGCATGCGGCACGGCGTTGATCCCATTCGAATAGGGCTCGCCCCTTCTCAAGACACTCGCTTAGCCCGGCGCTGTAGATCGTCTTACCGTTGACGGGGTTACGATCGCCTTGGCGGGCGACGTTACGCAGCCGGACCTCTAACGGATCTAATCCCAGGTTGGCGGCGGCATCGTCCATCAGGCACTCCAGGGCGAAATCGACCTGTGGGGCGCCATAGCCACGCATCGCTCCGGCGGCGGGGAGGTTGGTGTATACCGTGTCGGCGCAATAACCGAAAGCACTACGTGGGTAGAGGTAGCTGATCTTATTGGCACCGGCAGAGGCGATGGAGTGGCCGTGCGAGGCATAGGCACCAGTATTGGACAGCACATTGAGTCGATACCCTTGTAATACGCCATCGCGCTGCATACCCAGACGTGCATCGATGCTGAAGGCGTGGCGTGTCCGGGTCGCAACGAAACACTCTTCTCGACTCAGGCTGACCTTCACCGGCTTGCCGCCGAGACGCAGCGTCAGGAAGGCGGCCATCGGCTCTTCTAGCACATCCTGCTTATTACCGAAGCCACCGCCGATGTAGGGCTTGATCACCCGGACATGCGACCAGGGCAGACTGAGAGCCTGGGCGACGGTACGGCGCACGATCTGCGGGATCTGAGTACTGGAGACGATAACCACATGGCCGGGTTGCTCCATATAGGCGTAACAGGTGACCCCTTCCATGTGGCAGTGTTGTACCACCGGGGTCTCGTAGTGTCCTTCTAGTTGCAGATCGGCGGCGGCGATACGGGCATCCGGCTCGCCCGCATCGATCTCGCTGTGGCGCAGGAGGTTGCCGTTAGGGTGGATCGCTGGCGCGTCATCCGCCAAGGCGGCCTGTGGCCGGGTAATCACCGGCAACGCCTCGTAGCTGACTTGCACCCGCGCCGCGGCACGCTCGGCACTCAACGCATCGCGCGCCACCACGATGGCCACGCCATCGCCGAAGTGACGCACATGATCAGTAAGCAGGTGGCGATCGGCGACATCGTGTTTCGCCGGATCCAGTGACCAGGCGTGTCCGGCGGTGGGGAAAGGCGTTTGCGGGACGTCATAACAGGTGAAGATCGCCTCGACACCCGGCATCGCCGCCGCCTCGCGGGTATCAATGGCGCTGACCTTACCGTGGGCGATGCGGCTGCGAACATAACAGGCGTGGAGCATGCCGGGCATCATCATATCATCGGTATAACGTGCCTGTCCGGTGACCTTGGCTTCGGCATCAACCCGCCGTAGCGGTGATCCTAAAGACATAGTGTTCTCCTGTGGGGAAATAAGCCTGGGGGATAGTCCAAGGCAGCAAGATACGCGCCAGACTCATTGATAGTAGGAGGAATATCCTCATAACTGTGAGTCGGATCGAGATATACCCAGGAAATTATGCCGTCGTAATGCAGGAAAAAACTGGCTACATATCACTTTGAGAGGATAAGGGGGCATTTTTGATAGTTTTTCTCTCAAAGTGATAGCGTTATCATAGATTGCCATCGTGTATGATTTGCATAATTATGCGTATTGATTTTGGCTATTCCCCGTATGATGGGGAACGGGATAGCGGTGAGTGAATTTTCTAATGATGGCTGATTTTCACTGGCTCAGGGGGCTGAGTGTCGCTAACCTGCAAGAGAGCGTTAGCGCCACGCGATCCGGTATGTAACCATCCCAATAGCGTGATGCGCGAGATAACCATGAGGGATATTGAAGATGGCAGAACAGATTCGGGTGGCCGTGGCGGGAGCCGGCGGTCGTATGGGGCGCCAACTGATCGCGGCGGCGCAGGCGATGCCGGGCGTGACATTAGGTGCTGCCTTGGAGCGAGAGGGGTCGAGCCTGCTCGGCTGCGACGCGGGTGAGTTAGCGGGCTGCGGCACGCTAGGGGTGCCGGTCGAAACTGACCTGGCGCGTGTCGTCGATCGGTTCGATGTCTTGATCGATTTTACCCGTCCGGAGGCCACCTTGGCGCATTTGGCCTTCTGCCAGCAGCAAGGTAAGGCGATGGTGATCGGCACCACGGGCTTCAGTGAGGATGAGAAGGCGGCGATCCATGCCGCGGCGCACGAGATCGCCATCGTCTTCGCCGCTAATTTTAGCGTTGGCGTCAATGTGATGCTACGTCTGCTAGAGAAGGCGAGCAAGGTGATGGGGGACTATTGCGATATTGAGATCGTGGAGGCGCATCATCGCCATAAAGTCGACGCGCCTTCGGGGACGGCGTTGGCCATGGGAGAGACGATCGCTGCCAGTTTGGGCCGTAGTCTTGCCAGCTGTGCGGTGTATAGTCGCCAAGGACATACCGGTGAGCGTGTTCCCGGTAGCATCGGTTTTGCCACCTTACGTGCTGGCGATATCGTCGGTGAGCATTGCGCGATATTCGCCGATATCGGTGAGCGCCTAGAGATCACGCATAAGGCGTCTAGTCGGATGACTTTTGCCAGCGGTGCACTGCGTGCGGCGTTGTGGGTCGCTCGGCAGCCGGTGGGCTTATATGATATGTGTGATGTTTTAGCATTAGATAGCCTGTAAATCGCGTTGAGCGACACTGTTTGTTGTGTTCTTGTGATGGTCAATGCGTTGAAAAATAATTATTTTCAGCGCATTTTTGTTTTGTTGGTCGCGATTTTTATTTTTACTCGCATCCTTGCCGATTGTTTCGTTTTTCCGTTTTTTATCCCTAGGTAAACGGCTTCCTTCTTGATTTTTTCGCTGAAAAAACGCATCATGACGCCATTGCCTTTAATATGTGTCTCTGGCAACCGTTTTCTACTTCCCTAATAAATGTGTTTTTGGACGTTTGAGTTAAAAAACACATCAATAAGCGTAAAAAATACAAAAAAATCCCCCTTTCATCTGGACAATGGCCGGGCGCGTCATTAGAATGCGCGCAATTTGTCAGAAATTCGCCGCAGTGAGTAAGTTTGCCATTGATTCAGTCGATGATATCTGAATTAATATGCAATCATTGTGACTGGATATTCCTTTGGAGGGTGTTTTGATTAAGTCAGCGCTTTTGGTTCTGGAAGACGGGACCCAGTTTCACGGCAGGTCGATCGGGGCAGATGGATCGGCCGTGGGGGAAGTGGTCTTCAATACCTCGATGACCGGCTACCAAGAAATTCTCACCGACCCCTCCTATTCTCGTCAGATCGTTACCCTCACCTATCCCCATATTGGCAATGTCGGCACTAACTCCGCCGATGAAGAGTCCTCCGCCGTCCATGCGCAGGGATTGATCGTGCGTGACTTACCGCTGATCGCCAGTAACTTCCGCAGCCAGGAGACGCTCTCCGACTATCTGCGTCGCCATCAGGTAGTCGCCATCGCCGATATCGATACGCGTAAGTTGACGCGCCTACTACGCGAGAAGGGGGCTCAGAACGGTTGCATCATCACTGCTGAGCCGGGATGTGAGCCGGATGCTACCTTGGCGCTGGAGAAGGCGCGTGCCTTCCCCGGCCTGAAGGGGATGGACTTAGCTAAAGAGGTCACCACCCCCCAGCCCTATGAGTGGCGTCAGGGGAGTTGGACCTTGAGTGAGGGTTTACCGGCCGCACGCGACGTAAGCGAGTTGCCCTATCATGTGGTGGCCTATGACTTTGGCGTCAAGCGTAACATCCTGCGCATGCTGGTGGATCGCGGCTGCCGTTTGACGGTCGTTCCGGCACAGACCTCGGCACAAGCGGTGCTGGACCTCAACCCGGATGGTATTTTTCTCTCCAACGGCCCTGGTGATCCGGCGCCGTGCGAGTATGCCATTGAGGCGATCGCCACCTTCCTACGCGGTGAGATCCCGCTGTTCGGCATCTGTCTGGGGCATCAGTTGCTGGCGTTGGCCAGTGGCGCTCAGACGGTGAAAATGAAATTCGGCCATCACGGGGGTAACCATCCGGTGAAGGATCTGGATCATGATCGGGTGATGATTACGGCGCAGAATCACGGCTTCGCCGTCGATGAGGCGACGCTACCGGCCACGCTGCGTGCGACGCATAAGTCGCTGTTCGATGGCTCGCTACAAGGTATTCATCGTACCGACCGCCCGGCCTTTAGCTTCCAGGGACACCCAGAGGCCAGTCCGGGGCCCCACGATGCCGCGCCGTTGTTTGACCACTTTATCGCATTGATTGAAAACTATCGCCGTAGCGCTAAGTAATCAGGGAGCCTGAACAACCATGCCAAAACGTATTGATATTAAAAGCATCCTGATCCTAGGCGCCGGTCCGATCGTCATCGGCCAGGCGTGCGAATTTGACTACTCGGGTGCACAGGCGTGTAAAGCGCTGCGCGAAGAGGGTTATCGTGTCATCCTGGTCAACTCTAACCCAGCTACCATTATGACCGATCCGGAGATGGCCGATGCCACCTACATCGAGCCGATCCATTGGGAGGTGGTACGTAAGATTATCGAGAAAGAGCGCCCGGATGCCGTGTTGCCGACCATGGGTGGGCAGACGGCGTTGAACTGTGCCTTGGAGCTGGAGCGTCAGGGGGTCCTGGCCGAGTTTGGCGTCACCATGATCGGCGCTACCGCCGATGCTATCGATAAGGCTGAGGATCGTCGCCGCTTCGATCAGGCGATGAAGAAGATCGGCCTGGATACCGCCCGCTCCGGTATCGCCCATAGTATGGAAGAAGCGCTGGCGGTGGCCGAACAGGTGGGCTTCCCTTGTATCATTCGCCCCTCTTTCACCATGGGCGGCACTGGCGGCGGTATCGCTTATAACCGCGAAGAGTTTGAAGAGATCTGCGAGCGTGGCCTGGATCTGTCGCCGACCAACGAGCTCCTGATCGATGAGTCGCTGATCGGTTGGAAAGAGTATGAGATGGAGGTGGTGCGTGATAAGAACGATAACTGCATCATCATCTGCTCCATCGAAAACCTTGACCCGATGGGTATCCATACCGGCGACTCGATCACCGTTGCCCCGGCGCAGACCCTGACCGATAAAGAATATCAAATCATGCGTAACGCCTCGATGGCGGTACTGCGTGAGATCGGTGTGGAGACGGGCGGCTCCAACGTACAGTTCGCGGTCAACCCAAAGAATGGTCGTCTGATCGTCATCGAGATGAACCCGCGTGTGTCGCGCTCCTCGGCGCTGGCCTCCAAGGCGACCGGCTTCCCGATTGCCAAGGTCGCCGCCAAGCTGGCGGTGGGGTACACCTTAGACGAGTTGATGAATGATATTACCGGTGGTCGCACCCCGGCCTCCTTTGAACCCTCCATCGACTACGTGGTCACGAAGATCCCGCGCTTCAACTTCGAGAAGTTCGCCGGTGCCAACGATCGCCTGACCACTCAGATGAAATCGGTGGGTGAGGTGATGGCCATCGGGCGTACCCAGCAGGAGTCCTTACAGAAGGCACTTCGTGGCCTGGAAGTCGGGGCGAGCGGCTTCGATCCTAAGGTGAATCTGGACGATCCGCAGGCGCTGACCAAGATCCGTCGCGAGCTGAAGGACGCCGGTGCCGAGCGTATCTGGTACATCGCCGACGCCTTCCGCGCTGGCCTGTCGGTGGACGGGGTGTTTAACCTGACGAACATCGACCGCTGGTTCCTGGTGCAAATCGAGGAGTTGGTGCGCTTGGAAGAGCGGGTTGCCGAGGTGGGGATCAATGGCCTGACGGCCTCTTTCCTGCGTCAGTTGAAACGCAAGGGTTTCGCCGATGCGCGCCTGGCTCGTTTGGCCGGCGTGGCGGAGAGCGAAATTCGTAAACTGCGTCATAAGTTGGGGCTACACCCGGTGTATAAGCGCGTGGATACCTGCGCCGCCGAGTTCGCCACCGATACCGCCTACATGTACTCCACCTATGAGGAGGAGTGTGAAGCCAATCCGCATCACGATCGCCCGAAGATCATGGTGTTGGGTGGGGGGCCGAATCGTATTGGTCAGGGGATCGAATTCGACTATTGCTGTGTACATGCGGCGTTGGCACTACGTGAAGATGGCTACGAGACCATCATGGTCAACTGTAACCCGGAGACCGTCTCCACAGACTACGATACCTCCGATCGCCTCTACTTCGAGCCGGTGACGCTGGAAGATGTGTTGGAGATCGTCGCCGTCGAGCAGCCGCAAGGGGTGATCGTGCAGTATGGTGGCCAGACGCCGCTGAAATTAGCGCGCGCACTGGAGGCGGCCGGGGTGCCGGTGATCGGTACCAGCCCGGATGCCATCGACCGTGCCGAGGATCGCGAGCGCTTCCAACAGGCGGTCAATCGCCTGGGGCTGAAGCAACCGGCTAACGCCACGGTGACTGCGATCGAGCAGGCGGTAGAGAAGGGCGCCCAGATCGGTTATCCGTTGGTGGTTCGTCCCTCCTATGTCCTCGGTGGACGGGCGATGGAGATCGTCTACGATGAGAGCGATTTGCGTCGTTACTTCCAGACTGCGGTGAGCGTCTCCAACGATGCGCCGGTGCTGTTGGATCACTTCCTGGATGATGCGGTCGAGGTGGACGTCGACGCCATCTGCGACGGTGAGCAGGTGTTGATCGGCGGCATCATGGAACACATCGAACAGGCCGGGGTGCACTCCGGTGACTCGGCCTGTTCGTTACCGGCCTATACGCTGAGCGCGGAAATTCAGGATGAGTTACGCCGCCAAGCGGAGAAGCTGGCACTGGAGCTGTGTGTGCGCGGTCTGATGAACGTGCAGTTTGCGGTGAAGGATAACGAAGTGTACCTGATCGAGGTAAACCCGCGTGCCGCGCGTACCGTCCCGTTCGTCTCCAAGGCGACCGGCGTCCCGCTGGCCAAGGTGGCTGCCCGTGTGATGGTGGGGCAGACGCTGGCGCAGCAGGGCGTCACCGAAGAGGTGATTCCGCCGTACTACTCGGTCAAGGAAGTCGTACTGCCGTTCAACAAGTTCCCGGGTGTCGACCCGATCCTGGGGCCGGAGATGCGCTCAACGGGTGAGGTGATGGGGGTTGGCCGGACCTTCGCCGAGGCTTTCGCCAAGGCGATGCTCGGCAGCCAGTCTCAGATGAAAAAACCGGGACGCGCCCTGCTGTCGGTACGTGAGGGTGACAAGCATCGCGTGGTGGATCTGGCGGCGAAGCTGCTCAAGCAGGGCTTCGAGCTGGATGCGACTCATGGTACTGCCGTCGTGTTGGGGGAGGCCGGGATTAACCCGCGTCTGGTCAACAAAGTACACGAGGGGCGCCCGCACATTCAGGACCGCATTAAGAACGGTGAGTATACCTACATCGTGAATACGACTGCCGGACGCCAGGCGATCGAGGATTCGAAGTTAATCCGCCGCAGCGCGCTGCAGTATAAGGTGCACTATGACACGACACTGAATGGCGGTTTCGCCACGGCGATGGCGCTCAACGCCGACCCGACCGAACAGGTCATTTCGGTGCAGGAGATGCACGCGCGGCTGAAGTAACGCCCGTGTAGATGTGTGAGGCCCGGCGTAGCCGGGCCTTTTTCATGCTAGCGTCTCGCCGGGAGCGGCGTCGGTTCGCCTGATGGCGTGGGCGCAAGAGGTTACGCCGTCTCAGGCATTGTGGCACAATAAATCGCCATGGCGAGGTGAGGGTCGGGCCATGGTGAGCGTCGTGTGCGGTCATACCATACACGGCACAATGACGAGACGGCCCGGACAGGAGTCGATTGTGGAGTCTGATCACCAGCGGGAAGTGACCCGTTTGTGTATTCACTGTGCCCTTTTTCTGCTGCAGCATGGCGCGGAAAGCATGTTGGTCGAACAGCTGTCTACCCGGCTGGGGTTGGCGCTGGGTATGGATAGCGTTGAGAGTTCCATCTCCGCCAACGCGGTGGTGTTGACCACGATTAAGGAAGGACGCTGCCTGACATCGACGCGTAAGAATATCGATCGCGGCATCAATATGCATGTGGTGACGGAGGTGCAGCATATTGTGATCATGGTAGAGCACCAGTTATTGGATATTCGCGATGTGCGCAAGCGCTTCGAGCATATTCGTCCGTTACGCTACCCGCGTGCGCTGGTGGTTCTGATGGTCGGACTATCCTGCGCCTGTTTCTGTAAGCTCAACGGAGGGGGATGGGACGGTTCACTGGTCGCCTTCTTCGCCAGTGCGGTGGCGATGTACTTCCGTCAGGTGATGACGCATCGCCAATTGAATCCACTGATCAACTTTTGTTTCACCGCCTTTATCGCCACCTCGGTCTCTGGCGGTCTGTTACAACTCTCCGCCTTCTCGCAGACATCGGTCATTTCGATGGCGGCCAGCACCCTATTGTTGGTGCCGGGGTTTCCCCTGATCAATGCGGTGGCGGATATGTTTAAGGGGCACGTCAATACCGGCCTGGCGCGTTGGGCGATGGCGACACTGCTGACGCTGGCGACCTGTTTAGGCGTCGTGATGGCGTTGTCGCTGTGGGGGCTACAGGGATGGGCATGATGACGCTGTTGCTACAACTGATACAGGATATGCTCTTGGCGGCGGTGCCGGCGCTCGGCTTCGCCATGGTGTTCAACGTGCCGACGCGGGCATTGGGGTATTGCGCGCTGTTGGGGGCCATCGGCCATGGCTCGCGTTGGGCGATGATGAGCCTGGGGATGAATATCGAGTGGGCCTCGTTACTGGCGGCGATCCTGATCGGCATTATCGGTATTCAGTGGTCACGCTGGTTATTGGCTCACCCGAAGGTATTTACCGTGGCGGCGGTGATCCCGATGTTCCCCGGGATTTATGCTTATCGGGCGATGATCGCGGTGGTGGAGATCTCTCATAGTGGTTACAGCGAACCGCTGTTCGCCAACATGGTGACGAACTTCCTCAAGGCGTCGTTTATCGTCGGTGCGCTCTCCATCGGCCTGTCGCTACCGGGCATATGGCTATATCGTAAGCGTCCTGGGGTGTAAACGGCGTGATGCACCCTGGCAAGATTTTAGCGGAGCCGTGAAGAAAATCCCTCGCCTGGACTATCGACGCTGCTGTGCCCTTTCCGTATAGTGTGCGCACTTTTTCTCCCAGACAGGATAGACAAGCATGATTATCAGCCTGATCGCCGCGCTGAGCGCGGATCGCGTGATTGGCATGGAAAACGCGATGCCATGGCATTTACCCGCCGATCTCGCCTGGTTTAAGCGCAATACGCTGGCGAAACCGGTAGTGATGGGGCGCAAGACCTATGAGTCTATCGGCCGCCCGCTACCGGGACGGCATAATATCGTGCTGAGCCATCAGGTGGGGCAGGATGATCGGGTGACGTGGGTGAGTACGCCGCAGGCAGCCTTGGCGGCAGCGGCGGGCGCTGATGAGGTGATGATTATCGGCGGCGGTACGATCTACCGCCACTTTTTACCGCTGGCCTCTCGCCTCTATCTGACCCATGTGGATGCCGATGTCGCCGGGGATACTTACTTCCCCGACTATGCCTCCGATGAGTGGCAGACTCGCTTCAGCGAGTTCCACGATGCCGATGAGGATAACTCTCACCCTTACTGTTTCGAGATCCTCGAACGCGGCTAATGGGGCGCGATGCCCCGGCATGATCCGCCCCCGGTGAGAGAGCGGCGCGCCTGTGGCGCTTACGCTTCCTTACCATGACGCGCGGCGCGCTGTGAGGGAACATGGAAATAACGGCCATCCTCCCAACGCAGCGCGGTCAGCGTGCCTCCCCAGCAACATCCGGTATCCAAGGCATAGACCTGCGCGGGCGTCCCGCGACCTTCCAGTGAGGCCCAGTGGCCGAAGGCGATGCGGTAACCCGCCGCCAATACCGGGCTATCTAAATCGAACCAGGGACGTAGCGGCGCGGGCGCTTCACCGGGGGCATCCTTACAGATCATATCCAGTTCGCCGCCAGGGAAACAGTAGCGCATGCGGGTGAAGGCGTTGGTGCTGAAACGCAGGCGAGCCAACCCGCTGAGCGATTCGCTCCAATTATTCGGCATGTCGCCGTACATGGCATTCAGGAAATAGGGGTAACTGTCGCTAGCCAGTACCGCCTCCACTTCACGCGCGCAGCGCTGGGCGGTCGCCAGATCCCATTGCGGGCTGATGCCAGCATGGGCCATCGCCAAGCCTAACTCATCATCGACCTGCAACACCGGTTGGCGGCGCAGCCAGTTGATCAGGCTGTCGGCGTCGTCGGCGGCCAACAGTGAGGTGAGCTTATCCTTGGGTTTGTTGCGGCTGATACCCGCATAGACCGCCAGCAGGTGTAGATCGTGATTACCCAGCACCAGGCGCACGCGGTCGCCGAGGGATTTGACATAGCGCAGCACCGCCAGTGAGTCGGGGCCACGGGCCACCAGATCGCCGGTCAGCCACAGGGTATCACGGGCGGGATCGAAATCCGCCAGAGACAACAGGTCGCGCAGTTCCTGGTAGCAGCCATGAACGTCGCCAATAAGCAGTGTCGACATAGATTAGTTAATCAGACTCGGGATGGCTAGACGGAATACCGGGATGGCAATACGGAAGATCTGACCGTGGTGGTCGACCATTTCGTAATGCCCCTCCATGGTTCCGCAGGGGGTTTCGATGATAGCGCCGCTGGTGTACTGAAATTCGCCACTGGGGAGGATCAGCGGCTGCTCGCCGATGACCCCTTCGCCCTGGACTTCAGTCTGACGGCCGTTACCGTTGGTTATCAACCAATAACGGCGCAGGAGCTGTACGTTAAAGCGACCCAGATTCCGCAGCGTCACCGTATAGGCGAAAACGAATCGTGCCTCTTCCGGTAGGGACTGTGACGCGGCATAGACACTCTGTACCTGGACGGTAATACGCGGGGTGTCGATCATAACGTAAGACTCCTGTTTGCACGGTTACTGGACCGGAGGATGCTCACACAGCCAGTTAGCCAGCCGGCAATACTCTGCCACGGACAGCGTCTCCGCTCTGCGTGCAGGATCGATTCCCAGCTCGCTGAGTTGCTCGGCACTGAACAGGTGGCCCAGACTATTGCGGATGGTCTTGCGCCGTTGGTTAAAGGCCTCGGTGGTGATACGGCTCAACACACGCACATCGCTGACCGAATGGGGCAGCTCACGATGCGGAATCAGACGAACCACGGCGGAGTCCACTTTCGGTGCCGGGCGGAAGGCCGATGGCGGGACTTCCAGAACCGGAATCACCTGGCAATAGTATTGCGCCATCACGCTCAGTCGGCCATAGGTTTTGCTATCTGGCCCGGCGACTAAACGGTTAACCACCTCTTTTTGCAGCATAAAATGCATATCGCCGATAGCCGAGGCGTAGCTGAATAGATGGAACATCAGCGGCGTGGAGATGTTGTACGGCAGGTTACCGAAGACACGCAGCGGTTGGCCCGCCTCACGCGCCATCTCACCGAAGTCGACGCTCATGGCGTCCTGCTGGCGAATGGTCAGTTTGCGGCTGATAAACGGGTGGGTCGACAGACGCTCGGCCAGATCGCGGTCCAGCTCAATGACGGTCATCTTATCCATCCGATCGGCGACCGGCTCGGTCAGTGCGCCAAGACCCGGACCAATTTCGACCACCGCCTGACCCGGCTGTGGATTGATGGCAGATACGATGCTGTCGATCACGAACTGATCGGTCAGGAAGTTCTGTCCAAAACGCTTACGGGCCAAATGCCCCTGGTGAACTCTACTATTCATTGCTGTGGTTGGTCATCTCTATGGCAAGATTTAATGCGGTAATGAAACTACCGGGTTGAGCCTGGCCGCTGGCGGCGAGATCCAGCGCGGTGCCGTGATCCACCGATGTGCGGATAAACGGCAAGCCCAGCGTGATGTTGACGGCGTGGCCGAAGCCTTGGAACTTGAGCACCGGCAAACCTTGATCGTGATACATCGCCAATACGGCGTCGGCATGATCCAGATATTTGGGTTGAAACAGCGTGTCGGCGGGGAGGGGCCCGATGAGATCCAGGCCACGGGTACGCAGCTGTTCGAGGGTGGGGATGATCACATCCAGCTCTTCTCGCCCCATATGCCCGCCTTCGCCGGCATGGGGATTGAGCCCACACACGTAGATACGCGGTTGCTGAATGCCGAACTTGCTGCGCAGATCACCATCAAGAATGGTGATCACCTCGCTCAGCGTCTGCGGGGTGATGGCGGCGGGCACCGCCTGCAACGGCAGATGGGTGGTCGCCAACGCGACCCGTAAGCGATCGCTGGCCAGCATCATGACCACGCGCGCACAACCGCTACGCTCGGCGAAAAACTCGGTATGCCCGGTGAAGGGGACGCCGGCATCGTTGATGATCCCTTTATGTACCGGCCCCGTGACCAGGGCAGAGAACTCCCCGTTTAGGCAACCATCACAGGCGCGTGCCAGCGTCGCGACCACATACTGGCCATTAGCGACATTGAGCATACCGGGGACGACATCCCCCTCCAACGGCACGGGCAGTACCGTCAGCGATCCGGGTTGCTGTGCCTGGGCAGGGAGACGGGGATCGTAGTCGCGTAGCGTTAAGGGCGCGCCGAGGAGACGCGCTCGCGCCAGCAATAACACCGGATCGGCGCATACCACCAACTCGACCGGCCAGGCGTGCTGCGCCAGCAGGACGATCAGATCCGGGCCGATCCCGGCGGGCTCGCCGGGGGTGATGACGATACGACGAATCGGTGTCATGAGGTTACTGCGCTCCGTTGGCGTTATTGCCGAGGATCTTCACATAGGCGGCGGCGCGTTGTTCTTGCAGCCAAGTCTGTGCCTCTTCGGCGAACTTACGGTTGAATAGGATGCGATAGGCGCGTTCTTTCTGTGCCTCGTCGGTCCGGTCGACCTGACGCGTACCTAACAGTTGGATCAGATGCCAGCCGAAGTTGGAGTGCACCGGTTGGCTGATCTCCCCCTTGTTCAGTTTCATCAGCGCGTCGCGGAAGGCGGGGTCATACATCGACGGTACCGCCCAGCCGAGATCGCCGCCTTTCTGGGCGCTGCCGGGATCGTCTGAATACTGTTTAGCCGCCTGCTCGAAGGTGATCTGACCGGACTTGATCTGCGCCGCCAGCGCCTCTAGCTTGGCGCGTGCCTGCGCGTCACTCATTACCGGCGAGGTACGCAGCAGGATATGGCGGGCATGAACTTCGGTAACGGCGACATTGGCCTGATCGCCACGCAGATCGTTGACACGCAGGATATGGAAGCCGACGCCGGAGCGGATCGGCCCGACGATGTCGCCCTTCTTGGCGCTTTGTAGTGCTTCGGCAAACAGGGTCGGCAGTTCTTGCAGGCGACCCCAGCCCATTTCGCCGCCCTTCAGCGCCTGCGGATCGGCGGAGTAGGTGGCCGCCAGCTTGGCGAAGTCGGCGCCGTGGCGCAGTTGCTGTACCAGTGACTCAGCTTGTTGCTGAGCCTCACTGACCTGCTGTTGGGTCGGGTTCTCTGGCAGCGGGATCAGGATGTGGCTCAGGTTGACGGCGGTCTCACCGCTATTCTGGCTGCTGATCTGCTTAGCTAAGGCATCGACCTCTTGCGGCAGGATGGTGACGCGGCGGCGCACTTCGTTGTTGCGTACTTCGCTAATCAGCATCTCTTTACGGATCTGGGCACGGTAGGCCTTGTAGTCGAGACCATCGGCGGCCAGACGGCTACGCAGCTGCTGTGGCGTCAGGTGGTTCTGCGCGGCGATGCCGTTGATAGCGTTGTCCAGCTCGCTATCAGAGACTTCCAGTCCCATACGCTTGGCCATCTGTAGCTGAATGTTGTCCATGATCAGGCGCTCGAGGATCTGATGGCGCAGCGTCGCATTGTCCGGTAATTGTTGGCTGGCCTGCTGCGCATTGAGCTTCACCGATTTCATCATGCCGTCGACGTCGCTTTCCAGAACGACGCCATTGTCTACGATAGCCACGACTTTATCGACGACTTGGGGGGCCGCAAAGGCGGTATTAGCGCACAGCACCACGCCGAGGATCAGCGTTCTCCAGTTCTTCATAACTATCCTATAGTAGTAATCCGCCTCTGGCGGGTTTCAAGTTTACCTTACTGCCAGTCCTGCATGGCTAACGGTATTATCTGCATTTTTCTACCGTTAGACCACGCGCGGCGCCAAATGTTAGAAGGCGCGTTGATACGGGAGGATGCCCGTACGCAGCATCTCTTCCGAACCGAGGCTATAGTTCTGGTTCATGCCTCGTAGGGAGAAGCGGAGCGAGAATCGATTATCATATTTGCTGCTCTGGGTCTCTTTATCCCAGCTGTTGATCTTGCGCTCATAGGTTACACCCAGCGACCAACAACAGGTGTTGTACTGCACTCCGGCAATGGCATCGGCGGACTGTTTCGCCTTGGTGTCGTAGTAGTAACCGGCAACCATGGCCCAACGTTCTGCTAAGGGCAGGCTGCCGATGATCCCAGCCTGGCTGATCCCTTGGTTATAGATGGCGTTGTTAGCATAACGCGGCAGCATGGAAGTGATGTACTCCGGGCTGGTATAACGATAGCTCAGCTGCAGTACGCTTTCGGCATCCTTACGGTACTCCATCACCGCGTTACCCAGCGCCACGCTGTTCAGACGGGTATCGTACTGTAGCCCGCCGCGCAGACCCCAATTATCGGTCAGCTTGAGGTAACTGTCGCCGGCCCACACCAGGCTACCGGTGTTCTCGTGGCGATCGATGTTGGTGGTCTCATCGCCGGTACGTGCCGGTGAGAAGTAGTAGATCTGACCGATAGAGGCGTTGAAGCGCTCGTTCTGCTGCTCGTCGTACAGGCGGGTGGTTAAGCCTGTCGTGACCTGATTGGCCGAGGCGATGCGATCCAGGCCGCTGTAGCTGCGATCGCGGAACAGGCCGGTATAATCGGTTTGCAGCAGCGTGGAGTCGTAAGCGTAGATATCGCTCTGATCCCGGTACGGAATATACAGGTACTGAACGCGCGGCTCCAGCGTCTGGGTATAGTCCTTGAGCAGGGTCGTATCACGCTCAAACACCATCTTACCGTCGACCTTAAACTCTGGCATTACTCGGTTGACCGAGTCTTTCAGTAGCGGGAAATTGTTCTGCTTCGGCACATCCTGTTGGTAATGGGTCGCCAGCAGTTTGACTTCCGTGTTGATACTGGCCCAACGATTGGCGAGCGGGAGCGACAGCGTCGGCTCGAGATGGTAGCGATCCGCCTCTGGCATGTTGGGATTTTCGTTGGTGAATTTGACCGCCTGGCCATACAGGGTGAAGTCGAACGGCCCGAGATCATTCTTATAGTAGTTCACGTCTAACTGCGGCTGGGTACGGTAGGCGTTGATATCCCCCGCATTGGCGAACACCTGGAACTGGGTCGTCGACAGCGTGGCGTTCCAGTTGGTTTCCGCATAGCCCAAGGTAAATTTCTGGGTGGCGTAACCGCTGGTACTGGAGCCATAGGCCGAGTTGAGATCGGTAAAGTAGTAGGGGTCACTGACCTTGGTGTAGTCGACGCCGAAACGCCAGTGGTTGAGTACGCCGCTGTGGCGCCAGTAGAACAGCCAGCGATCACGATTCGGCAGATCGGCCAACGCCTGACCGGTGATACCCTGTTCTTTGCGGTCCTGTTGGAACTGACGATCGTTACCTAACCAGTCGAACTCGACCAGGCCCATACCAAATTCGCTCAGGTAGCGAAACTCGTTTTGCAACTGTAGTCCGCGTTTCTCCATATAATGCGGCGTGATGGTGGCGTCCGCCTGCGGAGCGATGTTCCAGTACCAGGGGAGGGAGAACTCCAGCCCATCACTGTTGGAGTAGTTAACATTAGGGATCAGGAAACCTGATCGGCGCGTACTGCCGGTCGGAAACTGGAGATAGGGGCTATAGAATATTGGCACGGGGCCCACTTTAAAGCGGGCGTTCCAGATTTCAGCCACCTGCTCTTGGCGATCCTGGATGATCTCGGAACCGGCGATGCTCCAGCTGTTGTCGCCAGGTAGACAGGAGGTAAAGGTACCGTTTTCCAGGATGGTGTAACGGTTAGCCCCACGCGTCTTCATCAGATCGGCATCGCCACGGCCCTGGCGTCCGACGAACTGGTAATCGCCTCGCCAGACATTGGTATCTTTATTATTCAGGTTAGACCAGGCGCTCGGACCTTGGAGGCGGATCTGATTATCTGCGTAATTGACATTACCGGTCGCGGTGACGGTACGCAGCGGATCGGGTTGCCCACTGATGGTTTTCTGATCCAACTGCACCCGATCGGCGGTCAGGGTGCTGTTACCCTGTTTTATGTCGACGTTACCCTGGAACAGGGCGTTATTCGGGTAGTTGGCCTCGCTCTTATCGGCGGTGATATGCACCGGCAAATCGTTGACATCGCCTGAAACCAGCGGCTTGTCATACGTGGGTACGCCGACCAGGCACTGTTCGGCGAGAGAAGCCAGCGCATGCTGACTGTAGAGCGCTGACCAGACGAGGGTGGCTATCAGCGTGGGTATACTTTTTTTCATACGCGGTGTCAGAAATTCCGTCATCAGGGGCGTCTTGCCGCAATCGGTCAGAGACTATCGTACCCGCCAGCGTGGCGCTAGTGCTAAATTGGGGCACAGCGATGCCGCTGCCATTAGGCGTCCGAATAAATGACAGGTATGATAAAGCAAATTATGTCCCACGACATGATGAATTGAGGACGATATGCGCTATTGGGGTAAATTAGTAGGGGTGCTGCTGGGCCTGATGTCCGGGATCGGTTTCTGGGGCGTGGTGTTGGGCTTTCTGGTCGGCCATATGTTCGATAAGTCGCGCGAGATCAAACGGCGTGGCTATTTTGCCAATCAGCAGCAGCGCCAGGAGCTGTTTTTCCGCACCACTTTCCAGGTGATGGGGCACCTAACCAAATCGAAAGGACGGGTGACGGAGGCGGATATTCAGGTAGCGTCCATGTTTATGGATCGCCTGAATCTACATGGCGAGGCCCGCATGATGGCGCAGCAGGCTTTTCGCGAGGGCAAGGAGCCGGGCTATCCGCTACGCGAGCGTCTGCGCGAGTTGCGTAGCGTCTGCTTCGGCCGTATCGACCTGATTCGTATCTTTTTGGAGATCCAGTTGCAGGCGGCGTTTGCCGACGGTCAACTGCACCCGAATGAGCGGGCGGTGCTGTATGTGATCGCCGAGGAGCTCGGCTTCTCACGTGCCCAGTTCGATCAATTCCTGGGCATGATGGAGGGGGGGCGTCAATTCGGCGGTGGCTACCATCAATCGGGGGGGCAGCAAGGCTATTACCAGCAGCAGGGGGGCTTCTATGCGCCGCCGCAGGGGCCGACGCTGGAGGATGCCTGCAAGGTGCTGGGCGTAGCGCCGAGTGCCGATGCGACGACGATTAAGCGGGCCTATCGCAAGCTGATGAGCGAGCATCATCCCGATAAGCTGGTGGCGAAGGGATTGCCGCCGGAGATGATGGAGCTGGCTAAGCAGAAGGCGCAGGAGATCCAGGCGGCCTATGATCTGATCAAGAAAGAGAAGGGATTTAAGTAACGGCGCAAGTGAGCGTTGTTGCTTGCCAGTGATAATGGCCCGCCTTAGCGGGCCATTTTTTTATCGTATGTCGCCGTGCTTAGAAGTCCGCCTCGCAGCGGAAATGCATCGGGGTGCCGAAGGCGGGATGGACGATGCGCAGCTCTTGAGCATGTAGCAGCAGACGAGGCGCTAACGCCAATGCCTGCGGCGGGGCGTAGAAGCCATCGCCAAGGATCGGATGGCCGATCGCCAGCAGATGAACACGTAGCTGGTGTGAACGGCCGGTAATCGGCGTCAGTAGGAGACGCGCGGTTCCGTCGTCGTCACGCGCCAGTACTCGATACGCGGTTTGCGCCGGTTTACCCTGTTCGAAACAGACCTTCTGCTTGGGGCGGTTTGGCCAGTCGCAGATCAGCGGCAGATCGATGAGCCCCTCATCCTGCGTGGGGTGGCCCCAGACGCGGGCAACATAGTTCTTCTGCGGCTCGCGCTCGCGGAACTGGCGTTTCAGCTCGCGCTCCGCCTCCTTGGTCAACGCCACGACCAGTACGCCACTGGTGGCCATATCCAGGCGATGTACCGACTCGGCGCAGGGGAATTGCGCCTGAATACGGGTCATGATGCTGTCTTGGTGCGCAGGCAGGCGGCCAGGTACGGACAACAATCCACTGGGCTTATTCACCACCATGATGTGCGCATCCTGGTACAGCACGTGTAGCCAGGGTTCACGCGGTGGATCATAGTGCTCCAGCGCGGGGGTGGCGCTGGGCGGCAGCGAGCCGCCCGCGGGCGTATGGCGGCCCATTACTGATGCGACACCACGATGAGGCGTAAGGCGTCGAGGCGCCAGCTCGCCTGATCCAACGTCTCCAGCACCTTACGTCGGGTGAACTCGAGGGTTTCCAGCTCATCGTCGCGGATGTTGGGGTTGACCGCCTTCAGCGATTCCAGTCGGCTCAACTCGGCGCTCAGCGCCTCGTCAGCTTCGCGCTTGGCCTCGGCGATCAGCTGTTGGGCCTGTTCGCCGATCAGCGTCTCACCTACCTGCAACATGGCATGTACGTTAGGCTGTACCGCGTTGACCAGCTTGCTGGCGGTATGGCGATTGACGGCATTCAGCTGGCGGTTGAAGCTTTCAAACTCCACCTGGGCCGCCAGGTTATTGCCCTTGGCATCGAGTAACATGCGCACCGGGGTCGGCGGTAGGAAACGGGTCAGTTGTAGCTGCTTCGGCGCCTGGGCCTCGACCACATACACAGCCTCTAATAACAGCGTACCGACCGGTAGTGCCTTGTTCTTCAACAAGGAGACGGCGCTGGAGCCAGTGTCACCGGAGAGGATCAGATCTAGCCCATTGCGCATCAGCGGGTGCTCCCAACTGAGGAATTGGGCATCCTCGCGCGATAGCGCCTGCTCACGGTCGAAGGTCACGGTACAGCCATCCTGCGGCAGGCCAGGGAAGTCCGGCACCAGCATATGGTCGGAGGGGGTCAGAACAATCAGGTTATCGCTGCGGTCTTCCTGATTGATACCGACGATGTCGAACAGGTTAAGGGCGAAGTTAACCAGGTTGACGTCGTTGTCCTGTGCGGCGATGGCCTCGGCCAGCGCTTGTGCCGCCTCGCCCCCGTTGGAGTGCATCTCCAATAGGCGGTCACGTCCCTGTTCCAGCTGCGCCTTGAGCGCGTCGTGCTCGGCACGACAACTTTTCAGGAAGTCGTCGAACCCTTCCAACTGAGCCGGTTTAGCCAGATAGCCTATCAGCGTGTCGTAGTAACGATCGTAGATGGTACGGCCGGTGGGGCAGGTATGCTCGAAGGCATCCAGGCCTTGGTGATACCAACGGGTTAAGACCGACTGGGCGGTGTTCTCCAGGCAAGGGACGTAGATTTGGATATCTCGTGCCTGGCCGATACGATCCAGACGGCCGATACGTTGCTCCAGGAGATCCGGGTTAAAGGGCAGGTCGAACATCACCAATTGATTGGCGAATTGGAAGTTACGCCCCTCGGAGCCGATCTCCGAGCAGAGTAGCACCTGGGCGCCCTCCTCCTGGGAGGCGAAATAGGCGGCGGCGCGGTCGCGCTCGATCAGCGACATCCCCTCGTGGAAGACGGCGGCGCGAATGCCTTCACGCTCACGCAGCAACTGCTCCAGATGTACGGCCGTGGCCGCCTGGGCACAGATCACCAGGACCTTCTCATCACGCTGGGCCAGCAGGAAGTCGAGCAGCCATTCGGCGCGCGGATCGAAGTTCCACCAGGTGGCGTTTTCGCCCTCAAACTCTTGGTAGATACGCTCTGGGTAGAGCATGTCGTTAGCCTGGGCTTCGGGGCTCTTCTTGCTGCCCATGATGCCTGAGACCTTGATCGCCGTCTGATACTGTGCCGGCAGCGGCAGGGTGATCTGGTGTAGGGTGCGCTGGGGGAAGCCTTTGACGCCCTGACGGGTGTTACGGAACAGCACGCGGCTCGTGCCGTGACGATCCATCAACATGCGTACCAGCTCGCTACGAGCCTGTTGGCTGCCTGCACCGCCCGCGTTGGCCGCCTTCAGCAAGGGTTCGATGTCTTGTTCGGCCACCATCTCGCTCAGCATGTTCAGCGCTTCCGGCTGGAGATGGCCGTCGTCGAGCAGTAGCGTGACGGCGTCCGCTACCGGGCGATAGCGTTGCTGTTCAGCGATAAATTGGGCGTAGTCGTGGAAGCGATTGGCATCCAGTAGACGCAGGCGAGCGAAGTGGCTCTCCTGACCCAGTTGTTCGGGGGTGGCGGTTAACAGGAGTACCCCAGGGATCTGTTCGGCCAACTGCTCGATCACCTGATATTCGCGGCTGGGCGCCTGTTCACTCCAGGCCAGGTGGTGCGCTTCGTCGACGACCAGCAGATCCCAGCCGGCGTCGGCCAGTTGCTCCAGTCGCTGCTTACTACGGCGCACGAAATCCAGGGAGCAGATCACCAACTGTTCGGTCTCGAACGGATTGCTGCTGTCTTGGGCGGCTTCGGCGTAGCGTTCGTCGTCGAACAGCGCCACGCGCAGGTTAAAGCGGCGCAGCATCTCAACCAACCATTGATGTTGCAGGCTCTCCGGTACCACGATCAGCACGCGTTCGGCACGGCCATTCAGCAGCTGTTGGTGGATAATCATGCCGGCTTCGATGGTTTTCCCCAGGCCGACCTCGTCCGCTAACAGGACGCGAGGCGCATGACGCTGACCGACGTCGCGAGCAATATGTAACTGGTGTGGGATCAGGCTGGCGCGCATGCCACGCAGGCCACTGGTCGGCAGGCGGAACTGCTCGCTCTGATATTTACGTGCCCGATAGCGTAGGGCGAAACGATCCATGCGATCGATCTGGCCAGCGAACAGGCGATCCTGGGGTTTGCTGAAGGTCAGGCGGCTGTCGAGTAACACCTCGCGTACCGCCACCGGGGTTTCATCGTTATCGCAGCGCTTGCCGATGTAGGTCAACAGGCCGTCTTGCTCCTGCACCTCTTCGATGCACAGCTGCCAGCCTTCGTGGGTAGTGATGGTGTCACCGGGGTTGAACATCACGCGGGTGATGGGGGAGTCATTGCGGGCATACAGACGGTTTTCGCCGGTCGCGGGAAACAGTAGCGTGACCATGCGCGCATCCAGTGCGACCACAGTACCCAATCCCAACTCGCTTTCCGTATCGCTGATCCAGCGTTGACCTAAAGTAAAAGGCATAGATTATCGACTCAACTCTTCGTTCTTGGTTTACATGATGATCGGGTGGCTATCTCAATGGACGCGTTGGTCGCCCAGGCCGATTGGGATAGGTTCCGAGACACCCGCCGTGCAGCGAGCGCCTGCATAATTTAGGTATAAACCAACCGCATCACGGCCTAGCGGCAGTGAAGTCGGCGTTGTCGTGGGGAAAGGGCGTTATGGTAATGGATGGCGCCGCATTCGTCACCCCCTGAGTGGGAAGAATCTTATCATTCCGTCACCTTAGAACAGGCCCAGTTGACCGGTTAACAGGGTGTCGAAGTCGGTGCCGAGAAAGGGCAGGATGGCGTCGGCCACCGGTTGGAGCTGACGCTCCAAGTAGTGTTGATAGTCGATCGGCGCGTCGACGCACTCCAAGGGTTGGGGGCCGTTACGGGTGATGACATAGCTGATCCAGCCGCCCTGTTGATACTGCAATGGCCGTCCGAGGCGACGGTTGTAGTCGTCGGCTAATCGGGCGGCGCGGACGTGAGGGGGCACATGACGTTGATAGTCGGCCAGCGGACGACGCAGTCGCTTGCGGTAGACCAGTTGATCATCCAGTTCACCGGCGAGCAGGCGAGCGCTGTAGGTGCGAATGAGATCGCGGTAGGGGTGTTCGAGGAAGACGCGTCGGTAGAGCGCCTGCTGAAACTGTTGGGCCAATGGCGTCCAGTCGCTGCGTACCGTCTCGAGCCCCTTGAACACCAGGCGTTCACCGCACAGTCCGGCGTAGCGTTTCTTGCTACCGAGGTCGGCGCCACGCAGGGTAGGCATCAGAAAGCGGCGGTAGTGGCACTCGTACTCCAGCTCTAGCGCGCTCTCCAGACCATATTCTTGCTGTAAATGAGCCTGCCACCAGGCGTTGACCTGGGCACAGAGTTGGCGGCCGATGGCCTCGGCTTGGGCCTCGTCATGCGCTCGTCCTAGCCAGACGAAGGTCGAGTCGGTGTCACCATAGATCACCGTATAGCCTTGCGCTTCGATCAGGCGGCGTGTCTGATGCATGATCTCGTGGCCACGCAGGGTAATGGAGGAGGCGAGGCGGGGGTCGAAGAACCGGCAGGCATCGGTTCCTAAGACGCCGTAGAAGGCATTCATCAGGATCTTCAGCGCCTGGGCCAGCGGTGCGTTACCCTGCCGCTTGGCGGCGTCGCGCCCGAGCCAGAGCTGGCGGACGATATCCGGCAGGGCATGTTGGGTACGGGAGAAACGGGCGCCGAGAAAGCCGGGTACGCTGTGCTCCTCTCCCGCGTCCTGCTGGGCGGTGATCAAGCCGACGGGATCGATCAGAAAGGAGCGAATGATCGCCGGATACAGACTCTTGTAATCCAACACTAATACCGAATCATAGAGCCCTGGACGCGATGCCATGACAAAGCCGCCGGGGCTGGCCTGAGGCGCAATATCACCCGTTGAGGGCGCGACAAACCCCAGGCGGTGCATGCGTGGCAGATAGAGATGGTAGAAGGCGGCGACAGAGCCGCCGTGGCGATCGGCGGGGAGGCCGGTGACGCTGGCCCGTTCCAGCAGAAAGGGCAGCAGAGCGGTATGGGCGAAGATGCGCGTCACCAGCTCGCAATCCTTGAGGTTGTAGTGCGCCAGCGCCGGCTTATCTTGGCGGAAGCGGCGCTCGATCTCGGCTAAGCGCTGATAGGGGTCATCCAGCGCCTTCCCCTCGCCGAGTAGGGTTTGCGCGACGTTATCCAGGCTGTAGGAGGGGAAGTGCCAGAAGGCGCTCTTCAGCGCCTCGATGCCGTCGATGATCAGGCGACCGGGGGCCGAGGCGAAGAAGTGTCCCGTCTTGAAACCGTGTTCACGCCACGCGAGCGGCGTGCCGTCACGTCCCAGCGAGAGCGGGATGCCATAGCATTCGGCGTGGCGTTGTAGGATACGGAGATCGAACTGCACCAGATTCCAACCGATGATCGCGTCGGGATCGTGCTCGGCCAGCCAACGGTTGAGCGCCTCGATCAGGGCGGGACGGCTGGCGACATAGGTTAGGGTGAAATCGAGTGTCGTCGCATCGCCGTTGGGCGGCCCCAGCATATAGACGATACGCTGGCCGCAGCCATGCAGACCGATCGAGTAGAGCTCTCCCTGTGGGCTGGTCTCGATATCCAACGACACACAGCGGAGCGTCGGCCGGTAGTCGGGGTGGGGTTTGAGGCGGACAAGGTTCTCACCGTGCGTCGTATTCGCCTGCGGGCTGAACCACAGCGGAGCATGGATGAAGCGCTCCATCAGATAACGATCGGCGGGACGAATATCGGCTTCTAACAGGTGGATCCCCTGTTCTTCCAGGTTACGTGCGATCTGTTGAAGCTGACGGTAGCTCTGGCAATAGAGAGCCAGCACCGGTTGATGATGGAAGTCGTGCAACGCGACGGGGCGCAACGTGCAATGGGGGAGTCCGCGCAGCACCGGCGCAGCCTGCTCTTGCTGTGCCGCAGGCAGAAAGGCTACCGCCGGTTGTGGCGCGAGGGTCACGCGGCGTGGCCCATCCGCTGTCGCCAGCCAGAGGGTGATGCTGACGCCTTGCGGCGTATCGCGCCAATGACGGGTAAGGATAAAACCAGGTTGGGCGCTGTTCACACGGCGGACTCCTCGGAGCGGCGGCATTGCCGCCGAGATAGGTTAATTCTGCCGGGGTGTCAGCGGGCTGTCCAATGGCGATGGCACCAATCGTGTTAGGCGGATGCCGAGCAGCCGAGCAAGCTGGCCGCAGGAACACTCCCCGCCAGTAACGCGGCGGTAGTGCCATCGTAGGCGATATGACCTTCATCGACGATCAGCGCGCGTGGGGCGATACGCTGTGCATCGTCCAGATTGTGCGAGACCATTAATAGTGTCAGACGCTGCTGTGCACAGACCTGCTCCAGTAGGGTGAGCATCTCCGCCCGCAGAGCCGGATCGAGGGCGGAGAAGGGTTCATCCAGCAGCAGGATCGGCTGATGACGTAGCAGGCAGCGCGCCAGGGCGGCGCGCTGGCGTTGTCCGCCGGAGAGTTGTCCGGGCAGGCGCGTCAGGTAGGCGCTGATGCCGACCTGTTCGGCGATGAGGGCTAGCTGGCGCTGTTGCTCGGCGCTCAGTCGCAGGCCGGGATCCAATCCCAACCCCAGATTCTGGGCGATGGTCAGATGGGCAAACAGGTTATGGTCCTGAAACAGCATCGACACCGGGCGGCTGGCGGGGGGCGTTTGGCGGCAGTCGCGCCCATTGAGATCGAGCGCGCCGCTGCGTGGCGTCAGGAAGCCAGCGATCAGGCTCAGCAGGGTACTTTTCCCTGCCCCACTGGGCCCGAGGATGGCGATACGCTCGCCGGCGGCGGCGTGCAGTGTAAAGCGCAACGTCTGTTGTTGGTATTGGTAGGTCAGATCATCCAGGCGGATCATGGCGATGTTCTCCCTGCGGGTAGGCGCTCCAGCAGGCTAAAGAGGAGTAGACAGACCGATAACAGCAGCAGGGCGGTAACGGCGCCGTCGGCACTGCGGTAAGCACCGAGCTGTTGATACAGGTAGAAGGGTAGGGTGCGGAACTGTTCATTGCCAAACAGCGCGACGACACCAAAGTCACCCAGCGATAGGACGCAAGCGAAGGCCAGCGCTTGTGCTAACGGACGGCGTAGGGCGCGTAACTCGATCCAGCGTAGTCGGTTGAGCCCCGTGATGCGCAGTGACAGGCACAGCGTATCATAGCGCTCGGCCAGATCGCGCATCGGATACTCCAGCACCTTCATGGCATAGGGGATCGCCATCAACGCATTGGTCGCCATCACCAGTAACGCCGGGGAGTCAGGCAAGCCGATGCTGGCGTTGAGTAACAGGAAGAAACCGGTAGCCAACACGATGCCGGGCATCGCCAGGATCAGCATGCCGCATAGCTCCATACCCTGCGCCCGCCAGCGTAATCCGCGCAAGGTGAGCTCACGACTACTCCACAGCAGCATCATGGTCAGGGTCACCGCCAGCACGCCGGCGCCCAAGGCGATATACAGCGACGTCCATAGCGCTTGCCACAGCGCTGGTTGGTGCAAGACGCTAGCGAATGCCTGATTCACGCCATCGGTGATCACCGCCAGTAGCGGCGGCAGCAACAGCAACAGGGCGAGGCCGATGGTCAGTACATCCGTGAACCTCTGCCAGCCCGAGTCGCGTCCATCGCGCCAGACTAAGCGTTGACTGTGGCCGACGGGCAGGGCGCCGGATAGACGCTGGCTCAATAGGACTAACCCGAGGCAACAACTCAACTGTAACAGCGCCAACTGAGCGGCTCGCGCCGGGTCGTAGTCATAGCTTAACGCCTGATAGATGGCGAGCTCGATGGTGGTAGCCTGAGGGCCGCCGCCGAGGGAGAGAACCGTGGCGAAGCTGGAGAAGCAGAGCATGAAGATCAGCGCCCCAGCCGGGGGGAGTTGGCGGCGTAGATAGGGCCACTCGACCCAGCGTAGGATCTGCCAGGAGGACATGCCGAGTTGGGCCGCTAGCTGGCGTTGCTCGGCGGGTATGGCCTCCTGAGCCTGAAGCAGCAGGCGGGTCGCCAGCGGTAAGTTGAAGAAGACATGCGCCAACAGGATGCCCGTGAGCCCGTACGGGCTGAAGGTGTAGTCGAGGCCTAGCGCGTGACAGATCCGAGCCAACCAACCTTGGTGCCCATAGACGCTCAGTAACCCAAACACCGCCACCAACACCGGCAGCACCAACGTCATGGCGCACAGCCGTAGCAACAGGGTGCGGCCGGGGAAGCGGCGGCGAAACAAGGCGCGGGAAAGCGCAATGGCCGGTAGCAGCGACAGTAGCATCGAGAGCGCGGCCTGCCAGAAGCTGAAGCGCACCACATGCCACAGATAGGCATCGTGCCACAGCGAGCGGGCATGGCTGGCCGGTGCGCTGTGCCATAAGGCGCCGAAGGCCAACAGCGCCACCGCTAATAGCAGCGTGGCGGCCACCATCCCTGGCCATAGCCAGGCGGCGATCAGCGGCTTAGGGCGTTTTGCCATGCGCGGATCCACTCGGCTCGGTGTTGGGCAACCTCAGCGGGCGTAAAGCTGAGCGCTGTCTGCGGCTTGGGCAAGTCCGCGAAGGCGGGGGGCAGCGGTACCGCCGTCACCGGGTACATCCAGTTGCCCGTTGGAATGGCTTCCTGGAAGGCCGGCGTGGTGATGAACTGCATAAATTGATGCGCTAGCGCCGGTTGGGCGCTATGTTTCAGCATGCCAGCCACTTCGACCTGGAGATAGTTCCCCTCGGCGAATGGCGCGGCCGCGTAGCGATCGGTGTGCTCCTCAATGATGTGGTAGGCCGGCGAGGTGGTATAGCTCAGCACCATATCCGCCTCTCCCTTCAGGAATAGGCCGTAGGCCTCGCTCCAGCCTTTGGTGACGGTGACGGTCTTCTGCGCTAGCTTCTGCCAGGCGGCGGGGGCCTGATCGCCATACACCTTCTGCATCCATAGCAGTAGGCCCAATCCCGGGGTACTGGTACGAGGATCCTGATAGATGACGCGCCACTTCTCTGGCCCTTCGACCAGTTGTTTCAGGCTGGTGGGCGGGGTCTTCACCTTCTGGCGATCGTAGACGAAGGCAAAGTAGCCGTAGTCGTAGGGGACGAAGGTCGTATCGTGCCAGCTGCCCGGTACCGTCAGTGCTCGGGTATCGACCTGGCTGGGGACGAACAGTCCACTTTGTTGAGCGGAGGTTAACAGGTTGTTATCTAAACCGAGCACCACATCCGCCGGGCTTTTCTTCCCCTCCATGCGCAGGCGATTGAGGATGGCGACCCCATCCGCCAGTGGCACCAGTTTCAGCTCGCATTGGCAGGATTGTTCGAAGGCTTGCTTGATCTTTGGCCCAGGCCCCCAATCGGCAGCGAATGAGTCGTAGGTATAGACGGTGAGGACGGGTTTATCGGCGGCGTGCGCCAGCAATGGCGCGGCTAATAGGGCCAACAGTGGCCAGATTTTGTTTAACACTTTGCACTCCCTTAATGGTGGTGGCAAAGGTCTTTGAGCAGCAGCAGGCTCTCTCAAATCCCTCCGCCGGTATTAACCGGATCAGGTTCGACGGGTATGCTCTCAGCCCGCATCGATAGCGGGCACCCCGTTGAGACAGGCGCTTATTGTAAAGAGCAGGTGCGGGTTTAGAAAGCCGTTTGTTAATCCTCGGGAGACGGGGGATGCTCCGGCGGGGCGAACCAGGCAGATTTAAAGTCGAACCAGCCTAAGGTATTCATGCGTACGCCGCGCATGCTGTGCTGGCCGTGCAATTTGAGCCAGTGGTGGAATAGGGGGTGAAGCAGATGGCGTTGGATTAATTGTTGGCTCCACTCGGCCATCGCGAGACGTTGCTCCCGCCAACGGCGGGCCTCTTGGGCCAGATCCAGCCCGCTACAGTGGGCGAGCAGCGGCATCTCGTACAGCATGGCGAAGATGGAGAACTCTAGCGGTAGGTAGAAGTTGGCGCTGCCCAGCCACAGATCGCTACAGGCCTCACCCTGGTGCCAGCGCTCATAATCGATTTCCTGCATTTCCAGCGTGACGCCATGGGCGCCCAGCAGCGGTTGTAGTGCCTGATAGATGGCGTGAAACTCGGAGTGATCGCGATAGACGGTGACGCGCAGATGCGTCAGTTGTGGCGGCTTGGGGGCGACAGCGAGCATCTTGTTGTGGTGCCAGCGTGGCAACAGGCCGTAGGCGGGGGACCAATAGCGCTGATGCAGAGGGCTGGCGTTATTGAGCAAGGCGATGGGACTGATGGTCTGGCACAGCCAGGCGCGTACCGCGGGATCGCGTAGCTGCGCGCTGCGCTGGTCGAACAGCATAAAGTAGCAGCCCTCCTCCAGGCGGCTCTCTAACTCGTCACCGCCACCGCCTTCGGCCTGGAGTTGTACCCCGGCATGTACCAATTCCTCGGAGATCTCAGGCAATACCCAGATGTTGACTTCATCGATCAATGCTCGGTAGCCGAAATAGGCGTCGAAGGCGCGGATCTTTAACTGATACGGCGTGTTACGAACTACCTGATAGGGTCCCGTACCACTCGGCAGGCGGGAGAAGTCCGCCATCTGCTGCCATTCCTGTGGCAGGATCATCGCGGGCACGCTGCCGAGTAACCAGGGTAACCAGGCGTCCGCCTCGTGCAGATGGATATCGATCACGTGGGGCGTAGGCGAGTCGATGCGGGCAAAGTGGCGAAACAACGGGAGTGGGCGTAGGCGTTCCAAGGAGGCGATGACATCTGCCATGGTGAGCTCTCGCCCATGATGAAAATGAATCGCCGGGCGTAGGTAGAAGCGCCAGTGACATGGGGTGAGTGCCTGCCAATGGTGGGCCAGATCGGATTCAAGTTCCCCATTTTCCTCATTTATACGCGTCAGGCCGCTGAAGATCTGGCGCGCCAGATGGGTCTCCGAACGGCGTAGCGGCGAGGCGGGTAACAGCCCGAGGAGAGGACGATAGTAGAGGATACGTAGGATATGGCGCCCCTGGCGAAAACTGCGTCCCAGTTGAGCCAGCAGCATCTGGCGCGCACTGTCACGGTCGCCGACCAACTGCACTAATTGCTCGAAGTGGTCCTGTTCCATCAACTCCTCGGCACGCAGTTGCTGCATCTCTAGGGCACTACGTTGGAAGCTAAGATGGGACTGTTTACCGCGACCACTGGCGGCCTGCCAGTGTAACCAACCCTGTTGTTGCATCGTATTGAGCAGGGTACGGACATGGCGACGCGAGCAATTAAGCGCCTCAGCCAGCTGTGCCAGGGTGGTGTGACAACTCTGCCCCTGACAGTGTTGCCACAGACGAATGAATTGGTGTTGCAGCCGGGGTGTCGACATAAATGAGGATCTCTTCGCTAAAAGTCATCCATTTTTCTTTCCTCATATTACGCAGATAATGGCAACAGATGAAAGAGGGTATCTCTCCGATATCGAAGAGTGTTTCTGAGTAAAGGTGCTTTTCACCGGCCGGCGATCGTTGATCGTCGGCATTTTTCTGTTCGGGGCGAGCGGTTGGCAGATAAAAATGTGCCGTACTTCATATGCCCTTCTCCTGCCTGCGCTTTTTTCATCGTCGCCATCGTGAACGCTGCTATGCTAACGCGACACTCGCCCGATAGCTGGATAGGTTGCGGCCGGGCGTGTCCATCGAATCGACAATAAAAAAGTATAAGGATGGCATCGCATGGAAAAAATGGAGCGACTCACGCCGTTAAAACCGTTACCTGCATTGATCGCGTTAGTTATCGGCTTGACGATCTGGTTTATTATTCCCGCCCCCACAGGGGTGAGCCCAAATGCCTGGCAGCTGTTGGCCCTCTTCGTCGGCACCATCGCCGCCATTATCGGTAAGGCGTTGCCCATCGGCGCCGTTTCGGTAGTGGCCATCGCCTTAGTGGCGCTGACCGGGGTCACCAATCCCGGCAAGCCTGCGGCGGCGTTGAATGATGCGCTGAGCGGTTTTTCCAATTCGTTGATCTGGCTTATCGGTATTTCGATCATGGTGTCACAGAGCCTGAACAAGACCGGGTTGGGCGAGCGCATCGGTTATTGGTTTATCGCGCTGTGTGGCAAGCGGACACTCGGCATCGCCTATGGTCTGGCATTGGCGGAGACGTCGTTGGCGCCGGTGACCCCGAGTAATACCGCTCGTGGCGGCGGCATTATTCATCCTATCATGCGTTCCATCGCCGACAGCTTTGACTCGCATCCACGCCCTGGATCGACAGAGAAGATCGGCCGTTATCTCTCTTTGGTTAACTACAACATTAACCCGATCACCTCGGCGATGTTTATCACTGCTACGGCACCCAATCCATTGATTGTCAATCTCATCGCTAAAGGAACGGGCCATGAGTTTGAGTTATCGTGGGGCGCCTGGGCATTGGCAGCATTACTGCCTGCGCTGCTATCGCTGCTGCTGATGCCGCTGGTGGTCTACTGGCTCTATCCACCGCAGATCCGTCATACCCCCGATGCGCCGGGCTTCGCACGAGAACGTCTCCGGGCGTTGGGGCCGATCTCCTTGGCGGAGAAGATCACCCTGGCGGTATTTATCCTGTTGTTGGTGCTCTGGGCCGATATTCCCGCTTGGCTGTTAGGTGCAGGCTGGTCGGTCAACGCCACCACCGCCGCTTTCATTGGCCTGGCTATTCTGCTGTGTAGCGGGGTGCTCAGCTGGGATGACTTGTTGAAGTGTAAAGGTGCCTGGGACACGGTGGTGTGGTTTGCCGCGTTGGTGATGATGGCGACGTTCCTCGGCAAACTCGGCTTGATAGCCTGGCTTTCGCAGAGTGTCAGCCTGTTGATCGATGGTCTGGGGATGCATTGGGTCGGCGCGATGGTGTTGTTGACCTTGGTCTATGTGTACGCGCACTACTTCTTTGCGAGTACCACGGCGCACATTACCGCCATGTTTGCCGCCTTCTTCGCTGCCGGTTTGGCGTTGGGGGTACCGCCGGCACTGTTCGCCTTGGTCCTGGCGTTCTCTTCATCGTTGATGATGTCGCTGACGCATTACGCTACCGGTACCGCACCGATCATCTTTGGATCTGGCTATGTCACGCTAGGCGAATGGTGGAAGACCGGTTTCATTCTCAGCGTGGTGAACCTGACGCTGTGGCTGAGCGTCGGTAGCCTATGGTGGCATTGGCTGGGCTACTGGTAATCGAGCTGGCTATCGAGAGGGCGCTGAACGCGGTATGAGCACGGCGGGTCGGGTTTCCGGCCCGCCGTGTGCTTAACGCAAGAAGGTGGGACGGCGTGCCTCATAGGCGGCGATGTCCGCCTCATGTTGCAAGGTCAGGCCGATGCTGTCCAACCCACGCATCAGGCAATGGCGCCGGAACGGATCGAGATGGAAGGGATAGCGTTGTTCTCCTGCCTGCAGTGTCTGCTGTTCTAGGTCGACGCTGAAGGCGATGCCCGGCGCGGCGTTGACCAGGGCGAACAGCGTGTCGATTTGCGCCTCGCTGAGGGTAATCGGGAGCAGTTGGCTGTTTAAGGCGTTGCCATAGAAGATGTCGGCAAAACTGGGGGCGATGATCACCCGAAAGCCGTAGTCACTCAGCGCCCAGGGGGCGTGTTCGCGTGAGGAGCCACAGCCAAAGTTTTCTCGTGTTAGCAAGATGCTGCCTTGGCGGTAGGCGGCCTGATTAAGGACGAAGTCGGGATGCGGGCGTTCGCCTGCGTCGTCGAGGAAGCGCCAGTCATGGAACAGATGGCGGCCAAATCCGCTACGCGTCACCTTCTGCAGAAACTGCTTGGGAATGATGGCATCGGTATCGACATTGGCGGCATCCAGGGGCACCACGATGCCGGTGTGGCGAATGAATTCAGTCATGGTTCCCCTCCTGGAACTGGCGGATATCGGCGAAGTGGCCACAGATGGCGGCGGCGGCGGCCATGGCTGGGCTGACCAAGTGGGTGCGCCCACCACGGCCTTGACGCCCCTCGAAATTACGATTGCTGGTTGAGGCGCAGCGCTCTCCCGCGCCTAAGCGGTCGTTGTTCATAGCCAGGCACATGGAACAGCCCGGCAGGCGCCATTCGAAACCCGCCTCGGTAAAGATCACGTCTAGCCCTTCCGCCTCGGCCTGCGCCTTGACCGGGCCGGAGCCAGGAACCACCATGGCCTGCACGCCAGGCGCGACACGGCGCCCGCGGGCGATGGCGGCGGCCGCGCGCAGATCCTCGATGCGTGAGTTGGTGCAGGAACCGATGAAGACCCGATCGACGGCGATCTCGCTCATGCGCACGCCGGGTTGCAGATCCATATAGGCTAATGCCTTACAGGCCGAGGCGCGGGCGATCGGGTCGGCCAGCGTATCGGGATGGGGGATCGGCGTATCGATGGCGATTACCTGGCCGGGATTGGTGCCCCACGTTACCTGTGGGGCGATCTCACTGGCCTGCAGGGTGACGACGCGATCGTAATGTGCGTCCGGATCGGCGCGCAGCGTACGCCAGTAGTCGACCGCTTGCCGCCACTGCTCACCTTGTGGTGCGAACGGCTTATCACGCAGGTAGGCGTAGGTCGTCTCGTCCGGGGCGACTAGCCCAGCCTTGGCACCCAGCTCGATCGCCATATTGCACAGCGTCATGCGCCCCTCCATCGATAGCGCCTCCACCGCCGGGCCACAGAATTCCACCACATAACCGGTGCCGCCGGCGTGACCGATGTGGCCGATCACCGCCAGCACCAGATCTTTGGCGCTGATCCCGACGGCACATTCGCCCTCGATCGCGATCTTCATGGTCCGCGCCCGCCCCTGCTTGAGGGTCTGAGTGGCTAAGACATGCTCTACCTCGGAGGTCCCGATGCCGAACGCCAGCGCGCCGAAGGCGCCGTGGGTGGCGGTATGGGAGTCGCCGCAGACGATGGTACTGCCCGGCAGGGTCATTCCCTGTTCCGGCCCAATGACGTGGACGATCCCCTGGAGGGGATGGTGCAGATCGTACAGTTGGATGCCGAATTCGCGGCAGTTAGCGATTAGGGTCTCCATCTGAATGCGTGCCATCTCGCCGCAGGCATGGATATCTCGGCTCTGGGTGGAAACATTGTGATCCATGGTGGCGAAGGTCAGCTCGGGGCGCCGCACACGGCGTCCCTTAGCGCGCAGTCCGTCAAAGGCCTGCGGTGAGGTAACTTCATGTACCAGGTGGCGGTCGATATACAGCAACGGGGTCTCCCCCTCGGCCTGGTGCACCAGGTGAGCATCATACAGTTTTTGATACAGTGTCTGACCCATGGTTAGGCCTCCTGAATGATCAGTCGAGCGATGGCATCGCCCATCTCGTCGGTACTGGCCGCCGTCCCCTGAGGGGTCAGGTCGGCGCAGGCGATGCCTTGGCTCAATGCCTGGTTGACCGCACGCTCGATGGCCGCGGCGGCGTCGGGGGCTGCCAGGCTATGGCGCAACAGCAACGCCAGCGACAGGATCTGGGCGATGGGATTGGCCAGGTTCTTTCCGGCGATGTCCGGCGCCGAGCCGCCTGCGGGTTCATACAGGCCGAAGCCCTGTTCATTCAGGCTGGCTGAGGGCAGCATCCCCATCGATCCGGTCAGCATGGCACACTCATCGGAGAGAATGTCGCCGAACAAGTTGCTGCACAGCAGCACGTCGAACTGGCTAGGATCTTTAATCAACTGCATGGTGGCGTTATCGATATACATATGATTCAGCGTGACCTGGGGATAATCACGCGCGATTTCGCTGACGACCTCACGCCATAACAGCGAGCTTTGTAACACATTGGCTTTATCGATGGAGGTGACCCGAGCGCGGCGTGTCGCTGCCGCCTCGAAGGCGAGACGGGCGATGCGTTCAATCTCAAAGCGATAGTAGACTTCGGTGTCAAAGGCACGCTGATGCATCCCCTGTCCTTCGCGCCCCTTCGGCTGCCCAAAATAGATCCCCCCGGTCAGCTCACGCACACATAAGATGTCAAAGCCACGCGCGGCGATATCGGCACGCAGTGGGCACAGGGCCTCGAGGCCGGGATAGAGGCGCGCCGGGCGCAGGTTGCAGAACAGCTTGAAGTGTTTTCGCAGTGGCAACAGGGCGCCGCGCTCTGGCTGTTCACTCGGCGGCAGGTGCTCCCAACGCGGCCCGCCGACGGATCCGAATAGGATGGCATCGGCCTGTTCACAGCCGTGTAAGGTGGCCTTGGGCAGCGGAGTGCCATGACGATCGATGGCGATACCGCCGATGTCATACTCGCTGGTGGTGATACGCAGACCGAAGCGGCTGCGAATGGCATCCATGACCTTATGGGCCTGTGCCATGACTTCTGGGCCGATGCCGTCGCCGGGCAATACGGCAATATGATGGTGATGGCTCATTGTTACAAGGCTTCCTTAGTCGTCTGTGTGGCGGAGTGAGCGCTGGCATGCAGGCGTTGACGTTCCTGCTCGACCTGACGTGCGCGCCAGATATGGTTCAATACATGGATTAAGGCTTGGGCGGAGGAGTCGACGATATCGGTGGTCAGCCCGACGCCATGGAAGCGTCGACCCTGGTGCTCGGCGACGATATCCACCTGCCCCAGTGCATCGCGGCCTTGCCCCTTGGCCGATAACTGATATTTCACGATATCGACCGGAATGTCGGTGATACGGGTGATCGCCTGGTAGACGGCATCGACGGGACCGTTACCGGTTGCCGCTTCGGCACGGATCTCATCGCCGCAAGCCATCCTTACCGAGGCGGTGGCCATCACACTGCTGCCCGATTGCACGCTGAAGTATTCCAGGCGAAAGTGATCGGCTTCCTCTTGTTGGCGGTCGATAAAGGCCAATGCCTCCAGATCGTAGTCGAAGACCTGGCCTTTTTTGTCCGCCAGGCGCAGGAAGGCTTGATACAACCGCTCCAGATCGAAGTCGTGCCCCTCGCGATAGCCCATCTCTTCCATACGATGCTTGACGGCGGCGCGTCCGGAGCGGGAGGTCAGGTTTAACTGGATCTGTGGTAATCCGATCGATTCTGGGGTCATGATCTCGTAGTTTTCGCGATTCTTCAGTACACCGTCTTGATGAATACCCGAGGAGTGAGCGAAGGCGTTGGCGCCGACCACCGCCTTATTGGCCGGAATCGGCATGTTGCACAGTTGGCTCACCAGTTGGCTGGTGCGATAGATCTCTGGGTGATGGATGGCGGTATGCACCTGCAACAGATCGGCACGGGTGCGGATCGCCATGATCACCTCCTCTAACGCACAGTTGCCCGCGCGCTCCCCGATCCCATTCAGTGTGCCCTCTACCTGGCGTGCGCCAGCCTGGATTGCGCTGATTGAGTTGGCACAAGCCATCCCCAGATCGTCGTGGCAGTGAACGGAGATCACCGCCTGATCGATGTTGGGGACGCGTTCGAACAGGGTATGGATGATGCCGCCAAACTGGTAGGGGGTGGTGTAGCCGACCGTATCGGGAATATTGATGGTCTTAGCGCCCGCCGCGATGGCGGCTTCGACGATGCGGCACAGGTTATCGATAGGGGTACGCCCGGCATCTTCGCAGGAGAATTCGACGTCATCGGTGTAGCGACGGGCCCGTTGGATCGCCTGGCGCGCCATGGCGATGGCATCGTCAAATGAGCGACGCAGTTTAGACTCCAGGTGCAGGGTCGAGGTGGCTAAGAAGGTATGGATGCGGAAGGCTTCCGCGACGCTCAGCGCCTCGGCGGCGGCGTCGATATCGGCCTCGACGCAGCGCGCCAGGGCGCATACTCGGCTGTGCTTGATCTGTTGGGCGATGGCGCGTACAGAAGCGAAGTCGCCGGGGGAGGAGATGGGAAAGCCCACCTCCATCACATCGACCCCCATGCGTTCTAACGCCAGGGCGATCTGCAGTTTCTCTTTAACACTCAGGCTGGCTTGCAAGGCTTGTTCACCGTCGCGCAGCGTGGTATCGAAAATGATTACCTGTTGGCTCATCGTTCCATTCCTCGAAATAGTTCCCTGTCGTAAAGCGCCGCGCCGTGTTTTTACTAAAAAAAAACCCGCGCTATTGCGCGGGTTGGTAGATCGGGTGGGGGATTTACTGGTAACCTCCGCCCATACGCCATCCGCGCAATGCCTCTGCGAGAATAAGTAGTAGTAGGTTCTGGCGTATGAACATCATAACGTTACCCATTGTGAATCACCGATTGATATAAAGTGATACTGGATAGTTTTTGTCTTGTCAACACATCGCTGTTGTGAGACGGCGCATGCTCCGGCTTATCGACAAGAGGTTATTTTGCAAAATTGGATAAAACCAGAAGGATAAATTGTTTCTGCGGCGGCGTTTTGATGTATCGAGAGATAAAAAACATAAAAATTTGTAAATATGTTTAGATAAAAATAAAAACCACCTAAATGAATAATCTGAAATTATTTAATGCTACTTTCTTAATAATTAAGTACAGCTACACTATTAATCTATAGAATATTTGTTTGATAAGTTATTGTAACTATTTTTCTTATACTACAGTCTAATATTTATAACCTTACATAATGGCTTATTTTTTCAAATAATCAGAATAAACGAATTTATATCCGGTAGCTATACCGGTGAACCAGGGTAAACGCGCAGGGAGGTTGCCATGACAGAGACGGAACAGGATACTCAGATGACCTCGGTTGAAGGCCATCATACGGCGGAGAATACTCTGCGAAATGTCGATCTTAACCTGTTGACGGTATTTGATGCCGTGATGCAGGTACAGAGTATTACTCGTGCCGCACGTTCACTTAATATGACTCAACCCGCCGTGAGCAATGCGGTAGCTCGTTTAAAACTGATGTTTAACGATGAACTATTTATGCGCTATGGGCGAGGTATCCGCCCGACTAACCGGGCTTATCAGTTGTTTGGCCCCGTTCGTCAGGCACTGCAGATCGTACGCAATGAGTTACCTGGTGCGCGCTTTAAACCGGAAAGTAGCGAGCGCTTGTTCAATATTTCCATCACGAGTCCACTGGATATCTTACTGACGGCTAAGCTGCTTAAACAGATTAAACAGTATGCGCCGCGGGTACAAGTCAACTTTGATTCACTGGTGAATGAGCAGATTGAGCGTAAATTACGCTACCAGGAGAGTGATTTCCTGATCGATTATCAGGATCTACCTGGTGATGAGTTTTGCCGTGAGGCGTTGTTTGAGGATGAGTTTGTACTCGCCGTGGCTCAAGCACATCCACGTATCGGCGCGGAATGCACACTACGTAATTTATTGCTGGAGTCACATGCCGTGGTCAGTATTAATCAATTCTCCAGTGTCAGCCGCTTTTTTTATGTGCATACCGATCTATTTCGCCAGATGGCTTACCAAGGTACGGACTTAAGTAGTGTATTAAGTATGGTCTCGAAGACGGAAATGGTGGCGATCGCACCACGATGGATGGTGGATCAATATGCCGATTACCTGCAGATTCGCGCCGTTACCCTGGTTGAGCTCGAGACACGGCGCACCTGCTTCTTCAATTGGCACCGAGCCTCCGAGCGTGATAGCGCCCATGTTTGGTTGCGTCAGTTGATGAGCGATTTCGGGCAACAGTGCCGCGGATAGGTAAACGGGCAGCAATCGCTGCCCTATGCACGTTGTATAGAGGATTATTCTGGTCGTTATTCATCGAGCTTTCGCGAAGAATCGTCGCCGGCGATGAGCGAAAATCTATGGTTGCGCACACGTTTCCAGGCGATAACGGTTGATTCATGCACAGGAAACGGTAGACTGCGCGCGAATTTAGTGCACACCTGTAAGCTGAAATCGGCCTAGTTTAGGTGGGCGTATATCGCGGCAGTACCGCGTTCTTACGATGAATGGACCGAATGATCAAAGCGTTAGAGAATTATCACCTGGTAGCCCGCATTCAAGGACAGATTCATAACTCACCGGATCGCATCGCGCTGCGTGATTGGTCGCCAACGGCCGATTTTGCCTATCGCTGGCGTGAAGTGGGGGCGCAGGTTTCGCGTCTAGCCCGCGCGCTACTGGCTTGGGGCGTCGAGGTTCAAGAGCGGGTGGCTATCTTCGCCCATAACTCCGTTGCGTGGTCGCTGGCCGATCTGGCGATCCTCCATCTGCGCGCGGTGACAGTACCGATCTATGCGACCAACACGGCGTCTCAGGCGGCCTATATCCTCAATGACGCCAGTGTCCGAATCCTGTTTGTCGATGGCCAGGCGCAATATGATGCGGTGTTGGCATTACGTAGTGATTGCCCTCAGTTGCGTCACATTATCGTGTTGACGCGTGATGTCGATCTGCGGGGTTGCGAGATAGCCTGTCATCTGGATGAGTTAGCGCATGCCGAGCATGAGATTTATGCCGAGCCATTGGCGCAGCGTATCGCCGAGGCGACACTCGATGATCTGTTTACCTTGATCTATACCTCCGGTACCACGGGTGAGCCGAAGGGGGTCATGCTGGATTACCGCAACTTGGCGGCACAGCTTTACCTGCATGATGCTCGTCTGAACGTCAGCGATCAGGATGTCTCGCTCTGTTTCCTGCCGCTCTCCCATGTGTTCGAACGCGCCTGGAGTTTCTATGTGATGCATAGCGGGGCGCAGAATGTGTATTTGCACGATACCAATCTAGTCCGTGAGGCGATGCAAGCGGTGCGTCCGACGATGATGTGTGCGGTACCACGCTTCTATGAGAAGATCTTTAGCGCCGTGCAGGCCAAGGTGGCTCAGGCCCCCTGGCTGCGTCGTCAACTGTTCCGCTGGGCGGTATGGTGCGGTGAGCAACGTTTTCTGCGTGAGCGGGCGGGGCGTCCATTAAGCGGTATGATGGCCGCGATGCATCGTGCTGCCGATCGTTTGGTGCTCGGTAAGCTGCGCGATATCCTCGGTGGGCGCGTTCGCTTCTTGCCTGCCGCCGGTGCCAAGTTGGATGATCAGGTGATCCTGTTCTTCCAAGCGTTGGGGCTAAATATCAAGTATGGCTATGGGATGACCGAAACGTGTGCCACCGTCTCCTGTTGGGAAGAGCACGATTTCCGCTTCGGCTCTATCGGCCGTCCTCTGCCCGGCATCGAGGTGCGTATCGCCGAAGAGAATGAGATCCAAGTGCGCGGCCCGATCGTGATGCGCGGCTATTTCAATAAGCCGCAGGAGACCGCACAGAGCTTCACCGCCGATGGCTGGTTGAAGACCGGCGATGCGGGGGCGTTGGATGCCCAGGGAAATCTGTTTATTACCGAACGCCTGAAGGATCTGATGAAGACCTCCAATGGCAAGTACATCGCGCCGCAATTGGTCGAGGGGACGCTGGCACGAGATCGCTTTATTGAGCAGGTGGCGGTGATCGCCGATGCCCGTAAGTTTGTTTCGGCGTTGATCGTGCCGTGTTTCGATGCGTTGGAAGAGTATGCGCGTTCGATCAATCTCAAGTATCACGATCGTCTCGATCTGTTGCGTCACAGCCATATCGTGGAGATGTTCGAACTGCGTCTGGCGGAGATGCAAAAAGAGTTAGCCAAGTTTGAACAGGTCAAGCGCTTCACCCTGTTGCCACAGGCTTTCTCCATGGAGTTGGGCGAACTGACGCCGACGCTGAAATTGCGCCGTAAGATCATCCTGAGCCGTTATCATCAGGAGATCGAGTCCATGTATCTGGAACATTGATCGCCGAGGGCGTCGGCGGAGATACGCTGCCGACGCCACTATGATTAACCTCTGAATTTCGCCTCCTTTCAGTCATAAGCAGGGGCTACCTGCTATGACTTTCAGTGTTTTATCTGCCCGATATCCTTCGCCACAGAGTTCTCTGCATCATGCGACTTTTTTGTCCGACGAGGCCGTTTGCTCCGTCGGAAAAGTGACGTTAATGTAACCACATTGCGGCATAACATGATCAGGGTGCCGCTGCGCGCGGCGGTAGCGCCGTCTTTGTTCAGCCACGCAGGCAGGAGTCACAGGCTATGGAGAGATTATCGGGAGCCGAGATGGTGGTTCGCTCGCTGATCGATCAGGGTGTCAAACACCTCTTTGGTTATCCGGGCGGTACCGTACTGGATATTTATGATGCGCTGCATACCCTCGGTGGTATCGAGCATATTCTTGTACGGCATGAACAGGGCGCGGTGCATATGGCTGATGGTTATGCTCGTGCGACGGGGCAGGTGGGCGTGGTGCTCGTTACCTCTGGGCCGGGAGCGACCAACGCTATCACCGGGATTGCCACCGCCTATATGGATTCGGTACCGCTGGTGGTGCTTTCCGGTCAGGTGGCCTCATCGTTGATCGGTAACGATGCTTTCCAAGAGTGCGATATGGTCGGTATCTCGCGCCCTGTGGTGAAGCACAGTTTTCTGGTTAAGCGTAGCGAGGATATTCCCATGGTGCTGAAGAAGGCTTTCTATCTGGCCAGTAGCGGGCGACCGGGGCCGGTGGTGGTCGATTTGCCCAAGGATATCCTCAATCCGGCACAGAAATATCCCTATAGCTACCCAGAGCAGGTAAGCCTGCGCTCCTATAATCCGACTTGCCAGGGGCATCGCGGTCAGATTAAGCGAGGACTACAGACGTTGTTGGCAGCTCGTCGCCCGGTGATCTACGCCGGTGGTGGGGTGATCAGTGCCGAGTGTCATACGGCGTTACGGGCGCTGGCTCAGCAGCTTAACTTACCCGTCGTGACCTCACTGATGGGATTGGGTGCCTTCCCGGCCTCGCATCCGCAGTGTCTGGGAATGCTGGGCATGCACGGCACCTATGAGGCCAATATGGCGATGCATCATGCCGACGTGATCTTCGCCGTCGGGGTACGTTTCGACGATCGTACCACCAATAATTTAGCCAAGTATTGCCCCGAGGCTACGGTGGTACATATCGATATTGATCCCAGTTCGATCTCGAAAACCGTCACCGCCGATGTGCCGATTGTCGGCGATGCTGGCGATGTCTTGGCGGTGTTACTGGCGTTACTGGCACAGGGGGATAATCAACAGGATTTCGACAGTGTGCGTGACTGGTGGCAGCAGATCGCCCAGTGGCGCGAACGCCAGTGTCTGCGTTATGCCTGCGATGGGCAACGGATCAAGCCGCAACAGGTGATCGAGACGCTACACCGCCTAACGAACGGCGAGGCCTATGTTGCCTCCGATGTGGGCCAGCACCAGATGTTTGCCGCGCTCTACTATGGCTTCGATCACCCTCGGCGTTGGATCAACTCGGGTGGGTTGGGCACCATGGGATTCGGCTTGCCTGCGGCGCTCGGCGTACGCCTGGCGTTGCCACAGGCTACGGTGCTGTGTATCACCGGTGATGGTAGTATCCAGATGAATATTCAGGAGTTATCGACGGCACTGCAGTACGATCTGCCGATCGTTGTGGTCAACCTGAATAACCGTTTCTTAGGGATGGTGAAGCAGTGGCAAGATATCATCTACGCCGGGCGTCATTCCCAATCCTATATGCAATCCTTGCCCGATTTTGTTCGCTTAGCAGAAGCCTACGGTCACGTCGGCATTGCTATCCGTCATCCCGATGAGTTGGAAGAGAAGCTGCGCGAGGCATTAGCGATTCGGGATCGTCTGGTGTTTGTCGATGTGACGGTCGATGAGACGGAGCATGTTTACCCGATGCAGATCCGCGGCGGGGCGATGAATGAAATGTGGCTGAGCAAAACCCAGAGGAGCTAATCATGCGGCGGATTTTATCGGTATTACTGGAGAATGAATCCGGCGCCTTGTCGCGAGTGGTCGGACTGTTTTCCCAGCGTGGCTACAACATTGAGAGCCTGACGGTGGCGCCGACGGACGATGCGACCCTATCGCGTATGACCATCCAGACTAAGGGCGATGCGCAAGTCTTGGAGCAGATCGAGAAGCAGTTGCACAAGCTGGTCGATGTATTGCGTGTGAGCGAGTTGGTGCCCGATGCCCATGTAGAGCGTGAGATCATGCTGGTGAAATTGCGTGCCAGCGGCTATGGACGTGAGGAGATCAAGCGTAGTACTGATATCTTCCGTGGCCAGATCGTCGATGTGACGGCCTCGCTGTATACGGTGCAGTTGGCGGGTACCAGCGACAAGCTGGATGCCTTTCTGGCTGCAGTGCGGGAGGTTGCTGAAATTGTTGAAGTGGCCCGCTCTGGGGTGGTTGGCGTGGCGCGCGGTGAAAAAATCATGCGTTGACAGATGGTTACTCTGTCGTCACTGCACGTTTCATGGCCCGGCTTTGTGTCGGGCCTCTTATTTTTCCATTTTTGCTGACGCCTTTCAGCTAAATGGGTTGCTCCGTGAGCATTTATGCGCTTAGATCGTTAGATATTAAGCGAATAAGCCAAGGCATGCGCGGTCACCGCGAGGGGATTGCTTGTAAGGGGGAGAATGTGAAACTGGATGAAATTGCGCGTCTTGCCGGGGTCTCGCGCACTACCGCCAGCTATGTGATTAATGGTAAGGCCAAACAGTATCGCGTGAGCGATAAGACGGTAGAGAAGGTCATGGCGGTGGTCCGTGAACATAATTACCATCCGAATGCGGTGGCTGCCGGGTTACGTGCCGGGCGAACGCGTTCTATCGGATTGGTGATCCCGGATCTGGAGAATACCAGCTATACCCGTATCGCGAATTATTTGGAGCGCCAGGCGCGTCAGCGTGGTTACCAACTGCTGATCGCCTGTTCAGAGGATCAGCCAGATAACGAAATGCGTTGTATTGAGCACCTGTTGCAGCGGCAGGTCGATGCGATCATCGTTTCGACGGCGTTACCGCCGGAGCATCCCTTCTATCAGCGCTGGGCCAACGATCCGTTGCCGATCATCGCCCTCGATCGCGCCCTCGATCCGGAGCATTTCATCAGTGTCGTCGGTGCCGATATGGATGATGCGGAGATGCTGGCGGCCGAACTGCGCCGCTTCCCCGCGCAGTCGGTGCTGTATCTTGGCGCACTCCCGGAGCTTTCTGTTAGCTTCTTGCGTGAGCAGGGGTTCCGTAAGGCTTGGCAGGGCGATGAGCGTCAGGTCAATTATCTGTATACTAACAGCTATGAGCGTGATGCCGCGGCAACGGCATTTAGCCAATGGTTGCAACATCACGCGATGCCGCAAGCGTTGTTTACCACCTCTTTCCCTCTACTGCAGGGGGTGCTGGATGTGACGCTGAAGAAGCAAGGGCATTTACCGAGCGACTTAGCCATCGCGACCTTTGGTGATAATGAATTGCTGGACTTCCTGGATTGCCCGGTACTGTCTGTTGGGCAACGTCACCGCGACATCGCCGAACGGGTGCTGGAGCTGGTGCTGGCGAGCCTGGATGAGCCGAGAAAACCGAAGCCGGGCTTGAGCCGGATGCGGCGAATTCTGTTACGGCGAGGTCGGCTAAACCGACAATAAAGTAGAATAAAAACCGGCTGTTGCCGGTTTTTTTACGCGTGAAGTAGGGGGATAGTCCGATGCCCGTCGTGCGATAACGATGGCCTCGCTGTGGAGTCAAGGGGATAGCCGATACGACATCAGATAATTCTATGGTTTAAAAAGCTAATTGAATCATTTTTGTCGATTAAATATGTTGTATCAAAGTGTATTTGTGGATATTTATATTGCAAAGTGTCTTGTTGTTGGTTTGAACTGTTGCTTGTTGATGCGTTGTGTCGCGGTCGTGGTTATTTTTTTCGAGATTAAAGGAATAGTCTTAAAAAATCAGGTTATTGCTCAAAATAAAAGCAAAAAAATATCGTTCAATGGTTTGGCTTGCACCGTATAGGGGCCTTGTCACGTCGAGAGGGGGATGAGAGAGAAAGATGATTAATTATTTTAACGTATTAGTTTTGATGGGAGGGAGGGGCTGAAAAATCTGGAAAAATATTTAATAGAAGAAAGCCATTATTATTGAGAGTAAAGTAAGAAAAAATACGATAAAATAAAAGGACAGTGATGAATGTAATATAATATCATGAAATTAAAAGATATTTTTAATTTCGATGTTCGCTCGTATTATTCAGAACGTTCTCGTTAGCACACCTCTCTTGGTTTGGGTGATTTGTGTTCAGATTGGTTAAAACGAGAGCTGTATTGCAAAAAATGAGTAAAGTTTAGGATGCGTTAGGTGGGTCATTTTACAGTTATTACCGTGGATTGATTTGAAATTCCTACCATTTATCATGATGTTAATTTGTACACTCTGCGCTCAGATTTTTCTTGCCTATTTTGTTTAAAAGAAGCGTTGACAAAAATATTGCCAAACCGCGTCCGCTCTGGCTTGACAAGGTTTTCCTCCCCTCCGTAAACTTCTTAACGTGGGAATTTGTGGGATAAAGTGGTGATATGGGGCGGCGAGGAGTTACTCCAGCATGTTTCGTGGTGCAACAACCATCAATCTCGACAGCAAGGGACGTCTAGCGGTACCAACCCGCTACCGAGACCTGCTGATCGAAGAGGCGCAAGGTCATATGGTTTGTACCATCGATCTCCATCACCCCTGCCTTCTACTTTACCCCTTGCCACAGTGGGAAGTGATTGAACAAAAATTATCCCGTCTGTCGAGTATGAACCCTGCTGAACGTCGCGTGCAGCGTCTATTGCTGGGTCATGCCAGTGAATGCCAGATGGATGGTGCCGGGCGACTGTTGATCGCCGGTACGCTGCGGCAACATGCCGGGCTGCAGAAACAAGTGATGCTGGTGGGCCAGTTCAACAAGTTTGAGCTGTGGGATGAAGAGACCTGGTATCAACAAGTCAGGGACGATATTGAAGCGGAACAGTCCGCAACGGAGATACTCTCCGAGCGCTTACAGGATTTGTCGTTATAGTCATGTCGGAAAATTTTCAACACAAGACCGTGTTGCTTGATGAGGCGGTAGCAGGCCTTAATCTGCGCAGTGACGGTATCTACATCGATGGCACCTTTGGTCGTGGTGGTCATTCGCGTCTCATTCTCTCCCAGTTGGGGGCGGAGGGGCGACTCATCGCCATTGATCGCGATCCGCAGGCCATCGCCGCCGCCGCTCAGATTAATGATGCGCGTTTCTCCATTGTCCACGGTCCCTTTTCGGCATTGGCGGAGTATGTCGAGGAGTTCGGCTTGGTGGGGCGCATCGATGGCATCCTGCTCGATCTGGGTGTCTCCTCACCGCAGCTCGACGATCCGGAGCGGGGCTTCTCCTTTATGCGTGATGGGCCGTTGGATATGCGCATGGATCCATCTCGGGGGCTCTCGGCGGCCGATTGGCTGATGCAGGCGGAGGAAGAGGATATCGCCTGGGTACTGAAGACCTTCGGCGAAGAGCGTTTCGCTAAGCGCATCGCTCGCGCCATCGTCGAGCGTAACCGGACGGAGGCACCGTTGACACGTACGCGTGAACTGGCGGCGTTGATCAGCGAGGCCAGTCCGTTTAAAGAGAAACATAAGCATCCGGCGACGCGCAGCTTTCAGGCGATCCGTATTTATATCAACAGTGAACTGGATGAGATCGAGCGTGCGCTAGAAGGTGCGCTGGCGGTTTTAGCGCCTGCGGGACGCCTGTCGGTGATCAGCTTCCATTCGTTGGAGGATCGTCTGGTAAAACGCTTTATTCGTCAATATAGCCGTGGGCCTCAGGTGCCGAAGGGATTGCCGTTAACCGAGGCGCAGCTACAGGCGCAAGGCGGGCCGCAGCTGAAGGCGCTGGGGAAACGCATGCCGGGCGAACAAGAAGTCGCCAACAACCCGCGCGCGCGTAGCTCGGTGTTACGTGTGGCGGAAAGGATCGCTCGATGATCGGCAATGAGCGCCATTCGCTGATCTCGATCATCGGGGGCGACTTACTGCGTCACGGTAAGCTACCGGTACTGCTGTTTGTTGCGGTATTGGTGTCGGCGCTGTTGGTGGTGACGACCACCCATAAGACACGCCTGCTGACCGCCGAGCGTGAGCAGCTGGTGTTGGAGCGGGATGCGCTAGATATCGAATGGCGTAACCTGATCTTGGAGGAGAATGCGCTGGGCGACCATAGTCGAGTCGAGCGCATCGCCACGGAAAAACTGCATATGCAACATGTCGATCCTTCTCAGGAAAATATTGTTGTTCAACAGTGAATTAGCTGGATTATGGCGATCAGGTGATTAAGGAATAGATGAAAGCGGTGCGAAAGATACGGCGTCAGGAGGAACAGGCCAGCTTTGTGAGCTGGCGTTTTGCGTTGTTGTGCGGCTGTATCCTCTTGGCATTGCTGGGTCTGCTGGCTCGGGCGGCCTACCTACAGGTCATTAGCCCTGAGCATCTGGTGCGTGAGGGCGACGCGCGCTCTTTGCGTACCCAAGCGATCCCGACGGCCCGCGGCATGATCAAGGATCGTGCCGGACGTCCGTTGGCGGTCAGTGTACCGGTTAATGCGATTTGGGCCGATCCTAAGGAAGTCAACGCGCACGGTGGGATCACGCTGGATACCCGCTGGCAGGCGCTGGCCGATGCGCTGGAGATGCCGTTAGACAAGATGTCGGCCCGCATCAATGCGAATCCACGCGGGCGCTTCGTCTATTTGGCGCGTCAGGTCAACCCGGCGATGGGGGAGTATATCCATAAGCTACGCCTGCCAGGGATCTACTTGAAGCAGGAGTCACGCCGCTATTATCCGGCAGGGCAAGTGACTGCTCACATCATCGGTGTGACCAATATCGACGGTCAGGGGATCGAAGGTGTGGAGAAGAGCTTCGATCGCTGGCTGACGGGGCAACCCGGCGAGCGTACGGTACGTAAGGATCGTTTCGGTCGCGTGATCGAGGATATCTCCTCGGTAGATAGCCTGGCGGCTCATAATCTGTCGCTGAGTATCGATGAGCGTCTACAGGCCTTGGTATACCGCGAGCTAACCAATGCGGTGGCGTTTAACAAGGCAGAGTCGGGGACGGCGGTGTTAGTGGACGTTAACACCGGTGAGGTGTTGGCGATGGCGAACAGCCCTTCCTATAACCCCAATAACTTGACCGATACCCCGCAAGAGGCGATGCGTAACCGTGCCATCACCGATATCTTCGAGCCCGGCTCAACGGTTAAACCGATGGTGGTGATGACCGCCCTGCAACGCGGCATCGTGCGTGAGAATAGCGTGCTCAATACGCTACCGTACTATGTTAACGGCCATGAAATTAAAGATGTGGCGCGTTATGCAGAGCTATCCATTACCGGGATTTTACAGAAGTCGAGTAACGTCGGTGTTTCTAAGCTGGCGTTAGCGATGCCGTCCTCGGCGCTGGTGGAGACTTACTCCAGCTTCGGGTTCGGAAAACCGACCAATTTGGGGTTGGTCGGGGAAAGCAGTGGCATATACCCAAATAAACAACGGTGGTCTGACATAGAGAGGGCCACCTTTTCTTTCGGATATGGGCTGATGGTAACCCCGTTACAGTTGGCGCGTGTCTATGCAACCATCGGCAGCCAGGGCATTTATCGCCCGTTGTCGATCACCAAGGTGGATCCGCCGGTACCCGGAGAGCGGGTGTTCCCCGCCGCGCTGGTACGTAGCGTGATACATATGATGGAAAGCGTTGCGTTGCCCGGAGGGGGCGGCGTCAAGGCGGCAGTGAAAGGTTACCGGGTCGCCGTAAAGACCGGTACGGCCAAGAAGGTTGGGCCCGACGGGCGCTATGTGAATAAATACATCGCCTATACGGCAGGCATTGCGCCCGCCAGCAATCCCCAATTTGCCCTGGTTGTGGTGATCAACGATCCACAGGCAGGGAAATATTACGGTGGTGCGGTATCTGCGCCGGTCTTTGGCGCCATCATGGGCGGGGTACTGCGCACCATGAACGTTGAGCCGGATGCGTTGCCCACGGGTGATAAGAGCGAATTGGTGAACAATAAAAAAGAGGGTTCAGGTGGCAGATCGTAATTTACGCGCGCTTTTGGCTCCTTGGGTGCAACAGGCCCCGGAGCGCGCTTTGCGGGAGATGACATTGGACAGCCGCGTGGCGGCCGCTGGCGATCTGTTTGTGGCCGTGCTCGGCCATTCGGCAGACGGGCGCCGCTTCATCCCGCAAGCCATTGCACAGGGCGTCGCCGCCATCATTGCTGAGGCCGATGGGGTCGCCGAGGATGGCTGCGTGCGTGAGCAGCACGGTGTTCCCGTGGTCTATCTTAGCCGCCTCAATGAGCGTCTGTCGGCGTTGGCAGGGCGTTTCTATGGCCAACCGGGTGATGACGTGCAGTTGATCGGCGTCACGGGGACCAACGGCAAAACCACCACCACTCAACTACTGGCGCAGTGGGCGCAGTTGTTGGGTGAGCGCGGCGCGGTGATGGGAACGGTTGGTAACGGTCTTTTGGGGCAGGTTTACCCCAGCGAAAATACCACCGGCTCTGCGGTCGACGTACAACATATGCTGCGTAACCTGGCCGATGAGGGGGCGACGCTGGTCGCGATGGAGGTCTCCTCCCACGGCTTGGTACAGAATCGAGTATTGGCGTTGCCATTCGTCGCCTCGGTGTTTACGAACCTGAGCCGCGATCATCTGGATTACCACGGCGATATGGCGCAGTACGAACAGGCGAAATGGCGTCTGTTTTCGACGCATCACAGCGGCGAGAAGATCATCAATGCCGATGATGAGGTGGGTCAGCGTTGGTTGGCGAAGTTACCCGATGCGGTGGCGGTTACCCTGGCCGATGCGTTGCCGCAAGCGTGGCCGGGCCGCTGGCTGGCCGCGCGCCGCGTGGACTACCACGACGGCGGTGCCACTATCGATATTGACTCCAGTTGGGGATGTGCGACCTTACACAGCCGCCTGATGGGGGAGTTCAACGTTAGCAACCTGCTGGTGGCGTTGGCGACGCTGTTGGCGCTCGGCTACCCGCTTGAGGCGCTCAGTGCCGTATCCGGTCAGCTACAACCGGTCTGCGGGCGCATGGAGGTGTTCCAGGCCGCAGGCAAACCGACGGTGGTGGTCGATTATGCGCATACCCCGGACGCCTTGGAGAAGGCATTGCTGGCCGCACGCCTGCACTGCCAGGGGCAGTTGTGGTGCCTGTTTGGTTGCGGTGGCGATCGCGATACGGGGAAACGCCCGCTGATGGGCGCCATCGCCGAACAGTATGCCGATCGTGTCGTGGTGACGGATGATAACCCGCGTAGCGAAGAGCCACGCACCATCATCAACGATATTCTGAGCGGTATGCTGGATCCGGGGATGGTGCAGGCTATCCCGGGGCGTGCCGAGGCGGTAACCGCCGCCATCATGCAGGCCGCGCCGCAGGATGTCATCCTGGTGGCCGGTAAAGGGCATGAGGATTACCAACTGGTCGGCAACCGCCGTCTGGATTACTCCGATCGGGTGACGGTAGCGCGCCTGTTGGGGGTGGTAGCATGATTGCGACGACATTACGCACCCTCGCCGATGCCATCGGCGCGACGTTATATGGGGATGATGCTCCGCTCGCGGCGGTGACGACGGATACGCGCAAGTTGACCCCAGGCTGCCTGTTTATCGCCTTGCAGGGGGAGAGCTTCGACGGCCATGACTTTGCGGCTCGTGCCTGTGAGGCGGGGGCTGCCGCGCTGCTGGTAAGCCGTCGCTTGCCGCTTGGCGTGCCGCAACTGCTGGTGGCGGATACGCGTCTGGCGCTGGGGCAATTAGCCGCCTGGGTGCGTAGCCAAGTGCCGGCGCGCGTCGTGGCATTGACTGGCTCGTCGGGCAAGACCTCCGTCAAGGAGATGAGTGCGGCGATCTTGGCGCAGTGTGGCAATGTGCTGTATACCGCCGGCAATCTAAACAATGATATCGGCGTGCCATTGACGCTCCTGCGCCTCGAACCGCAGCACGACTTCGCGGTGATCGAGCTGGGGGCTAACCATGTCGGTGAGATCGCCTACAGTGTGGCGCTGACTCGTCCACATAGCGCGTTGGTTAATAACTTGGCTGCCGCCCATCTGGAGGGGTTCGGTTCATTGGCCGGCGTCGCGCGCGCGAAAGGGGAGATCTTCTCGGGATTGCCCGCGCAGGGAACGGCGATCATCAATGCCGACAGCAACGATTGGGACAACTGGCAACAGGCCTTGCCCACGCAGCGTGTATGGCGGTTCTCGCCGCAGGCGGGGAGCGGTGTCGACTTCTATGCCAGCGAGGTGCGTAGCGAGGTGGATGGAACGCATTTTGTTCTGCATACCCCCACAGGCGAGATCGCCGTTACGCTACCGTTGCCGGGGCGGCATAACATCGCCAATGCGTTGGCGGCGGCGGCACTGACCATGTCGGTCGGTGCCTCGCTGACGCAGGTGCGCCAAGGCTTGGCTGGGCTACACGCGGTGCCGGGGCGATTGTATCCGATCCGCTTGGGCGAGCAGCAATTGCTGTTAGACGACAGCTATAACGCCAACGTCGGTTCAATGAGTGCTGCCGCCGAGGTCTTGGGCGCCATGCCTGGCTACCGGGTGATGGTCGTCGGCGATATGGCCGAGTTGGGCGCAGAGGCCGAAGCCTGCCACCGCCGTGTCGGTGAGGCGGCCCGCGCGGCAGGGATCGATAAGGTGCTGAGTGTCGGCGGATTAAGCCGACTGATCGGCGAGGCCAGTGGTTGTGGCGAACATTACATGGATAAGGGGGCAGTGATTGAGCGCCTGAAACACCTGTTATGCGAACATGCGGCGATCACCATTTTAGTTAAAGGCTCACGTAGTGCCGCAATGGAGCAGGTAGTACGAGGCGTATCTGTGCAGGAAATGCAGGAGAATCAATCATGTTAGTCTGGCTGGCCGAGCACTTGGTCAAATATTTCTCGGGCTTCAACGTCTTTTCCTATTTGACGTTTCGTGCCATCGTCAGCTTGCTGACCGCGTTGTTTATTTCGTTGTGGATGGGGCCGCATCTGATCGCCTGGTTACAAAAACTGCAGATCGGGCAGGTCGTCCGTAACGATGGGCCAGAATCACATTTTAGCAAGCGTGGCACCCCGACTATGGGGGGCCTGATGATCCTGACCTCGATTACTATTTCGGTGTTGATGTGGGCCTATCCCTCTAACCCCTATGTCTGGTGTGTGCTGTTCGTCCTTATCGGCTATGGGGTGGTTGGCTTTGTCGATGACTATCGCAAGGTGGTGCGCAAGAATACCGATGGGCTGATCGCGCGCTGGAAGTATTTCTGGCAGTCGGTGATTGCTCTGGTCGTCGCCTTCACCATGTACAGCATCGGTAAAGATACGCCGGCCACCCAGTTGGTGGTGCCCTTTTTCAAGGACATCATGCCGCAGTTGGGGCTGTTGTATATTCTGCTGAGCTACTTCGTCATCGTCGGCACCAGCAACGCCGTTAACTTGACTGATGGCCTGGATGGTCTGGCGATTATGCCGACAGTCTTCGTCGCCGCCGGTATGGGGTTGGTTGCCTGGGCTACGGGTAACGTTAATTTCGCCGCCTACCTTCACATCCCTTATATCCGCTACGCCGGTGAACTGGTGATTGTCTGTACCGCCATCGTCGGCGCCGGGTTAGGGTTCCTCTGGTTCAATACCTATCCGGCCCAGGTGTTTATGGGCGACGTCGGTTCGTTGGCGTTGGGCGGTGCATTGGGCACCATCGCCGTGTTGCTGCGCCAGGAGTTCCTGTTGGTGATCATGGGGGGGGTGTTTGTGATGGAGACCCTGTCGGTGATCTTGCAGGTGGGCAGTTTCAAACTGCGTGGCCAACGTATTTTTCGGATGGCCCCGATCCATCACCACTATGAACTGAAAGGCTGGCCGGAGCCACGCGTGATCGTGCGCTTCTGGATCATTTCGCTGATGCTAGTGCTGATTGGACTGGCAACCTTGAAGGTACGTTAATATGGCTGACTATCAGGGGAAGAAGGTCGTTATCATCGGGCTGGGGTTGACCGGCCTGTCTTGCGTCGATTTCTTCATCGAGCGCGGCGTCGTGCCGCGAGTGATCGATACCCGTCCGACGCCGCCGGGGCTGGACAAGCTGCCTGCGAGCGTCGAGCGTCATCTGGGCGGCATCGAGCAGTCCTGGTTGATGGAGGCCGATCTGATCGTCGCCAGTCCCGGGATCGCCCTCTCGTCGCCGGCGTTGGATCAGGCGGCGCAAGCCGGCATCGAGATCGTCGGTGATATCGAGCTGTTTTGCCGTGAGGCGCAGGCACCGATCGTCGCCATCACCGGTTCCAACGGTAAAAGTACCGTCACGACGCTGGTCGGCGAGATGGCGCACGCCGCCGGTTGGCCGGTCGGCGTCGGTGGCAATATCGGCGTTCCGGCGTTGACCCTGCTGAAACAAGAGTGCCGCCTCTATGTCCTGGAACTGTCCAGTTTCCAGTTGGAGACGACCCATAGCCTGAAGGCCGCGGCGGCCACGATCCTGAATGTCAGCGAAGATCATATGAATCGCTATCCGCTCGGGTTGCAGCAATACCGTGCCGCCAAGTTGCGGATCTATGAGCAGGCTCGCGCTTGTGTGGTCAATGCCGACGATGCGTTGACCATGCCGATTCATGGCGCCGATGCGCGTTGTGTCAGCTTCGGTGTCGATGTGGGCGACTACCATCTCAATCGTCAACAGGGTGAAATCTGGCTGCGGGTGCGTGGGGAGAAGATCCTCAATACCAGCGAGATGCAGCTCACGGGGATGCATAACTATACCAATGCTCTGGCGGCGTTGGCGTTGGCGGATGCCGTCGGTCTGCCTCGCGCTTCAAGTCTGAGGGCGCTGACCACCTTCCGTGGGTTGGCGCACCGTTTCCAACTGGTGCTTGATCATAACGGGGTGCGTTGGATCAACGACTCTAAGGCGACCAATGTCGGGAGTACCGAGGCGGCGCTGAAGGGGTTGCACCTGAATGGTACGCTGCATCTCTTGCTGGGGGGCGATGGTAAGGCGGCAGATTTCACGCCATTGTTACCCTATTTACAAGGGGAGCGTATTCGCCTGTACTGTTTTGGTCGCGATGCCGACCCGTTGATGCAGCTACGCCCCGAGGTCTCTTTGCGTTTCACAACCATGGAGCAGGCGATGCGCGCCATCACGCCACAGTTGCGCTCTGGCGATATGGTGTTGTTGTCACCGGCTTGTGCCAGCCTGGATCAGTTTAAAAACTTTGAGCAGCGCGGCGATGAGTTCGCCCGTCTGGCACGGGAGTTTGGCTGATGCGTCTGCGTCTCGCGCTACCTCGTCCGCGCCTGCCGCGTCTTTCTCTGCCGTTGCTCGGCGGGATAGCACGCCTGCATGACTGGGTGATGGGCGTTAGAGAATCGGATAACACCGGAGCGGTGTTGTACGATCGCACGTTACTCTGGCTAACCTTTGGCTTAGCGGCGATGGGCTTCATCATGGTGACCTCGGCCTCGATGCCTATCGGCCAACGTTTGGCCGACGATCCGTTTCTGTTCGCCAAGCGTGATGCGATTTACCTGACCTTGGCCTTTGGTCTTGCCATGGTGACGCTGCGGGTTCCGATGGCATTTTGGCAGCGTTGGAGCAATGCCATGTTGCTGTTATCGCTGGTGATGTTGCTAGTGGTCTTGGTCGTTGGTAGCTCGGTTAACGGTGCCTCGCGTTGGATTGCGTTGGGGCCGTTACGTATTCAGCCGGCGGAGTTCTCCAAGCTATCGCTGTTCTGTTACCTCGCCAGTTATTTGGTGCGTAAGGTCGAGGAGGTCCGCAACAATTTTTGGGGCTTCTGTAAGCCGATGGGCGTCATGGTGGTGTTGGCGGTGCTACTGCTGGCGCAGCCGGATCTCGGCACGGTGGTGGTTCTGTTCGTCACCACGCTGGGGTTGCTATTCCTCGCCGGTGCTAAGCTATGGCAATTCTTGGCGATCATCGGATCGGGGATCTTTGCGGTGATCCTGCTGATTATCGCCGAGCCTTACCGTATGCGGCGTGTCACCTCGTTCTGGAATCCCTGGGCCGATCCCTTCGGCAGTGGTTACCAGCTGACTCAGTCATTGATGGCCTTTGGCCGTGGTGAGTTTTGGGGACAGGGACTGGGTAACTCGGTGCAGAAATTGGAGTATTTGCCTGAGGCGCACACCGACTTTATTTTCTCCATTCTCGGTGAAGAGCTTGGCTATTTCGGTGTGGTTCTTACCCTGTTAATGGTATTCTTCGTCGCTTTTCGTGCGATGTCTATCGGACGCCGTGCGTTAGAGGCCGACCAGCGTTTCTCCGGTTTTTTGGCGTGCGCCATCGGGATCTGGTTCAGCTTTCAGGCGCTGGTTAACGTTGGGGCGGCGGCAGGAATGTTGCCGACCAAAGGGTTGACGTTGCCGCTGATCAGCTATGGCGGTTCCAGCCTGATAATCATGTCGACGGCGCTGGTATTTTTGTTACGTATTGATTATGAGACCCGTCTGGCGAATGCCCAGGCGGTCGTTAAGGGGTCACGATGAGCGGTGCGGCGAATCATCAAGGAGCAAAACGCCTGATGGTCATGGCGGGAGGAACCGGGGGGCATGTCTTTCCCGGTTTGGCCGTGGCGCACTATTTGCAGGCTCAAGGATGGCAGATCCGCTGGTTAGGTACCGCAGATCGCATGGAGGCACAGTTAGTTCCGCAGCACGGCATCGAGATCGATTTTATTCGTATCTCCGGCCTGCGGGGCAAGGGGATTAAGGCCCTGCTCGGTGCGCCGTTTCGTATCCTGCGCGCGGTATTGCAGGCGCGCCGTATCATGCGGGCGTATCGCCCCGATGCAGTCTTAGGGATGGGGGGCTACGTTTCCGGGCCGGGGGGATTAGCCGCCTGGTTGTGTGGCATCCCTGTGGTGCTGCATGAACAGAATGGCATTGCCGGTTTGACCAACCGTTGGCTAGCAAAGATCGCTAAGCGTGTGTTGCAGGCATTTCCCGGCGCCTTCCCCGATGCGCCGGTGGTGGGGAATCCGGTGCGTGAGGCGGTGTTGGCCTTGCCCGCCCCTGCTCAGCGCCTGGCTGGACGTAGTGGGCCGATCCGCGTGTTGGTGGTCGGCGGTAGCCAGGGGGCGCGTATCCTGAATCAGACCCTGCCTCCGGTGGCGGCGCGTCTGGGCGATCGTGTCACCCTATGGCATCAGACGGGCAAGGGAGCCCAACAAGAGGTCGAGGCGGAGTATCAGCGTTTAGGCCTGCATGAACATCGGGTCAGCGAGTTTATCGATGATATGGCGGCCGCGTATGCCTGGGCCGACGTCGTGGTATGTCGTTCCGGTGCGCTGACGGTGAGCGAGATCGCCGCCGCAGGCTTGCCGGCATTGTTCGTCCCCTTTATGCATAAAGATCGTCAGCAGTACTGGAATGCCGCCTCGTTGGCGCGCGCCGGTGCGGCTAGCATTATTGAGCAACCCGATTTCAACGTCGAGACAGTGGTGGAGACGTTAGCGGGTTGGGATCGCCCCACCTTGCTGCTGATGGCCGAGAAGGCCCGGGCAGCCGCCATCACCGATGCGACCCAACGTGTCGCTCAGGTGATCTGTGACGTGGCGCGTTAGTTAATCGCAACCGGGACGGTGAGCCGGCTCGGATTAAAGTTAAAACGGATTACAGTGAATAAGACAGTGAATACTCAACAGCTTGCCAAACTGCGTACCATGGTGCCCGAGATGGGCCGCGTCCGCCACATTCACTTTGTCGGTATCGGCGGCGCCGGTATGGGTGGGATTGCAGAGGTGCTGGCGAACGAAGGGTATCAAATCAGCGGTTCCGATCTGGCCCCTAACGCGGTGACGCAGCAACTGAGCGAGTTGGGCGCGCAGATCTATTTTAATCATCGCCCTGAGAATGTGCGCGACGCCAGCGTGGTAGTGGTCTCCACCGCTATCGCGGCCGATAATCCGGAAATTATCGCCGCCCGCGAGGCGCGTATCCCGGTGATCCGTCGCGCCGAGATGCTGGCGGAGCTGATGCGTTTCCGCCATGGTATCGCTATCGCCGGTACGCATGGTAAGACGACGACAACGGCGATGGTCGCCAGCATCTATGCCGAGGCGGGACTGGATCCGACTTTCGTCAACGGTGGATTGGTGAAAGCAGCGGGGACGCACGCGCGTCTCGGCTCTAGCCGTTATCTGATCGCGGAGGCTGATGAGAGCGATGCCTCTTTCCTCCATCTGCAACCGATGGTGGCGATCGTCACCAACATCGAAGCCGACCATATGGATACCTATCATGGCGACTTCGAGAACCTGAAACAGACCTTTATCAATTTTCTGCACAACCTGCCCTTCTATGGTCGGGCGGTGTTGTGTATCGATGATCCGGTGATCCGTGAGCTGTTGCCACGCGTCGGGCGTCACGTGACGACCTATGGTTTCAGCGAGGATGCGGATGTGCGCATCGAAGAGTACCGTCAGAGCGGGGCGCAGGGGGGCTTCTTCCTCTGCCGTCAGGATCGTCCACGTTTGGCGGTGACCCTGAATGCGCCGGGGCGCCACAATGCGCTGAACGCCGCCGCCGCCGCCGCCGTGGCGATGGAGGAGGGGATCGATGATGAGGCGATCCTGCGCGCGCTGAGTGGTTTCCAGGGAACGGGACGCCGTTTCGATTTCCTGGGCGAGTTTAGTCTACAGCATGTGAACAACCAACCGGGACAGGTGATGTTGGTGGATGATTATGGCCACCATCCGACCGAAGTGGATGCGACGATTAAGGCCGCGCGTGCCGGCTGGCCGGATCGTCGCTTAGTGATGGTCTTCCAGCCGCACCGCTTCACCCGTACTCGCGATCTGTACGATGACTTCGCTAACGTGCTGTCGCAGGTGGATGTGTTGCTGATGCTGGATGTCTACCCCGCGGGAGAGAGCCCTATCCCGGGGGCGGATAGCCGCTCGCTGTGCCGGACTATTCGTGGGCGTGGCAAGTTGGATCCGGTGCTGGTTTCGGAGCCGGCAACCCTGGCACAGGTACTGGCTCAGTTCCTACAAGACGGCGATCTGATCCTGACCCAGGGCGCCGGCAATATTGGCCGCGTGGCGCGTGTGTTGGCGGAGCGCCGCCTGCAACCGTCCTCGACAACGGAGTAAGCGATGATGGCGGAAAAAGTAGCGGTATTGCTGGGCGGTACCTCGGCGGAGCGCGAAGTCTCGCTCGAATCGGGCCAGGCAGTAGTGAATGGTCTGAAACAGGCCGGGATCGATGCTTATCCGGTTGATACGCGGGCCTTCCCTGCAACACAATTGCGTGACGCCGGTTTTACGCGCGTCTTTATCGCGTTGCACGGACGTGGCGGCGAGGATGGTACCCTGCAGGGCGTGTTGGAGTTTTTGCAACTCCCCTACACCGGCAGCGGCGTGATGGCCTCGGCATTAACCATGGATAAGCTACGCTCTAAACAGGTGTGGCAGGCGGCGGGATTACCGGTCGCCCCCTATGTGGCGATCAGTCGCGAGCAGTTCGATGAGGGGCTGACCATGGATACGCTGCGTGAGATTAACGATCTCGGGCTGCCGTTGATCGTCAAGCCCAGCCGTGAAGGCTCCAGCGTCGGGATGAGTAAGGTTAACGAGCCGTGCGAGTTCGATCCGGCGTTGGTCGAGGCGTTGCGTCACGACGACGAGATCCTGATCGAGAAGTGTCTGGTGGGGCCGGAATATACCGTGGCGTTTATCGGCGATGAAATTTTACCGTCGATCCGTATCAAAGCGGCGGGGGAATTCTATGATTATGAGGCCAAGTACCTGTCGGATAAGACCGAATACTTCTGCCCCAGCGGCTTGAGCGCCGAGCAGGAGCAGTCATTGGCGACGTTGGTGAAGCGGGCCTACCAGGCGTTAGGGTGTAGCGGTTGGGGCCGAGTGGATGTGATGCAGGATGAGTCTGGCCGCTTCTGTCTGCTGGAGGTTAACACGGCGCCGGGCATGACCAGTCACAGTCTGGTGCCGATGGCCGCACGCCAAGCCGGCATGAGTTTCTCGCAGTTGGTGGTACGCATTTTGGAGTTAGCGGATTGATATGTCTCAGGCAGCCCTGAATTCGCGTGAGCCGAGCGGCTCGCCCCGTAGCCGTAATACTCTGCGGCGTAGCAACGGGATGCGTCTGGCTGGGATGGTGTTTCTGCTGTTGGTATTGGCGGCGATCGCCTCGGGGGGATGGATGGTGGTCAACTGGATGAAAGACGCCAGTCGGATGCCGATGTCCAAGCTCGTGGTGACGGGAGAGCGTCACTTCACGCGTAACGATGATATCCGCCAGGCCATTCTGGCTCTGGGCCCACCGGGGACCTTCATGACCCAGAATGTGGACGTGATCCAGCAGCAGATTGAGCGGTTACCGTGGATCAAGCAGGCCAGCGTGCGTAAGCAATGGCCGAATGAGCTGAAGATCCACGTGGTGGAGTATGTCCCTGTGGCGCGTTGGAATGACTTGCGGTTAGTGGATAGCGATGGCAAGTCGTTCAGCGTTCCGGCCGATAGAACCGGCAAACAGCCATTGCCGTTACTGTACGGACCGGAGGGCAGTGAAATGGACGTCCTGGATGGTTATCGCGCGATGAGCAAGACGCTGGCGAAAGATAACTTTACGCTGAAGATGGTGGCGATGAGTGCCCGTCACTCCTGGCAACTGGGGTTGGCCGACGACATCCGCTTGGAGTTGGGACGCGAAGATGTCACCGGGCGCTTGGCCCGCTTCGAGGAGCTCTATCCGGCATTGCAGCAGCAGGCCGAGGCTACGCATCAGCGTATCAGTTATGTGGATCTGCGTTATGACAGTGGCGCTGCGGTAGGCTGGGCGCCGGCGTACAGCGATACGCCGCCGTCCGCTGCAAATCAGCAACAGAATCAGCAACAGAATCAGGCACAGGCTAAACAACAATGATCAAGTCGACGGACAGAAAACTGGTAGTTGGGCTGGAGATCGGTACGGCAAAAGTCGCTGCGCTGGTAGGGGAGGTTCTGCCCGATGGCATGGTCAATATTATCGGCGTGGGCAGTTGCCCGTCGCGCGGCATGGATAAGGGCGGCGTTAACGATTTGGAGTCGGTGGTAAAATGCGTACAGCGTACCATCGATCAGGCCGAGCTGATGGCCGATTGCCAGATCTCGTCGGTCTATCTGGCGCTTTCCGGTAAGCATATCAGTTGCCAGAACGAGATCGGTATGGTGCCGATCTCGGAGGAAGAGGTGACTCAGGAAGATGTGGAAAACGTGGTTCATACCGCAAAATCGGTACGAGTTCGCGATGAACACCGCGTTTTACATGTGATTCCTCAGGAATATGCCATTGATTATCAGGAAGGGATTAAAAACCCGGTGGGGCTGTCCGGTGTGCGCATGCAGGCCAAGGTCCACCTGATTACCTGTCATAATGATATGGCGAAAAATATTGTTAAGGCGGTAGAGCGCTGTGGGTTAAAGGTCGATCAGTTGATTTTTGCCGGCCTGGCCTCCAGCTATGCGGTCTTGACCGAAGATGAGCGTGAGCTTGGCGTCTGCGTGGTCGATATCGGTGGTGGCACCATGGATATGGCGGTCTATACCGGTGGTGCCCTACGCCATACCAAGGTGATCCCTTACGCGGGTAACGTGGTGACCAGTGACATCGCCTATGCCTTCGGTACTCCCCCGACGGATGCCGAGGCGATCAAGGTGCGTTATGGCTGCGCCCTCGGCTCGCTGGTAAGTAAAGATGAAAACGTCGAAGTTCCGAGCGTGGGAGGACGTCCGCCACGGAGCTTACAGCGTCAGACGCTAGCCGAGGTGATCGAGCCGCGTTATGCCGAGCTGCTAAACCTGGTAAACGATGAGCTATTGCAGTTGCAGGAGCAGTTACGTCAACAGGGCGTGAAGCACCACTTAGCGGCGGGAATTGTGCTGACGGGCGGTGCTGCACAGATCGAAGGGTTAGCCGAATGTGCTCAGCGTGTCTTCCATACCCAGGTGCGTATCGGACAGCCATTGAACATCACCGGCCTGACGGATTACGCTCAGGCGCCGTACTACTCTACGGCGGTTGGGTTGTTACATTACGGCAAAGAGTCTCACCTGAGCGGTGAGGCCGAAGTCGAAAAGCGTGCCTCAGTTGGCAATTGGTTTAAGAAAATCAATGGCTGGTTGAGAAAAGAGTTTTAATGTTTGAAAAAAGGGATCATTCTACGCGTTAATGATTCCGCAGCGACAGGCACAAGACGGAGAGAAACTATGTTTGAACCAATGGAATTAACCAATGACGCGGTGATTAAAGTCATCGGCGTCGGCGGTGGCGGTGGCAACGCCGTTGAACACATGGTGCGTGAACGCATCGAAGGTGTTGAATTTTTTGCGGTGAATACCGATGCGCAGGCTCTGCGTAAGACGGCCGTTGGCCAGACTATCCAGATCGGGAGCGGTATTACTAAAGGACTGGGCGCCGGCGCCAATCCGGAAGTCGGACGTAACGCGGCGGAAGAGGATCGCGAAGCGCTGCGCTCGGCGCTGGATGGCGCCGATATGGTCTTCATCGCGGCCGGTATGGGTGGCGGTACCGGTACCGGTGCAGCACCGGTAGTGGCGGAAGTGGCGAAAGAGTTGGGTATCCTGACCGTCGCCGTGGTCACTAAACCCTTTAATTTCGAAGGCAAACGTCGTATGGCCTTCGCCGAGCAGGGGATCGCCGAGCTGTCTAAGCATGTCGATTCGCTGATCACCATCCCTAACGATAAGCTGCTGAAGGTGTTGGGGCGCGGTATCTCGCTGTTGGACGCGTTCGGTGCGGCTAACGACGTGTTGAAAGGCGCCGTGCAGGGTATCGCCGAGCTGATCACTCGCCCGGGTCTGATGAACGTCGACTTTGCTGACGTGCGTACCGTGATGTCTGAGATGGGCTACGCCATGATGGGCTCCGGCATGGCCAACGGGGAAGATCGTGCGGAAGAAGCGGCCGAGATGGCCATCTCTTCACCGCTGTTGGAAGACATCGATCTGTCTGGCGCGCGCGGCGTGTTGGTCAACATCACCGCAGGCTTCGATCTGCGTCTGGATGAGTTCGAGACGGTGGGTAATACGATTCGTGCCTTCGCTTCGGATAATGCCACCGTGGTGATCGGTACTTCACTCGACCCGGATATGAACGACGAGCTGCGTGTTACCGTCGTCGCGACCGGTATCGGTATGGACAAGCGTCCGGAGATCACCTTGGTGTCCAACAAACAGGGGCAGCAACCGGTGATCGATCAGCGCTACCAGCAGCACGGTTTGTCGCCGTTGCCGCAGGAGAGCAAGCCGGTCGCCGCTAAAGTGGTTAACGATCAGAGCGTGCCGAGCGGCAAAGAGTCTGACGATTACCTGGATATTCCGGCCTTCCTGCGTAAGCAGGCCGATTGAGTATTGGGGAACTCCGCTCTTTGTGCTAAACTGTCTCGCCACCTTTAATGTATAGTCATTATCATTTAGAGGTGGTTGGACGGATAAACACTGCGAGATAACACGATGATCAAACAACGGACCATAAAACGTATCGTTCAGGCGACCGGGGTCGGGTTACACACCGGCAAGAAAGTCACGCTGACCATGCGCCCGGCGGCAGCAAATACCGGGATCATCTATCGTCGCACTGACTTGAATCCTCCGGTTGATTTCCCGGCCGATGCCAAATCGGTACGTGACACCATGCTCTGTACTTGCCTGGTTAACGAGCATGATGTGCGTATTTCCACCGTGGAGCACCTGAACGCAGCCCTGGCTGGGTTGGGGATCGATAACTTGGTTATCGAGGTCGATGCGGCAGAAATCCCGATCATGGACGGCAGCGCCGCGCCTTTCGTCTTCCTGTTGCTGGATGCCGGGATCGACGAGCTGAACTGCGCCAAGAAATTCTTGCGTATCAAGCAGGCGGTGCGGATCGAGGATGGCGATAAGTGGGCTGAGCTGGCACCGTACAACGGTTTTAGCTTGGATTTCACTATCGACTTCAACCATCCGGCCATTGATGCCAGCACGCAGCGCTACAGTCTGGACTTCTCCGCCGATTCATTCGTGCGTCAGATCAGCCGTGCGCGTACTTTTGGTTTCATGCGTGATATCGAATATCTGCAGTCACGTGGTTTGTGCCTGGGCGGCAGCTTCGATTGTGCCATCGTGGTCGATGACTATCGCGTCTTGAATGAAGATGGTCTGCGTTTTGAGGACGAGTTCGTTCGCCACAAAATGCTGGACGCTATCGGTGATCTGTTCATGTGCGGACATAACATCATCGGTGCCTTTACCGCGTTCAAGTCTGGTCATGCCCTGAATAACCGCTTGCTGCAAGCCGTCCTGGCTAAGCAAGAGGCTTGGGAGCTGGTGACGTTCGAAGATGGCGAGGAGATGCCGCTGGCATTCCGCGCGCCGTCAACCGTGTTGGCCTGACGGGTTTCCCTCAGGAGCGGCGGTTCTTATCGCGACTGGTTGTGTCGGTACTCTCTCCGGCCAATGCAGCCAGTCGTTCCAACTTCTTGCGTAATCCCTCCGGGCTTTGGCTCGCCAACCAACGTAGCTGCTGCGCGCTCTCGGCGCTCAATGAACGGGTGACCGTCACTTCTCGTGCCTTGGCCTCCTGTGCCAGTTGTGAGGCTGTGTTCAACTGCGCATTTTTCCCACATTGACGCATCAGGTCTGGATTAATCCTGGTGTCGATCGATGACAATGATGGTAAAATCTCTCCTCTGAGTGCGGAAAGTAGGCGGCTCTGCTCATAGCGCAGGCGCATTAGCCAACTGGCATTAGCCACTTCCAGCACCAGAACGCCCTGGCGAAAGTTGGCGACGCGACAGAACGGTTGGAGCGGCGTCGGCAGTAGGGCTTGTACTGCCCGATCGAGTCGGAGTAATGCCACTGCGCGTTGCTGAACGTTTTTGAGGATGCCGTCAGCGGCGGCATTGTCATCCAGCAGGGTATCCAGGGATTGTGGGCGACTATCACGCATAAATACGGCTCCGCGGCTATATAGGGCTATTGATTCGGTACGGCATGTGATTGCTATTCTAAAGCGTTGGCGACAGTTTGGCAGACGTTATTTTTGGCCGCATCTCCTGTGGGGGATGGTGGCGGCGACGCTTGGCGTGCCGTCGTTGGCCAATGCCGAACAACCGCGCCCTTCCGCGCAGACCATTACGCTCCAACGCCTGATCGCCGCGCACCATAGCCATGCGACGCTGCAACTGCTCTCCGGCAAGCGGCGAGGTCATAGCGTCGATTACTGGCATCAATATGCCCTGCGTATCGCGATTCGCCAACTGAGCACGCCCAGCGTGGCACTCCGTAGCCTATCACCCGAGCAGCAGTGCCAGCATCTGGTCTTGCTCTCTTCGCTCAGCTCGCTACTGACCCGTCAACCCCCGCGTTATGCACAGCCTCATCCTCAGCCGTTACCACGCGAGGCGTCACAGCCTACGATGCCGCTTCCCGCGCTCTGGTTGGCCCGTATCCAAGGGATCCGGGCGGGACCCGGCATCGCCGTCTAATTTAATTTCTTGCGTTTCTTTTTTGTCCTATTTTGACCCGGGCGGCCGATGCTGCCCATGAGAGATTACATAATTATGTTAATTAAATTATTGACCAAGGTTTTTGGCAGCCGTAACGATCGAACCCTACGCCGCATGCGTAAAGTGGTTGAGCAGATCAACCGCATGGAGCCGGAGATGGAGCAGCTCAGCGACGAGCAGCTCAAGGGCAAGACCGTCGAGTTTCGTGAGCGTCTGGCACAAGGCGCCTCGCTAGAAAGCCTGCTACCGGAAGCGTTCGCGACCGTCCGTGAGGCCAGTAAGCGCGTGTTTGGTATGCGTCACTTTGACGTGCAGCTGCTGGGCGGTATGGTGTTGAACGAGCGTTGCATCGCCGAGATGCGTACTGGTGAAGGTAAGACCCTGACCGCGACCCTGCCAGCCTACCTCAACGCCTTAACCGGCAAAGGGGTTCATGTCGTGACGGTCAACGATTACCTGGCGCAGCGTGACGCCGAAAACAACCGTCCCCTGTTCGAGTTTCTCGGTCTGAGCGTCGGTATCAACCTGCCGGGGATGGCTGCGCCGGCCAAACGCGCCGCCTATGCCGCCGACATTACCTACGGTACCAATAACGAATACGGCTTTGACTATCTGCGTGACAATATGGCATTCAGCCCGGAAGAGCGCGTTCAGCGTAAGCTGCACTATGCGCTGGTGGATGAGGTGGACTCCATCCTGATCGACGAGGCGCGTACCCCGCTGATCATCTCCGGCCCCGCCGAGGACAGCTCCGAGTTGTATATCAAGGTCGACAAGCTGATCCCGCACTTGAAACGCCAAGAGAAGGAGGACTCCGACACCTTCCAGGGCGACGGTCACTACTCCGTCGATGAGAAGACCCGTCAGGTGAACCTGACGGAGCGTGGTCTGGTGCTGATCGAAGAGCTATTGGTCGGCGCGGGCATCATGGATGAGGGCGAGTCACTGTATTCGCCGGCTAACATCATGTTGATGCATCACGTTACGGCGGCATTGCGCGCCCACGCGCTGTTTACCCGCGACGTCGACTACATCGTCAAAGAGGGTGAGGTGATCATCGTCGATGAGCACACTGGGCGTACCATGCAGGGGCGTCGCTGGTCCGATGGTCTGCACCAGGCCGTGGAGGCCAAAGAGGGCGTGCAGATCCAGAACGAGAACCAGACACTGGCCTCCATCACCTTCCAGAACTACTTCCGTCTGTACGAGAAGCTGGCGGGGATGACCGGTACCGCGGATACCGAAGCCTTTGAATTTAGCTCGATCTACAAGTTGGACACCATCGTCGTGCCGACCAACCGCCCGATGATTCGTAAGGATCTGCCGGATCTGGTCTACATGACCGAGCAGGATAAGATCGCGGCGATCATCGAAGATATCCGTGAGCGTACCGCCAATGGGCAACCGATCCTGGTGGGGACCGTCTCGATCGAGAAGTCAGAGACCGTTTCCCATGAGCTGAAAAAGGCGGGCATTGCTCACAACGTATTGAACGCTAAGTTCCACGCCAAAGAGGCGGATATTGTGGCTCAGGCGGGTCAGCCGGGGGCGGTAACCATCGCCACCAACATGGCCGGTCGTGGTACCGACATCATGCTGGGGGGGAGCTGGCAAGCCGAGGTGGCCGAACTGGAGGCGCCGACGCAGGAGCAGATCGATGCCATCAAGGCGGCATGGCAGGAGCGGCACGATGCGGTGTTGGCCGCGGGCGGTCTGCACATCATCGGTACCGAGCGTCATGAATCGCGTCGTATCGATAACCAGCTGCGTGGCCGTTCCGGTCGTCAGGGGGATGCGGGTTCCTCCCGTTTCTACCTGTCGTTGGAAGACTCCCTGATGCGTATCTTCGCCTCCGATCGTGTAGCCAACATGATGCGTAAGTTGGGGATGAAGCCGGGCGAAGCCATCGAGCACCCGTGGGTGACTAAGGCCATCGCCAATGCGCAACGCAAGGTGGAAAGCCGTAACTTCGATATTCGTAAGCAGCTGCTTGAGTATGACGACGTGGCCAGCGATCAGCGCCGCGCCATCTATACCCAGCGTAATGAGTTGCTGGATGGTGGCGATGTGGTCGATACCATCAACAGCATCCGGGAAGATGTCTTCAAACTGGTGATCGACAACTACATTCCGCCACAGTCGCTGGAGGAGATGTGGGATGTGCCGGGGCTGGAAGAGCGCCTGCGTAATGACTTCGATCTGGAGCTACCGATTGCCGAATGGCTGGATAAGGAGCCGGAACTGCACGAAGAGACGCTGCGTGAGCGTATCCTGAATATGGCCATCGAGCGCTACCAGAACAAAGAGGAAGTGGTCGGCAGCGAGATGATGCGTAACTTCGAGAAGGGGATCATGTTGCAGACTCTGGATTCGTTGTGGAAAGAGCATCTGGCGGCGATGGACTACCTGCGTCAGGGGATCCACCTGCGTGGCTATGCGCAGAAAGATCCCAAGCAGGAGTATAAGCGCGAATCTTTCGCCATGTTCTCGGCCATGTTGGAATCCCTTAAGTATGAGGTGATCAGCGTGCTGAGCAAGGTGCAGGTGCGGATGCCGGAGGAGGTTGAGGCGCTGGAGCGTCAACGTCGTGAAGAGGCCGAGCGTCTGGCCCGCCAGCAGCAACTGAGCCATCTGGACGATCAGAGCGCCGCCGCTCAGGAGATGGCCGCGCAGACTGGCGAGCGCAAGATCGGGCGTAACGATCCGTGCCCGTGCGGTTCCGGTAAGAAGTATAAGCAGTGTCATGGCCGTCTCACTGCCTAATGGCGTGAGGGTGTCACTATGACCATCGACAGGGAAGCGCGTCGCGCCTCCCTGTTTTTTTATCTCGCGAGCATGAAGAGAGGAGCGTAGGGGTGAAGCCAATGAATCAGACATTGCAGATCGCCGTCGGGATCATCCGCAATGCGCAGCATGAGATCTTTGTTGCCCGTCGTCAGGCAGGTAGCCACCTTGCCGGGGTGTGGGAGTTTCCCGGCGGTAAGATCGAGGCCGGAGAGAGCGCGCAACAGGGCCTGGCGCGTGAATTGTTTGAGGAGGTGGGCATCGTACCGCAAGCCGACGGCATACGCCTGTTACAGTGTGTCGAGCATGCCTTTAGCGATCGGCGAGTGATGCTGCATTTCTTCTTGGTCAGCGCCTGGCAGGGGGAGCCGTGCGGGCGTGAAGGGCAGGAGACGCGTTGGCTCGCCCAGCGGGCGTTGCGTGTCGAGGATTTTCCCGCGCCCAACCGCGTGATCGTGGAGTGGCTACGGACTCAAGATTAAGCGAAGCCGAAGACAGCGCCGCTGTTGCGGCGCTGGAGGGGGAGCGCTTAACGCTCCGCCCCCTCGCTCCATCCCTCGCTGTCGGAGTGCTCCGCCTCGCTAGCGATGCGTTTCTCCTCATTGGCCCATTCGCCCAGATCGATCAGTTGGCAACGTTTGCTACAGAACGGGCGGAAGGGGCTTTGCTCACCCCAGATAACCGGCTTGCCGCACGTCGGGCAGGCGACGGTGATGATCTCATTTTCCATTGATGACTCCGTGAGGCCCGCCGCTTAGCAGCAGGCCAGATTAAATGATAGGCGATCGGGCACCACACCTTGCTCGCTGTCTAGGGGAAGAAAACGGATGGCGAAGCGAGTCTTGTGGCCGGATACCTGGGGATAGACCTGGAGATCCAGCGCCAACTGGATGCGCAGCAGATCGGCGCCCTCGGCGTTATCTTGGTAGAAGCCGTGTAGGCTGGTCATGGGCTTGAACGCCACGGCCTTACGCAGCAGATCCAGCACCAGCGTGAGGCTATCGTTCAAGGGGGCCAGCGAAGCCAGCCATTGATCGATCTGTGCGTCGCGCGTCGCGGCGCTTTGTTTTAGCCATAAGTAGAGCGTCGGTAGATCGAAGCTACAACAGCCACCGGGAATGCCGAGGCGCTGGCGCACCAAGGCGATCAACCGATCTTCACGCAGCAACTGGCCGATACGCGGTGCCGCCATTAAGGTCGCCGCCTGTTGCTTCAGACGTTGACTCAGCGTGTGGATCATCGCCTGATCGACGCCGGGCGCATTAAACCACTGCATCAATTTACGTTGCTGACGCTCCATCTCCTTGAGCAGATCGGTGCGTACCTCGCCACGCTCAAGCACATCGAGCAGATCGGACAGAATACGGAAGAAGGTGAGTGCCGCACAGGCATCACCTTGCGGACGATTGGGTAACAGCTGCTGCAACAGAAATTCCAGGCGTAGCCAGGTACGCATCTTCTCGTTGAGCGGGTGTTCGAACAGTATAGTCGGAGTGACGTCACTCATGCTGGGGATCCTGTTGGGGATGAGGCCGCCTGTGCCAGCGCTAGATAGTGGCGATGTAACGCGGCGACCTGCGGGATAAGCGCCTCGGCCGACCCGCTGTTATCAATAATATCATCGGCCCAGGCGAGCCGCTGTTGGCGTGTTGCCTGGGCGGCCAAAATGCGCTGGGCCTGCTCACGGCTGACGCCGTCGCGGGCCTGGGTACGAGCCAGTTGCTGCTCGATAGGGAGATCGACCACCAAGATGCGATCGGCCTGCGTTGTGAGCCGATTTTCGACGAGCAGGGGCACCACCCATAGGGCATAAGGTGCGCTGATGTGTGCCAGTTGATGCCGTGTCTCCGCCTGGATCTGCGGATGTAACAGCGCATCAAGCCAGGCCTTCTCGGAAGGATGGGTAAAGATGATTTGCCGCAGTGCCGCGCGATCCAATTGACCATCGGCTTGTAAGAGCGCCGCTCCGAAATGGGCGACGATTTGCGCCAGTACTGGACTACCCGGCGCCACCAGTTGGCGAGCGATGACATCGGCATCGACCAACGGCACGCCGAGACGGGCAAACGCGTCGGCGACGGTCGATTTGCCACTACCGATACCGCCGGTGAGAGCAACTGTATACGCCATGAGGAGATCCTGCGAGAGTAGGCGATGGCACGAAGGCATCGCAAAAAAATTGGCTGACCTGCGGATCATAATGGTCTAGACGGCAAGTGCAAGCCGCAGATACGCGTACGGTGGCCCCGTCGCGGATAAATTTAGACGAGTTTACCTGAAATTTTGTTGAAAAAGCAGACTTGTCGCCAGGTTATTCCTGCGTATGATAGCGTCACTGGAACTGGCGTCATACGGCGAAGCAATCGTTTGTATGATCACATTTTCCCTAGGACGTCTCCCGCCCTTGAGTGGGAGGCGGCTTAAACTTGTCGCCATTAACCAGGGAAGTCCCTCATGCGTATTGAAGAAGATCTGAAGCTGGGTTTTAAAGATGTCCTGATCCGTCCGAAGCGCTCCACCTTAAAGAGCCGTTCGGATGTCGAGTTGGCTCGCGAGTATCGCTTTAAGCACAGTGGTTGGCAGTGGTCTGGTGTGCCGTTGATCGCCGCCAACATGGATACCGTCGGTACCTTCCGTATGGCGCAGGTGTTGGCGACCTTCGATGTTCTCACCGCAGTTCACAAGCACTATAGCGTCGAGCAGTGGCAGGCATTTGTCGCTAGCGTCGGCGAAGAGACGCTGCGTCATGTCATGGTGTCGACCGGGACTTCTGAGGCGGACTTCCTTAAGCTAGGTCAGATCCTGGCGCTCTCTCCGACCTTGAAATTCATCTGTATCGATGTGGCCAACGGCTACTCCGAGCACTTCGTCGATTTTTTGCGTAAGGCGCGTGAGGCGTTCCCCGATAAGGTGATCTGCGCCGGCAACGTAGTCACTGGTGAGATGGTCGAGGAGTTGATCCTCTCCGGCGCCGATATCGTCAAGGTGGGGATCGGGCCCGGCTCGGTATGTACCACGCGAGTGAAAACCGGTGTCGGTTATCCACAGTTGTCCGCCGTGATCGAGTGTGCCGATGCGGCGCATGGTCTGGGGGGACAGATCGTCTCCGACGGCGGCTGTTCTGTGCCGGGCGATGTCGCCAAGGCATTTGGCGGTGGTGCCGATTTCGTTATGTTAGGCGGTATGCTGGCGGCCCATGACGAATGCGAAGGGCGCATTGTCGAAGAGCAGGGGCGCAAGATGATGTTGTTCTACGGCATGAGCTCCGCCTCGGCGATGAACCGCCATGTCGGCGGGGTGGCTGACTATCGTGCGGCCGAAGGTAAGACCGTCAGCCTGCCATTGCGCGGCCCGGTGGAAAATACCGTGCGCGACATCCTGGGTGGGTTGCGCTCGGCCTGTACCTATGTCGGGGCCTCGCGTTTGAAAGAGTTAACCAAACGTACCACGTTTATCCGCGTCGCCGAGCAGGAGAATCGAGTATTCGGTCAGGCGGAGTGATCCCCCTTATTTCCCGCAATCACATCCATCATGACGCCGGCGATTGCCGGCGTCATTGCATCACATCACCTAAGTTTAGGATCGGCAGATACAGTGCCAGTACCAATAAGGCGACCAGCGCCGCACTGAGTAGCAGCATCACCGGTTCGACAAGGGTGGTCAGTGTCTCGCCACGCCGTTGCGCGTGTTGTCGATAATATTCCCCCAGATGGGTACACAACAGGGCGAGGCGTCCCGAGGCCTCGCCCTGGCGAATTAATTGCCGACACTGCGCGGGGAAAAGGTGCCCCTCCGTCAAGGCGGCGGAGAGTAGCTCACCTTGACGCAGACGCCGTCCCGCCTGATACAGGGCGCGGCGATAAGCCTCCAGCCGCTGGGCGTGGCGACAGGCCGTTAATGCCTGTGGTAGGGCGATGCCAGCTTGCAACAACAAGGCCAGGATGTGGAAGAGTTGGGCCAGAGTCGTGTCGCGTAGCAGAGGGCCATAGCCGGGGAGGCGGAGGGCTAGGCGTTGCAGCTGATGTCGTAGCGTTGAGGCGTAGTGACGTGCTAGCCCCACGCACAGGATCGCGAGCACACCGGCGCCCCCCAGCAACGCCGGCCAGATTGATCTTAGCCCTGCCGCTAGCGCTAACAGCCGCTGAGTTAGCCAGGGTAAGGGGGCATCCAGCGAGGCATAGAGGAGGGCGAACTGTGGCAAGAGTGTGAAGAGCATCGCGAGGGTGATCGACAGGGCGACCGTCAACAGGAAGAGGGGGTAGCGCAGGGCGCGTAACAGGCGCTGGCGGAGATCGAGGGCATCGCGTTGTTGCCGAGCTAACTGGCGACAGACGGCCGCCAACTCTCCGCTCTGCTCGGCGGCGACGAGCGTGCGTGCATACAGAGGGGGAAAGATGGTGCCGTGTTCGTGTAGCGCTTGGGAGAAGGACAAGCCCGTAGTAATAGCCTGATGTAGTTGGCGAATCAGTGCCTGCCATTCTGGATACGGATGGCCGCCCGCCATGAGCGCGAGTACCGGTGCTAGCGCCAGTCCCGCATCCAGAAGCTCGGCGAGCTGAGCGATGAAGTCACAACAGACACCGGCTTGCCAGTGGTAGCGCAATGGACGCCAAGCGGGCGTAATGGAGAGAGGCAGGGTGCCGTGCTGTTGGAAACGCTGGCGTAATTGGTGCCGGTTGAGGCCGAGTACCATCCCTTGCCGGAGTGTCCCGTCATGGGTCACGAGACGATAGTGAAATAGGCGGGGAGTCATGTCAATGAACCGGATGGACCGAGTACCCGAATGACTTCCCCCCAGGCGGTGACGCCCTGTTCCGCTAAGCGTTGCGCCGTGGCGCGCAGGGGCTGCATTCCATGCTCTTCGGCCAACTGTTGGAGACGTGTGCTACTGGCGCCATTGCGGATGGCATGACGTAATGCCGGCGTCACAGGCAGCAGTTCGAATAGGGCCCGTCGCCCCCGGTAACCACCATGACAACGCGGACATGTGCCCGGTTGCCAGCGTAACTGAGCCGATTGTGGTGTTTGGCGCCGGCAATGGCGGCAGAGACGACGTACCAGGCGTTGGGCGATAACCAGTGACAGGCTATCGGCCAGTAAATAGGGGGCGATGCCGAGCTGAAGTAGGCGGGTTACCGACTCCGCCGCGCTGTTGGTATGCAGGGTGGAGAGGACCAGATGCCCGGTCTGCGCCGCATCGATCGCGATGTGCGCGGTGGCCTCGTCACGGATCTCGCCGATCATGATCACGTCGGGATCTTGGCGCAATAGGGCGCGTAGCACGGTGGCGAACTGGAGGCCCGCGGCAGGAGCGATGGCCGTCTGGTTGATATTATTCAGTGGTGTCTCGATGGGGTCTTCCACACTACAGATATTGAGTGCCAGCGCGTCTAACCAACGTAGCCCTCCATATAGGGTGGCCGTCTTACCGCTGCCCGTCGGCCCGGTAACCAGGATCAGCCCTTGAGGACGAGTGAGTGCCTGCTCCAGTAGCCGCCGCTGAGCCAGGGTGAGTCCCAGTTGTGCCAAGGCGCGCGGTGCTTGCGTGTCATCCACTTGACGCAGCACGGCCTTCTCGCCATGTAGGGTCGGCAGGGTGGACAGTCGGAAACTGATGTCACGCTCTGCCAGCGTGATACGTAGCTGGCCATCTTGCGGCAGGCGGCGTTGAGCAATATCCAATCCGGCGAGGACTTTCAAGCGGGTGATGAGGCGTGTGAACTGGTTGATAGGATACTGCGCGACTGGGTGTAGCACACCATCGATACGTAGGCGTACACGCCCTTGTTGAGCGAGGGGCTCCAAATGAATATCTGAGGCGCGTCGCGTCAGTGCCTGCGCTAATAGCTGTTCCAGTTGTGGGACGGTGGCTGACTCGTCGAGCATCGGGGCGATATCCGCTTGCTGCGGGCTGAGTGGACGCCAGAGCGGCTCGATGCCGGTGGCGAAGCGGATCGCGGCGCAGAGCGGTTCCGGGGCCTCACCGCTGCCACCGATGATGATGCTGTGTGCGTCCTGGTGCAGCAGGCGGCAGTGGTAGTGCTGACACAGCTGTGTTAAGTCGCTCATGGTTGGTCGTTACCATTATCGCGCAGGATACTGCGGCAAGACGCTAGTAAGGTCGGCTCTGCGCCATCGCTTTGACAGTGTTGCTGCCAGCGTAGCGTGCCCGCATCGCGATTCAGTTCCGGGGTCAGCGTCACCTGTAATCCGGCCAGCGCTTGTTGACCACTGAGGCTGATGACACCCTGAGCGACATCGAGGTTAGCGATATAGGTGGAGGGCGGCAATGTCGCCAGCCCCAGTTGCGCCGCGCTGCATCCGGCAAGGCTGCCTTGCTCTAACGCACAGAGCTCCACTTCGGTCTTATAGGGCGTCACCGCTTGGAGTACGTCGGTCATGGCGGCTTTTTGTAAGTAGCGTTGATAAGCGGGAACGGCGATAGCACCAAGAATGGCGATGATAGCGATGACCACCATCAGTTCGAGTAAGGTAAAACCGTGCTGTGATGACATGGTCGCCTCCAGGGATTGATGCGGGTTAGTGTGCGTTGGCTTGCCGTTGTCGGCGAGTGTAGCGAGGGGGGCTTACGCCCCGCTTCGCAGGCAAGCGGCACAGAGCGACATCATGTTCATCTCGTCTGCGTATGCGTACACAGATGTGGCGGGGCCATTTTGATGGCCATGGATGGGGAGGGGGCGGCGGAGCGTAAGAATCATGCTACCCTGTAGCGTATTTACCTCTGGGAAAAGTGAGTTTGGCGATGCAACTGGAGAATGGGTGGCTATGTGGTGTCAGGCGGGTACCGTCGCCCCATTGCGATGCGCGCCCGCAGGGCGAGTTACCCTCGGTGCTGGTGATCCATAATATTAGTCTTCCGGCGGGGGAGTTTGGGGGGCCCTATATCGATCACCTATTTAGTGGAACCTTGGCGACGGAGGATCATCCCAGCTTCGCCGAACTACAGGGCTTGCGGGTGTCGGCGCATTGCCTGATTCGACGCGATGGTCAGATCGTCCAATATGTGCCGTTCGAGGCGCGCGCATGGCATGCGGGGGTCTCCCGTTACCAAGGGCGTGAGCGGTGTAATGATTTTTCCGTGGGCATCGAACTGGAGGGGACGGATAGCTTGCCGTATACCTCGCAACAGTATCGGGCATTGGCCGAGGTGAGCGCGACGCTCATGCATCACTACCCGATGTCGCCGGCGCGCGTGACGGGTCACAGTGATATCGCACCGGGACGCAAGAGCGATCCGGGCCAGGCCTTCTGTTGGCAGACATTCCACCGCCAATTGCGCGAGGCGCTTGCCGCCCTCGAGGCGGAAGAAATCTCATCCTCCCATCCATAAAATACGAAGAGAGAGCTACCGGAGATGACGTTATTCTCGCTACTACTGGTCCTGGGTTGGGAGCGGTTGTTTAAGTTAGGTAATCACTGGCAAATCGATCAGCGTTTCGCCCCCATTTTTGCCCTGGGCAAAAGGGTCTCGTTGGTGAAAACCCTGTTACTGCTGCTGCTATGGATGCTGTTGCTCGCCTTGGCGCTACAGAGTTTGCGGGGCCTGTTCTTTGGTTTGCCGACACTACTGTTGTGGATTGTCGTCGGGTTGTTCTGCTTCGGCGCTGGTGGTATTCGTCGAGATTATCGTGCCTATATGAAGGCGGCACGGCGCGGGGAACAGGATGCCATGGCGCAGATGGCCGCCGAGTTAGCCTTGATCCCTGGCCTGTCTAAGGATATGCGCCCCGAGGTGCGCCTACGGGAACTGCAGAACGCATTGGTGTGGATCAACTACCGTTTCTATCTGGCGCCGTTGTTCTACTTTGTGGTGGCAGGCCCTTACGGGCCGGTGGCGCTGGGGGGCTACGCGCTGCTGCGCGCTTACCAGAGTTGGTTGACCCGTCAGATCGATCCACTCGCGCGAGCCCAGTCTGGCATCGATCGTCTGCTGCATTGGGTTGATTGGCTACCGGTGCGTGTGGCCGGTATCGCCTATGCGCTGTTGGGGCATGGCGAGCGGGCGTTGCCGGCTTGGCTGGCCTCGCTGGGAGACTGGCGTAGCAGTCCCTACCAGGTGCTGAGCAGTCTGGCGCAGCTTTCGCTGGCGCGCGATCCCCATCTCGATGCATTGAAAACGCCGTTGGCGGCGGTGACATTAGCGCGGCGCATCACGTTGGTATTGATCGTCGTGGTGGCGCTCTTGACCATCTATGGTGCGCTGCTGTAACAGCCGTCTGTTTGCGTGGCAAATAAAACCCCGGTCGATTGACCGGGGTTTTTTATGGTGAGACGAGTGTGTCGTTTAGCCGTGACTGGAGAGGCTACCGTGTTGCCGGTTGCGTTGTTTCTTGATGGCATAACCGATGGCCAAGACCACCAACCACAGCGGGATCAGTAAGACCGAAATCTGGATCCCTGGGGTGAAGAACATGATGACCAGAATCGCGGCCATAAAGATCAGACAGAGATAGTTACCCGCCGGGTACCAGAAGGCACGGAAGCGCGTCACCACCCCCTCGCGATCTTTCTGGGCGCGGAAGCGCAGGTGCGCCACACTGATCATCGCCCAGTTGATCACCAGCGCCGAGACAACCAGCGCCATCAGCAGCTCGAAGGCTTTGCCGGGCATGAGGTAGTTGATCAGGACGCACAGCAGCGTCGCGGCTGCCGATAGACCGATCGCCACCACGGGCACGCCACGGGCATCGACCTTAAGCAGGGCTTTCGGACCATTACCTTGTTGCGCCAGGCCGAACAGCATGCGGCTATTGCAGTAGACACAACTGTTGTAGACCGATAGGGCGGCGGTCAGGACCACGATGTTGAGGATGGTCGCGACCAGGTTGCTGTCCAGGGCGTGGAAGATCATCACGAATGGGCTACCCCCTTCCACGACTTTACCCCACGGATAGAGGGAGAGCAGAATGGCCAGTGAGCCGATGTAGAAGATCAGGATACGATAGATGACCTGATTGGTTGCCTTCGGAATGCTGCGCTGCGGATCATCAGCCTCTGCTGCGGTGATGCCAACCAGTTCCAATCCACCGAACGAGAACATGATCACCGCCATAGCCATGACTAACCCCATGACACCATTGGGGAAGAAACCACCCTGATCCCACAGGTTACTGACCGAGGCCTCGGGGCCACCCTGGCCGCTGAACAGCAGCCACCCGCCGAACAAAATCATCCCGATAATCGCGACCACCTTGATGATGGCGAACCAGAACTCCAGCTCGCCATAGATTTTGACGTTGGCCAGGTTGATGGCGTTGATCAGCAGGAAGAAGACCGCGGCGGAGACCCAGGTCGGGATCTCGGGAAACCAGTATTGCACATAGATACCGACGGCGGTGAGCTCTGCCATGGCGACCAGCACATACAGCACCCAGTAATTCCAGCCGGAGGCAAAGCCCGCGAAGTCTCCCCAATATTTATAGGCGAAGTGGCTGAATGAGCCGGCGACCGGCTCCTCGACGACCATTTCACCCAGCTGGCGCATGATTAAGAAGGCAATGAAACCACCGATGGCATAACCCAGTAGTACGGCCGGCCCCGCCATCTTAATCGTCTGCGCAATGCCGAGAAATAATCCGGTGCCGATGGCCCCGCCCAGGGCGATCAGTTGGATGTGGCGATTCTTCAGGCCGCGCTGTAGCTGCTCGCCGCGTTGCTCACTCATATATCCTTGTCCTCTCCCGCTACGTTCAAACCAGTGCGCGTATCAGGGTGTCATAGTATCGCTACGAATCGTGTAATTTTATATTTACATTGGTTGTTAATCTAAATGCTAACGATGACTACCAATAACAATAGAATAATGGTAGTCGAAAAAAAATTCATCTGATTTCTTGTTCAAGTCGTCAACGTACACAGCCTTGTGTCGCGGGATACGAAGGCGTTTTCCTGGGTAAGGTGGCTATCTTCGGGAGATCTCCCGACATGATAGGACGATGGTGGCCGAGCCGCGGAGAGGCCACGATTAGGCTAGGCTTACACGCTTCAGCCTGGAAAATAGGAGGGGAGTTTGCGTTAATTTATATATTGTCATCGTAAATGGTAATACCATGTCTTGGTTATTTCGATGCTGTAACATTGGTGTTGTTTTGTTAAAAAATGCCCGTTTTATGATTTGCATCAATAGCTGTATGGACAAGTAGTGAAGATTTTGTTACTTTGTCGTCATGTTTTTGAAATTGGTAATACCAATTTACTTTGCGGCTCTCCGATGAGAACGCGTTTACGCTCAGAGAAGACATTGCCACATGGCCTACAGCAAAATCCGCCAGCCTAAATTATCAGATGTGATCGAACAGCAGTTGGAATATCTGATCCTGGAAGGAACGCTGCGTCCTGGCGAGAAGCTGCCGCCGGAGCGCGAGTTAGCGAAGCAATTCGATGTCTCCCGTCCCTCTTTGCGTGAGGCGATTCAACGCCTCGAAGCCAAGGGATTACTGCTGCGCCGTCAGGGGGGAGGCACCTTCGTTCAGACCAATCTCTGGCAGAGCTTTAGCGACCCACTGGCCGAGCTGCTCGCTGCCCACCCCGAATCTCAATTCGATCTGTTGGAAACACGTCATGCCCTAGAGGGGATCGCCGCCTATTACGCCGCGTTGCGGGGGACGGACGAAGATTTCGCGCGCCTGCGTGAGTGCCATCTGGCGATCGAGAGCGCGCAGGCCGCGGGCGATTTGGATCGGGAGGCGGATGCCGTGATGCAGTATCAGGTGGCGGTAACCGAGGCGGCACATAACGTGGTGTTGCTCCATCTGTTGCGTTGCATGGCACCGATGTTGGAACAGAACGTAAAACAAAACTTTGAGTTGCTCTACTCGCGGCGCGAAATGTTAGCGCTGGTGAGCGACCACCGCGCCAGTATCTTTGCGGCTATCGTGGCGCGTGAGCCAGAGCGCGCGCGCGAGGCATCGCACCGCCACTTGGCCTTTATTGAAGACATTTTGCTGGAGATGAGTCGCGAGCATAGCCGCCGCGAGCGTTCGCTACGACTGCTCCAGCAGCGTAAAGATTGAAAATTGGTCCGTGCATGACCCGTAAGGGGTGTACACCGATGTTAATGCTAGGCAACTAACCGATTGGGCCTGTCTTCGTGCGCTTTTGCATGAAAGCGCAGGGAGACAGGCTCCAGATAACCCATTAGACAGATAAGGAATACCACCATGTCAGATCGTTTACTTAATGACGTGGATCCGATCGAAACCCGCGATTGGCTGCAGGCGATAGAATCGGTCATCCGTGAAGAAGGCGTAGAGCGTGCGCAATATCTGATCGATCAGGTATTGAACTCCGCCCGTCAAGGCGGTGTTAACCTGCCTTCCGCCACGCTGGCCCACAATTATGTGAACAGTATTGCCCCGGAAGATGAGCCGGCTTATCCGGGAAACCTGGAGCTGGAGCGCCGTATCCGTATCGCGATGCGTTGGAACGCGGTGATGATCGTCCTGCATGCGTCGAAGAAAGATCTGGAGCTGGGCGGTCACATGGCCTCCTATCAGTCTTCTGCTACCGTCTACGAGGTGTGCTTCAACCACTTCTTCCGTGCGCGTAACCAGAAGGATGGCGGCGATTTGGTCTACTTCCAGGGCCACATCTCCCCGGGGATCTATGCGCGCGCCTTCCTGGAAGGGCGTCTGACGGAAGAGCAGCTGAATAACTTCCGTCAGGAAGTGCACGGCAAGGGCTTGTCCTCTTACCCGCATCCGAAGTTGATGCCGGAGTTCTGGCAGTTCCCGACCGTCTCCATGGGATTGGGGCCGTTGGGGGCAATCTATCAGGCTAAATTCCTGAAGTATCTGAACCACCGTGGCCTGAAAGATACCACGGCACAGCGCGTCTATGCCTTCTTGGGCGACGGTGAGATGGATGAGCCGGAATCCAAGGGTGCCATCACCATCGCCACCCGCGATAAGCTGGATAACCTGTGCTTCGTTATCAACTGTAACCTGCAACGTCTGGATGGCCCGGTTACGGGCAACGGTAAGATCATCAATGAGTTGGAAGGGATCTTCGCCGGTGCTGGCTGGAACGTCATCAAGGTCATCTGGGGTTCCCGTTGGGATGCGCTGCTGCGTAAAGACACCAGTGGCAAGCTGATTCAGCTGATGAATGAGACGCTGGACGGCGATTACCAGACCTTTAAATCGAAGAACGGTGCCTATGTGCGCGAACACTTCTTCGGTCGTTATCCGGAAACGGCGGCACTGGTCAAGGACATGTCCGACGACGAGATCTGGGCGCTGAACCGTGGCGGTCACGATCCGAAGAAAGTCTATGCCGCCTTCAAGAAGGCCGAAGAGACTAAGGGCCAGCCGACGGTGATCCTGGTGCATACCATCAAGGGTTACGGTATGGGCGATACCGCCGAAGGTAAGAACATTGCGCATCAGGTGAAGAAGATGAACATGGAAGGGGTACGCCACTTCCGCGATCGCTTCAATGTACCGGTGGCCGACGCCGATCTGGAGAAACTGCCTTACGTGACCTTCGAGGCTGACTCCGAGGAAGCGCGTTATCTGCATGAGCGCCGTGCGGCGTTGCAGGGCTATGTGCCGACCCGTCTGACGCACTTCAGCGAGAAGTTGGCGTTGCCGACGCTGGAAGACTTCTCTCCGCTGTTGGAAGAGCAGAACAAAGATATCTCGACCACCATCGCCTTCGTCCGTGCGCTGAACGTGATGCTGAAGAACAAATCCATCAAGGATCGCCTGGTACCGATCATCGCCGACGAGGCGCGTACCTTCGGTATGGAAGGTCTGTTCCGTCAGATTGGTATCTATAGCCCGAATGGTCAGCAGTATACCCCGCAGGACCGTGAGCAGGTTGCTTACTACAAAGAAGATGAGAAGGGACAGATCCTGCAAGAGGGGATCAACGAGCTGGGTGCCGGTGCCTCTTGGCTGGCGGCGGCGACCTCCTACAGCACCAACGATCTGCCGATGATCCCGTTCTATATCTACTACTCCATGTTTGGTTTCCAGCGTATCGGCGACCTGTGCTGGGCGGCGGGCGATCAGCAGGCGCGCGGTTTCCTGATCGGCGGTACCTCTGGGCGTACTACCCTGAACGGCGAAGGCTTGCAGCATGAAGATGGTCATAGCCATATTCAGTCGCTGACGATCCCGAACTGCATCTCCTACGATCCGGCCTACGCCTATGAAGTGGCGGTGATCATGCACGATGGCCTGGAGCGCATGTACGGTGAGAAGCAGGAGAACGTCTACTACTACATCACCACCCTGAACGAAAACTACCATATGCCGGCGATGCCGCAGGGCGTCGAAGAGGGCATCCGTCGCGGGATCTACCGTCTGGATACGCTGGCGGGCGACAAGGGTAAGGTTCAGCTGCTGGGCTCCGGCTCCATGCTGCGTCATGTCCGTGAAGCGGCACGCATCCTGTCTGACGAGTATGGCGTAGGCAGCGATGTATACAGCGTCACCTCCTTCACCGAGCTGGCTCGTGATGGTCAGGATTGCGAGCGCTGGAACATGCTGCATCCGCTGGAAACCCCGCGTGTGCCGTATATCGCTCAGGTGATGAACGATGCGCCGGCCGTGGCATCGACCGACTATATGAAACTGTTTGCCGAGCAGGTTCGTACCTATGTACCGGCCAGCGACTATCGCGTGCTGGGGACCGACGGTTTCGGTCGCTCCGACAGCCGTGAGAATCTGCGTCACCACTTCGAGGTCGATGCCTCCTATGTGGTCGTGGCGGCCCTGGGCGAACTGGCGAAACGCGGAGAGATCGCCGCTTCTGTGGTGGCGGACGCCATCAGCAAGTTCAACATCGATCCGGAAAAAGTAAACCCGCGTCTGGCATAAGAGGTACGGAATAATGGCAATTGCAATCAATGTACCGGACATCGGTGCGGATGAAGTTGAAGTCACTGAGATTCTGGTGAAAGTCGGTGACCGCGTCGAGGCGGAGCAGTCGTTGATCACGGTTGAGGGCGATAAGGCCTCGATGGAAGTCCCCTCGCCTCAGGCGGGCGTGGTAAGCGCGCTGAAGGTAGCGGTTGGAGATAAAGTCTCTACCGGCTCCCTGATCATGGAGTTCGAGGCGGCGGATGCGGCCCCGGCTCAGCCGGCTGCCTCGGCCGCGCCGGCAGTTGCACCGGTCGCGGCCAGTGCCGCGGCGCTGCGTGAAGTACAGGTGCCGGACATCGGTGGCGATGAAGTCGAGGTCACCGAGATTTTGGTTAAGGTCGGCGATAGCGTCGAGGCGGAGCAGTCGCTGATCACCGTCGAAGGCGATAAGGCTTCAATGGAAGTCCCCGCCCCGTTCGCCGGCGTGGTGCAGTCAATCACTATCGCCACTGGCGACAAGGTGAAGACCGGCTCGCCGATCATGACCTTCAGTATTGGCGGTAGTGCGCCGGCCGCCGCCGAGCCCGTCGCTGCTGCGGCCTCTAGCGCACCCGCAGCCAGCGCCGAACAGCCGGTCAGCGTGCCGGACATTGGCGGCGATGAAGTGGAAGTGACCGAGATTATGGTGAAGGTCGGTGACAGCATCAGCGCCGAGCAATCCCTGATCACCGTCGAAGGCGATAAGGCTTCGATGGAAGTCCCGGCTCCCTTCGCGGGGATCGTGAGCGCGATTAGCGTCAAGGTGGGCGATAAAGTTAAAACGGGCTCGCCGATCATGACCTTCAGCGTAGCTGGCAGCACGCCGGCAGCGGCAAGCGCCGCCCCGGCGGCGAGTGCCGCCGCCCCTGCCGCTCCAGCCCAGGCTACCCCGTCTGCAGCGGCTCCGCAGAGCAGCAATACGGTGAAGAGCGAGTTTAGCGAGAATGCGGCCTATGTGCATGCGACTCCGGTGATCCGTCGCCTGGCGCGTGAGTTTGGCCTCGATCTGGCGAAGGTGAAGGGCAGCGGACGTAAAGGCCGCATCCTGCGTGAAGACGTGCAGGCCTACGTGAAAGAGCTGGTTAAGCGTGCCGAAAGCGCGCCAGCCGCCGCCGCGGGTGGCGCGTTGCCGGGTCTGTTGCCGTGGCCGAAGGTTGACTTCAGCAAGTTTGGCGAGGTGGAAGAGGTTGAGCTGGGCCGTATTCAGAAGATCTCCGGCGCCAACCTGCATCGTAACTGGGTGATGATCCCGCATGTGACCCAGTTCGACGAGACCGATATCACCGAGGTAGAGGCGTTCCGTAAACAGCAGAACGCCGAGGCTGAGAAGCGTAAGCTGGGCGTCAAGATCACCCCGCTGGTGTTTATCATCAAGGCTGCCGCTAAGGCGTTGGAAGCGATGCCTCGTTTCAACAGCTCGCTGTCGGAAGATGCTCAGCGCCTGACGTTGAAGAAATATATCAACATCGGTGTCGCGGTAGATACGCCGAATGGCTTGGTGGTTCCGGTGCTGCGTGATGTCAACAAGAAGGGCATCATCGAGCTGTCTCGCGATCTGGCTGAGCTCTCCGCCAAGGCGCGTGCAGGCAAACTGACCGCCAGCGACATGCAGGGTGGCTGCTTCACTATCTCTAGCCTGGGCGGTATCGGTGGGACGGCGTTTACGCCGATCGTCAACGCTCCAGAAGTGGCGATCCTCGGCGTCTCCAAGTCGTCGATGAAACCGGTCTGGAATGGCAAAGAGTTTACGCCACGCCTGATGTTACCGCTGGCGTTGTCCTATGATCACCGGGTGATCGATGGGGCCGACGGTGCTCGCTTCATCAGTCTGATCAATAGTGTGATGTCAGACATTCGCCGTCTGGTGATGTAAGCCCTAGGCCGGCCTATGGGCCGGCCTTTTTCTTGAATCGATGGCTGGATTGAGGCTGGCTCGCGTCAGCTTGATAGCCCGCGTCACCTGACGACAGAACATCTCTTTACAGAATTATTAACATCTCTGTAAACTGTGATGCGCGACAGGTGTCCCGGCGGAAGCCGCGCCCTCACCGTGATGATTACGGGTGGGGGAAGGCGGTAGGCGTGCAGGCCAGGATGCCGCCACGGTGCATCCACACCGCCGGAAAAACAATAAAGAGGTCATGATGAGTACTGAAATCAAAACACAGGTCGTGGTACTTGGCGCAGGCCCGGCAGGGTATTCTGCGGCATTCCGCTGCGCGGATTTAGGGTTAGAGACGGTTATCGTTGAGCGCTATGCCACCCTGGGCGGGGTGTGTCTGAATGTCGGTTGTATCCCTTCGAAGGCGCTGCTGCACGTGGCTAAAGTGATCGAAGAGGCTAAGGCGCTGGCGGAGCATGGTATCGTCTTCGGTGAGCCGAAGACGGACATCGATAAGATCCGTACCTGGAAAGAGAAAGTCATCAGTCAGTTGACCGGTGGTTTGGCCGGGATGGCGAAAGGTCGTAAAGTCCGTGTCGTCAATGGATTGGGTAAGTTCACCTCGGCGAATACGCTGACCGTGGACGGCGCCGATGGCCAGACGGTGATCCGTTTTGATAACGCGATTATCGCCGCTGGTTCGCGCCCGATCCAGCTGCCTTTCATCCCGCATGATGATCCGCGCGTATGGGACTCTACCGACGCACTGGCGCTGAAGTCCGTACCGAAGCGTATGTTGGTGATGGGTGGCGGTATCATCGGCCTGGAGATGGGGACGGTTTACCACGCGCTGGGTTCCGAGATCGACGTAGTCGAAATGTTCGATCAGGTGATCCCGGCGGCGGATAAGGATGTGGTGAAGGTTTTCACCAAGCGTATCGGCAAGAAGTTTAATCTGATGCTGGAGACCAAAGTCACCGCCGTTGAGGCGCGTGAAGATGGGATCTACGTCTCGATGGAAGGGAAGAAGGCACCGGCTGAGGCTCAGCGCTATGACGCGGTGTTGGTCGCCATCGGTCGTGTACCGAACGGTAAATTGATCGACGCGGGTATGGCTGGCGTCGAAGTGGATGAACGTGGCTTTATCCATGTCGATAAGCAGCTGCGCACCAATGTGCCGCATATCTTCGCCATCGGCGATATCGTCGGCCAGCCGATGTTGGCGCACAAAGGGGTGCATGAGGGTCATGTCGCCGCCGAGGTGATCGCCGGCATGAAGCACTACTTCGATCCGAAAGTGATCCCGTCCATCGCCTATACAGAGCCGGAAGTTGCATGGGTCGGTATGACGGAGAAAGAAGCGCGCGAGAAGGGTATCAGTTATGAGACCTCGACCTTCCCGTGGGCGGCCTCCGGCCGCGCCATCGCCTCCGATTGCGCGGATGGCATGACTAAGTTGATCTTCGACAAGGAGTCGCATCGCATCATCGGTGGGGCGATCGTCGGGACCAACGGCGGTGAACTGCTCGGTGAGATCGGCCTGGCCATCGAGATGGGCTGCGACGCGGAAGACATCGCCCTGACTATCCATGCTCACCCGACCCTGCATGAGTCGGTTGGCCTGGCGGCGGAAGTCTACGAAGGTAGTATCACCGACCTGCCGAATCCGAAAGCGAAGAAGAAATAATCGCGTGAGATAACGCAAAAACGGCTCCCAGCGGGAGCCGTTTTTTTTGATTGTCGCTGTGCTTAGTCGTGCCGAAAACCGATAAAAAAGGCGATCGCCGGTATGCAGATCCCCAACCCGAGCGCGCCGAGGAAGTAGTTCATTCCCCACAGAAAGCCTTCGTGATCCAACTCATCTTGTCCGAGCAGACAGCGATCCAGCGCCAGCGCATTCATGCTATGGCTGATCTTGATCAGGTAGAACAGCGCGCCGACGGCCAGGATCAACGAGAGGATTTGCAGCAGCGTCAGACAGCGTCGCTTATTGATTGTTAATGACATGGTCGCTCCCAGGCTGGCGAAAGCGAGGCATGATACAGAAAAATTGGCCGAGATAAATACAAAACAGATCAAATCTGTGTATTAATCATCCATAATTGGCCGTATAAAAAGGTTTTTATGGCGTTATGTTGCTTTTTTGTAAAGCATTTAACACTATGGCTAAATACTGATATGCTGGGAAAGCATATCCGGGTATCCGGCGAGCCGCAAGGTTAGCGTCAGGCGGCGGCACTCCACCGGTATCCCGGTACTTACAATGACAATGAGAGCGAGGAGTCGAGTCGTGCTAAAAGAATACCGTGAGCACGTCGCCGAGCGGGCGGCCCTGGGTGTGGTTCCTAAGCCGCTGGATGCGGCGCAGATGGCGGCATTGGTCGAGTTACTCAAGGCACCGCCAGCGGGGGAAGAGGCGCTATTACTGGATCTGTTGATCAACCGTGTGCCGCCGGGTGTCGATGAGGCCGCCTACGTCAAGGCCGCCTTCCTGACCGCCTTGGTGAAGGGGGAGGCGCACTCTCCGTTGATCAACGCGGCGAAGGCATTGGAACTTCTGGGCACCATGCAAGGCGGCTATAACATTCACCCGCTGATTGAGGCATTGGATGATGAGACATTGGCCCCGATCGCCGTACAGGCGCTCTCCCATACCCTGTTAGTCTTCGACAGCTTCCATGATGTCGATCAGCGCGCACGTGCCGGTAATCCTTTCGCTCGCCAGGTGTTGCAATCCTGGGCCGATGCCGAATGGTTCCTGTCGCGTCCGGCCCTGGCAGAGAAGTTGACGGTGACGGTATTCAAGGTCAGCGGCGAGACGAACACCGATGATCTGTCGCCGGCGCAGGATGCCTGGTCGCGTCCCGATATCCCGTTGCATGCTCAGGCGTTTTTGAAAAATCCACGCGAGGGGATCACGCCGGATCAACCCGGTGTTGTTGGGCCCATTAGCCAGATACATGCATTGGCCGAGCAGGGGTATCCGCTCGCCTATGTCGGTGACGTCGTCGGTACCGGCTCTTCGCGCAAGTCTGCCACCAACTCGGTGCTGTGGCTGATGGGGGAAGATATCCCCTTCGTCCCCAATAAGCGGGCCGGTGGGGTGGTACTGGGTGGCAAGATTGCCCCGATTTTCTTTAATACGATGGAAGATGCCGGGGCATTGCCGATTGAGGTCGATGTCAGCCAGTTGCATACCGGCGAGGTGATCGATATCTATCCTTATCGCGGTGAGATCCGCCGCCATGCCGACGATACGCTGCTCGCCAGCTTCACCCTGAAGACAGAGGTGCTGTTGGACGAGGTGCGCGCCGGTGGACGAATTCCGTTGATCATCGGTCGTGCGTTGACGGCGCGGGCCCGTGAGGCGTTGGATCTGCCGCCGAGCGAGGTGTTCCGCCTGTCGAAGGCGGTCGACGAGAGCGACAAGGGTTACACCCTGGCGCAGAAGATCGTCGGACGTGCCTGCGGCGTTGCCGGCGTGCGTCCCGGCCAATATTGCGAACCTCGGATGGCCTCCGTCGGCTCGCAGGATACGACCGGCCCGATGACGCGCGACGAGCTGAAGGATCTGGCCTGTCTCGGTTTCTCCGCCGATCTGGTGATGCAATCCTTCTGTCATACCGCCGCCTATCCGAAGCCGATCGACGTGCAGACACACCACTCGCTGCCGGACTTCATTATGAATCGTGGCGGGGTCGCGCTGCGTCCGGGCGATGGCATTATTCACTCCTGGCTTAACCGCATGTTGCTGCCGGATACTGTCGGTACCGGTGGGGACTCTCATACCCGCTTCCCGATCGGTATCTCCTTCCCGGCTGGCTCTGGCCTGGTCGCCTTCGCCGCCGCGACTGGGGTGATGCCGCTGGATATGCCCGAATCGGTGCTGGTGCGCTTTAAGGGGCAGATGCAACCGGGGATCACCTTGCGAGACTTGGTGCATGCCATCCCCTACCAGGCGATTCAACAAGGGCTGTTGACCGTTGAGAAACAGGGTAAGAAGAATATCTTCTCTGGCCGTATTCTGGAGATCGAAGGGTTGCCACAACTGAAGGTTGAACAGGCTTTCGAGCTGGCCGATGCCTCGGCCGAGCGTTCGGCGGCAGGTTGCACCATTAAGCTGGATCAGGCACCGATCGTCGAGTATCTGGAGTCGAATATCGTATTGTTGCGTTGGATGATTGCCGAGGGGTATGGCGATCGTCGCACCTTGGAGCGTCGTATTCAGGGCATGGAAAAATGGCTGGCCGATCCGCAACTGTTGGCGGCGGATAGCGATGCCGAGTATGCCGCGGTGATCGAGATCGATCTCGACAGCATCAAGGAGCCTATTCTGTGCGCGCCGAATGATCCCGATGATGCTCGGCCATTATCTCAGGTGGCGGGAGCCAAGATCGATGAGGTCTTCATCGGCTCTTGCATGACCAATATCGGTCATTTCCGTGCCGCCGGTAAGCTGCTCGACAGCCATCGGGGGCAGATCCCGACGCGCCTGTGGGTTGCGCCACCGACACGTATGGATGCGGCGCAGCTGACGGAAGAGGGGTATTACAGCGTGTTCGGTAAGAGTGGCGCGCGTATTGAGATCCCGGGGTGTTCGCTGTGTATGGGCAACCAGGCTCGAGTCGCCGATGGGGCGACGGTGGTCTCTACCTCGACGCGTAACTTCCCCAACCGCCTCGGCACCGGTGCCAATGTCTATCTCGCATCGGCTGAATTGGCAGCGGTCGCGGCGCTATTGGGACGCTTGCCGGATGTCGCGGAGTATCAGCAGTTCATGGCGCAGGTCGATGCGTCGGCGGCGGATACTTATCGCTATTTGAACTTTAACCATCTCGCCCCCTATACCGATAAGGCCGGGCAGGTGATCTTCCAGACTGTGGTCTGATCCTGCGTGTATATGGGGAGGGGAGCTAACCGAGTTGGCTCCCCTTTTTTATTGTTGTTACATACTATTGCATAAAGGCGACATAACTTGACGCTTAACTTCTTAATCTCATAGCACTCTATTTGGCGAAGGGGATAACGCGGATGAGCAAGAGCTGGCTGAATCAACTGCAGTCACTATTAGGTGACACGAAGGGGAATAAAGCGGGAGCGGAAGGGCTGAGCAAACTGCTGGCTCCGGCCGCGCTTGGCGGCTTGGCTGGCGTGCTGATGGGCAATAAGTCGGCACGCAAACAGGCCGGGAAGTTGGGGAAGAATGCCTTACTGATCGGTGGTGGTGCGGCTATCGGCGCATTGCTATGGAATCAATATCGTGCGCGGGTGAAGGCGAACCATCGCGACGAACCACAATATGGCCAACAGAGTGCGCCGCCGGACGCACGCGTGCGTCGCCTGGTGCAGGCCTTGGTGTTTGCCGCCAAGAGCGATGGCCACATTGATGAGCGTGAGCAACAGGCCATCGATGAAAGCCTGTCCCGAATGGCGTTGGGCGAGGAAGCCCGTCAGTGGATCGATCAGGCCTTGGCTCAGCCACTCGATCCTAAGCGGTTGGCGCAGGGGGTAGGCGATGAAGAGGAAGCACTAGAGATCTATACCTTGAGCTGTGCGGTAATCGACATCGATCATTTTATGGAGCGTAGCTATCTGGATGCCTTAGCCCAAGCATTGGGCATTCCATCGGATGTGGCCGCCGATCTAGAACGGGAGTTAGCCGCCCGAGCGGAGGCGGCCCCGGCGCGCTTGACCCCTTAAGCGATTTTTGCTGAAATCGCCCGTCAGACAGCGCGGAGGCCATGGCCTCCGCGTTATTTTTTATAGATTGCGACGCGGATTTCAGGCCATCTAACCGCGCTGGTTTACACTAAAAAGAGTCCCCTTGCGGGGTAGTAAAGGAGGGACTGGCTGTGGATTATGAATTTCGCCACGATATTGGCGGCCAGGTGGTCGCCGTATTTTCTATGGGGCATGAGGCCGTGGGCCATTGGCTCAATGAAGAGGTGAAGGGCGATCTGACTCTCGTGACAGAGATCGAGCAGGCGGCTGCCGAGCTAAAGGGCAGCGAGCGGCAATGGCAGCGAGTCGGGCATGAGTACACGCTGTGGCTGGATAGCGAAGAGGTGATGGTGCGCGCCAATCAACTTGCCCTAGAGGGGGATGAGTTGGATGAAGGCATGCGTTACTACGATGAAGAGAGCCTCGCCTTGTGCGGTCTGGAGGACTTTCTACAGGTATTGTCACGCTATCGCAGTTTCATTTTGCGGCGTTAGCCGGCGATGGGCGACTCGCGCTCCAGCATAAGAGCGATCCCACCACGACTAAACCGACACCGGACCATAGGCTAGTCGGGGTTGGCGCCGCCAGCCAAAACGCCGCGATGGCGATGGAGAGTAACGGCGTGAAGTAAGAAAGGGCAGCGACCAGTGTGGCGTTGCCCTTTTTCATGGCCTGATCCCAGCAGAGGTAGGCGGCGGCGGTGCTCCCCCCCATGAGCAACAGTTCGCAGAGGGCGGTCCTATCGAGCCGTATCGTCGGCTGAGGCGTCGCCAGCCATAACCCCCATAGACAGAGGGCGGTCACCAGCAGGAACAGCGGCAGGGCGCTGTGGCTCGGATGATAGTGGCGTAGCAGATTGGAGTAGAGCGCCCAGGCGAAGGCGGCGGCGAAGGCCAGGCTATAGGCGATGGGATTACTGCCGAGGTTATGCAGCAGGACGGCGATGGCGATGCCATCATTGCCTGCGACCACCCACACGACGCCGGAGAAGGCCAGCAGGACGCCGGGCCACAGCCACCAACGCACGCGTAACCCTAAGAGTGGCACGGCGAACAGTAGGGTGAGGCTGGGCCACAGGTAGTTGATCAGTCCCAGCTCCAGGGTCTGGCTATGGCTGTGCGCCAGGCCGATAGCGAGGGCAAAGGCCACCATATAGAACACGAAGAGCGCACCACACCCCCAGAGATAGCCGAGCGGTTGGCCGCGGACGCGCGGTGCTCCCGTCGTACACCACACCAGGATGCCGCTGAGGGAATAAATCGCCGCCCCGGCGCCGGTCGGCCCGAATGCCTCGGCGAGACTACGCGTCAGGGCGACGCTCATACTCCAAAGTAGAATGGCGCAAATCCCCCATAATGTGGCGCGTTGTTGCATGACGATCCTCCCTGTCCTCTGCCGCGTCGATGACTGTAACATGTTTCGTGCAGAGCGATAGACGATGGGTGATGAAATGATTTCACCTGGCGTTTAGGAGGCGTCGGGATGATGAGGGCGTCGCTACTGGCGAGGCTGTGTCGAGTGCCGATATGGCGAGATCTGGGTTGGTGTTAGCGACTATGAGCGCAGGCCCCTCTGTTGGGTGAGCTACGGCTCACTTATCCCCAATAGGGCAACGTGCCTGCGCTATTTGCTGCACGGGTCTACGGGATGGCGGAGGGCGCTAGTTAGCGTAGGCGAGCAAGCCTAAGGAGTCACGGGCCAGGTATTTGCATTTGGTCTCTATCGGCATGGCGATACGACTTAAATCGTGGTAGCTCTCTTCACCCAGTTTCTTCATCTTTTTGGTATTGTAATTACTCATATCCCAGCCGTTGCGGCTGGCGAAAAAGACAATCGCGCGCTTAATCTGGCTATTGGGCAACTCGTGATAACCACAATCATTTTTTAAATAGACAAATATCGCGGTCAAATCAGCCAAGTCCTCCGCCTGCATCTCATCAAGCGCGCGACTGGATGTGGTAAAACTTAATAAGCCCAACAGCAGTAACAGTAGCGAGGATTTTTTCATACCGGGAAACACAGTTTGTTATTGTATTAGGACGGTACCATATTTCACCGCCTAGGCTACAGCCTGATATTCATTTTTAATATGAAATCAGAGTAATTTATTAAATAAGAATATCGCTACCCGCGCGGTCAGGTGACGCGCAACCGTTTAAGAAGCCCCCTTAGCCTGCTATACTCTGCGCCCTTAACAAGCCGCGCTGTTTTGTGCCCTTGGGCGGGAAGGCCCGTCGGCGCAGGGCAGGTTGATTTTGCCGTCCACGCGCGACGGCACATACGCAAGGTAAAAGCGATGAAACATACCGTAGAAGTCATGATCTCGGAAGATGAGATCAAGGCACGCGTAGCCGAACTGGGACGCCAGATTTCCGAACGTTACCGTAACAGTGGCAAAGAGCTGGTGTTGGTGGGGCTGCTGCGCGGCTCCTTCATTTTTATGGCCGACTTGTGCCGCCAGATCAGCGTACCGCATGAAGTCGACTTCCTGACGGCCTCCAGCTATGGCAATGCCATGAACAGCTCACGCGATGTGAAGATCCTCAAAGATCTGGATGAAGATATCCGCGACAAAGATGTACTGATCGTTGAAGACATCATTGATTCCGGTAATACCCTGAGTAAGGTGCGTGAGCTATTTAGCCTGCGTGGCCCGAACTCGTTGGCGATCTGTACCTTGTTGGATAAGCCGAGCCGCCGTGAAGTCGAGGTCCCGGTCGAGTATATCGGTTTCTCGATCCCGGATGAATTCGTGGTTGGCTTTGGTATCGACTACGCTCAGCGCTATCGTTACTTGCCTTATATCGGCAAAGTCATCATGCAGGATGAGTGATAGGCCGTAACGGGTATCACCATCGGATGAGATAAAGGCGGCCTAGGCCGCCTTTTTGCTTTATGTTTCCCCCGATCGTATAGGGGATAGTCTATGGTTGGCGCACAATCAATCCGTTGACCGGACAGCGTTTTTTTATTGACCTAGACGATGGCCGCCTCAACCTTCTTGCGCTTGCTGTTGTAACAGCTTCGCCATCGCGTTGCGATAACGCAACTCCAGGCTCTCGCGGCTGGTGGTCGTGATGTCCAGATCGTGTAGGCGTCCATCCTGTAAGCCATAGACCCAGCCGTGGATCATCACCTTCTGGCCGCGCGTCCAGGCCGATTGCAGGATCGTGGAGTGACCCAGGTTATACACCTGTTCAATGACGTTAAGCTCGCACAGGGTATCCATACGTTTCTCCGGCGGCAGCTCGCCCAGCAATGTGCTGTGTTTGTACCAGATATCGCGGATATGCAGCAGCCAGTTATTGATCAGCCCTAACTCTGGGTTAGTGATGGCGGCCTCAACGCCCCCGCAGCCTAAGTGACCGCAGATGATGATGTGCTCAACCTGTAGCACATCGACGGCATACTGTACCACGGAGAGGCAGTTTAGGTCGGTATGGATGACCAGGTTGGCGACATTACGGTGTACAAACAACTCCCCCGGTTGTAGACCGGTTAACTGCTCTGCCGGGACGCGGCTATCCGAGCAGCCGATCCACAGAAAGCGTGGACGCTGGGATTCGGCCAGTTTAGTAAAGAAGTGAGGATTGTCCTCCTTTACCTGCTGCGACCAGGCCTGGTTATTCGCGATCAGTCTCTCGATTTCTTTCATCAGGGTTAATCATCTGTAACAGGAAAGACGCTAATATAGGCCAATCCGCTCGCTTTGGAAATCGGAACAGTGGGGCGAGCCGCGCCGGTATCACTCGATGCTAAACCCGACGCCATGATGCGTTTTTAAGGGAATAGCGTGCGGAGTAATGCGTTGTAGCTTGGCGCGAAGCGTCTTGAGATGGCGATCGACGCAGCGTTCGCCACTCTTCTCATTCAACGGTCGTAGCAGGTCATTCAACTGGCGGCGCGTGAATACCTGGCCCTGGTTTTGTAACAAGGTTTTTAACAACAGGTATTCCGCCCGCGTTAACTGTAAGGCATGGCCATAATAATGGGCACAGTTACGCGCCTCGTTAAGGGTGAAGTCGCCGTAGCACTCCAGGCGGGTAGCTCGGGCATGCGTTTTATCCGGGTGTTGTAGCAGGGTGCGTAATCGAGCACAGACTTCGCGTGCGGAGAAGGGGGCGACGATAGCCGTGCTGTGCGGCGGGGCTTCGCTACTGAGTTGTGTCAGTTGCTCGCTGTTGTCGGCGAAGAAGAGCAAAGGGAGGGCGGGATGGCGTGTTTGTAGCACGCGCCCAAGCGCGATGCCTGAGCCGTCGGGGAGGACGGTGTGTACGATAGCTAACTGAGGAGTTTGTTGTTTCAGGGCGTCAAGGGCGGGCTGGCTGTGGCTAAACCAGCATACGTTAAACCCTTCCGTTTCCAGCGTATAGATCAGCGAGTCGGCGACGTCGGCCCGATCTTCGATAAGCCAAATTAACGGTGGCACAGGATGTCTTCCACGACAGCAATGAATCATTGCATCATAGCAAAGTAAGCCCGCCCGTGGCAGCAGCGTGATTTCACCCGACACGCCATGTAACATATAATTATACCGTCTTCGCCTACGGGGCGCGCCGTTTTGCCGCGCTTGCGGAGCGAGTCGGTGCTTACCCAGTCACTTCCAAAGCAAAACGCTTGACGTAAGGTTGACCCATCGCCATGACTAATGCTCTCGAGCTATCACAGCTCACCAAAACCTATGCCGGCGGCGTTCAGGCGCTGCGTGGCATTGATTTAACCGTCGAGGCCGGCGACTTCTATGCGCTGCTAGGACCCAACGGCGCAGGAAAATCGACCACTATAGGCATCATTAGTTCGCTGGTTAACAAAAGCAGCGGGCAAGTGAGTGTATTCGGTTACGATATCGATCGCGATCTGGTCAACGCCAAACGCCAGTTGGGATTGGTGCCACAGGAGTTCAACTTTAACCCGTTCGAGACGGTATTGCAGATCGTGGTAAATCAGGCCGGTTATTACGGCGTGACCCGTCATGAGGCGATGCAACGCGCCGAGCGCTATCTAAGTCAGTTGGATCTATGGCAAAAGCGTAACGAGCGGGCGCGGATGTTATCGGGGGGAATGAAACGTCGCCTGATGATCGCCCGCGCGCTGATGCATCAGCCGAAACTGTTGATCCTCGATGAGCCGACCGCCGGGGTGGATATAGAGCTGCGCCGGGCGATGTGGGGATTTCTCAAGGAGCTGAACGCGCAGGGCACCACCATCATTCTCACCACCCACTATCTGGAAGAGGCGGAGATGCTGTGTCGTAATATCGGCATCATTCAGCATGGTCTGCTGGTGGAGAACACCTCGATGAAGGCCCTGCTGGCCAAGCTTGAATCGGAAACCTTTATCCTGGATCTGGCGCCGAAGAGCCCGTTACCCCGTCTGGAGGGGTATCGGTATCAGTTGTGCGATACCGCCACGTTGGAGGTTGAGGTATTGCGTGAGCAGGGACTGAATGGCCTGTTCAGCCAGCTGAGCGCTCAAGGGATCCAAGTATTGAGTATGCGTAACAAGGCCAACCGGTTGGAGGAGTTGTTTGTGTCATTGCTCAACGATGAACAGGAGAAACAGTCATGAGCCGTTTGTACTGGGTGGCGCTGTGCAGCATCTGGAGTAAAGAGGTTCATCGTTTCGCCCGTATTTGGGTGCAGACGCTGGTACCGCCGGTGATCACCATGACGCTGTATTTCATCATTTTCGGTAATCTGATTGGCTCGCGCATCGGCGAGATGCATGGCTTCAGCTATATGCAGTTTATTGTGCCTGGGTTGATCATGATGTCGGTGATCACCAACGCCTACGCCAACGTGGCCGCCTCTTTTTTTAGCGCTAAATTTCAACGCAGTATTGAGGAGTTGCTGGTCGCGCCGGTGCCGACCCACGTGATCATCGCCGGTTATATCGGTGGTGGGGTAGCCCGTGCCGTATGCGTCGGCTTCCTGGTGACGTTGGTCTCGCTGTTTTTTGTCCCGCTGGTGGTCAACAGTTGGCTAGTGGTCGTAATGACGTTGCTGTGCACCGCGATCCTGTTCTCTCTGGGCGGGCTGATCAATGCGGTATATGCGCGTACTTTCGATGATATCAGCCTGGTACCGACCTTTGTACTGACGCCGTTGACCTACCTGGGCGGGGTATTTTATGCGCTGAGCTTGCTGCCACCCTTCTGGCAGGCGGTCTCCAAGCTCAATCCCATCGTCTACATGATCAGTGGATTCCGCTATGGCTTCCTGGGGATCCATGACGTCTCCTTAACGCAAACCTTTGCCGTCCTGCTGGGTTTTATCGTCGTGCTCTACCTGATGGCTTGGTATCTTATCGAGCGAGGCCGTGGCTTACGTAGTTGATTCTGCGCTATCTTGCAGTGCCTGCCGCTGATCACAGGGCAGGCGCTGTAAAATCCACCATTTCCGCCTAACTTCACACTCCTGATGCGCCGTTGCCTGTGATTGCTGCCAGCCAGGTCATTTCCTGCTACACCATCCTTATTGAGAGGCGCCGCATGGCGCGCAGCGTGCAGGGGTGAAGATCTATGCTGGGTATCGTATTCGCCGGTCATAGCGGCTTTGGTAGCGGGATGATGAAGGCATTGACGCAGCTGCTGGGTGCCCGCCCGATCCAATGTATCGGCGTGGAGTTTAGCGACGGGGTCAGTAGCAATATGCTGAGCCGTATGATGTGCGATGCGCTCCACCAGGTGGATAGCGGCGATGGGGTCGTGATCATCGCAGATATTCTCGGGGCGCCACCCTTTCGGGCCGCGGCGCTGATGTGCCATAAGCATCCACACTGCGAGGTCGTGGTCGGTGTCAGCCTGGCGGCGTTAGCCGAGCAGTGGCCACAGCGCGGAATCGGTGATGCCGTCGCCTTCCGTGAGGCGCTCCTGGCGCAGACGCGCAATCACGTCACGAGTCTATGGCATGAGCAGAGCCGCCAGGCGGCGCTATTTATGCCGCCGGAGTCCTAAGCGCGTAGCCCATAGTGTGATCCGCCCCGCCGCCGATGATGCTTCGCCACTCTTTCTATTCGGTTGCTTTCCCCGTCATATCACCGACTACGCCCATCCTTTGATGGGATGAGTCGCTCCCACGATTTTGCCGCATGGCTGGCCGTGATTACCCATTGTGATCACTGGCAGGGTGATCGACGTCGCCTGCCTCGCCTGCCGCTTACGTTGTGTGCATGATCGCGGGGTAAAAGACAAAAATGTGATCTCCATCGGTTAGACAACGCAACGTTCAGTCACCATTTTCTCCCGATATTTCTTTCGCTTGCTAACGCATCGTGAGTTCGTTAAGGGCATCAATGGGGAATGTGATGACATCTGCGCGCCAGATTGATCGTAGTGAAAACCTTTCGGTTGGCAATTAAGTGAAAGGTTTTTGCCCTTGATCTGACGGAAAAATAAGCTGCAACTGCGATCACACCTTCCTCGCTATTCCTTTGCTGTAATTCTCATACGCCGAATGAAAACGATTACATCTGTGATTGACCGCACTTGGAGGTGGGCATGGGCATCGATACCGTAAAACGCCGCGAGCAGATTATCGATCAGTTGTGCCAGGAGGGCAGCGTGCGGGTTGAGCAGTTGCGTCACCACTTTAGTGTTTCCAGTGTGACTATCCGCAACGATCTGCGCTATTTGGAGCGCAAGGGGTGCGCATTGCGTTCTTATGGTGGCGCGATGTTGAACCAGCAGTTTGTGTTCGATCGGCCATTGCACGATAAGGGGCGCTTGAATCGCGATGTGAAGTCGCGCATCGCTGCCCGAGCGGCTGCGTTGGTGCAGGATGGCGATACCTTGATCCTTGATTCTGGCTCGACAACGGCACAGATCGTCCCGTTTCTTAAGGCGCGTCGAGATCTGGTGGTGATGACCAACGCCCTGAATATCGCCTGTGAATTGACCGGTTATGAGCAAGTTGAGGTACTGGTTTTAGGCGGCAATATGCGGCCTAACTCGTACTCACTGTATGGTCATGCCGCCGAGCAGCAGCTGCGCCAGTATCACTTCGACCGCTTATTCCTCGGTGTCGATGGCTTTGATCTGGAGTGTGGCATTACCACTCCCCATCGCGGCGAGGCACAACTCAACCGAGTGATGTGTGATGTTGCCAGCGAGATTATTGCCGTCGTTGATGCCAGTAAATTCGGGCGAAAAAGCTTTTGTACCATTCGCGGCGCGGCACAGATCCAACGTGTGATCACCGATAGCCGCATCCCGGAGGTGTATCACCGTACGCTGCTTGATTTAGGCGTGGAGGTGATTATCGCCGACGGTTGATGGTGTTTGCCTGCCGTCCCTTTGCCCTATGAGAACGCAGTCGCTTTGCGGCCGTGCGATGGGGAGCCTTTGCTCCGCGTTTGGCCACGAAGCCGTTCACGTCATGAGTCAGTCTGAGGAGTCAGTAGATGTGTGATGATGTTTTAGGCTATTCCCCCGCGTGGTTGCAGGCGCATGGTGCCTGGCATACCGCGCATGAGATAGCGCAACAGCCGCGACTGTGGCAGACCTTACACCGAACGTTGCATGAGGAACAGGCGCGTTGGCAGCCTTTCTTAGCGGCCGTGCTGGCGCAGCCCAATCTTCAGATCGTGCTGTGTGGCGCCGGATCGTCGGCGTTTGTCGGGCGGGCGTTGGCGCCCTGGCTACGAGAACAGTGCGGGTGGGAGGTGGTGGCCTACGCGACGACCGATATCGTACCGTCGCCACGACAATACTTGGATCCTCGCCGGCCGACATTGCTGGTCTCTTTCGGCCGCTCCGGCAACAGTCCGGAGAGCGTGGCGGCGCTGGCGCTGGCCGATCGTTTGTTACCCCGTTGCTTTCACCTGTTGTTGACCTGTAACCCCGACGGTGAGTTGGCTCGTTATGCCGAAGGGCGTGCGAACGCCTGCTCACTGATCATGCCGCAGGGCTCGCACGATCAAAGTTTTGCCATGACCTCAAGCTTCAGTTGCATGATGCTGGCCTGTGCGCTGTTGCTCGGCCCACACGCCTTGGCAGAGAGCCCCGACGGGCTACAACGGATGATGGCGTTGTGCCGCCAGGTGTTACCCGTGTGGCTACCGGCGATCAAACAGCTCGCCGGGCGTGGTTTTCAACGCCTGCTGGTGCTGGGGAGTCGCGCCTTTACCGGTGTGGCCGAGGAGGCGGCGTTGAAAATGTTGGAGCTAACGGCGGGGCGCATCGCGACCCGTTACGACTCCGCCATGGGATTGCGCCACGGCCCGAAGTTTATGGTCGGCCCACAAACGCTGGTGGTGACGATGTTGAGCGCCGAGCCTTACTGCCGTTGCTACGATCTCGACTTGTTGGCTGAGCTGCGTCGGGATGGATTGGCGCAGGAGATCGTGGCGTTGAGCGGTGCCGTAGAACCCGATGCGCTCTCCCTGGCAAGCGACCTTGATGAGGTTTGGCTGTTATTCCCCTTTCTGTTGTATCTGCAAATCTTGGCCTTTGAAACCTCACTGGCCCTGGGCATCACGCCAGATAACCCCTGCCCGAGTGGCGAGGTGAATCGCGTGGTGCAGGGGGTGGTGATCCATGATTATCCGCTAACGCATTCCCCGATAACCGAGATGGAGGTGTGAATTATGTCGCAACCCAACATCCTAATGACCCGGATCGATAACCGCTTGGTACACGGGCAGGTTGGTGTGACCTGGACCAATACCCTGGGCGCCAATCTGGTTCTGGTCGCTAACGATGCCGCCGCTGCCGATCCTGTCCAACAGAACTTGATGGACATGGTGGTTGCCGACGGCGTACAGACGCGTTATTTCACGCTGCAGAAGACGATCGATGTGATCCACAAGGCCGCCGATCGCCAAAAGATCTTCCTGGTCTGTAAGACGCCTCAGGATGTGTTGACCCTGGTACGCGGCGGTGTCCCGATCCAGTTTGTTAATGTCGGCAATATGCATTTCTCCGAGGGAAAACGCCAGATCCACAAGACGGTCTCGGTTGATGACGACGATGTGGCCGCTTTTCAGGCGCTGAGTTCGCTCGGCATCGCATGCGAGATCCGGCGCGTGCCAGATGAGGCCGGCGAACCGATTAACCGGCTGTTGGGCTGACCCCAGGAGGCGAATCATGTTAACCGATGCATTGTTGATTGGACTGCTGGCGGGGATTGCCGGCATCGATCTGTTCGATGGTTTGACCCATATTCACCGTCCGCTGGTGATCGGCCCGCTAGTTGGGCTGATCTTAGGTGATGTCTATACCGGCCTGCTGGTCGGCGGGACATTAGAGCTGGTGTGGATGGGAATGGTGCCGCTGGCCGGTGCCCAGCCGCCTAACGTGGTCATCGGCGGGGTAATCGGCACCGCATTTGCCATCCTGACGCATGCCGACCCCAAAGTCGCTATCGGCGTGGCGGTGCCGTTCTCCATCGCGGTACAAGGGTGTATCACCCTGCTGTTTACCGTCTATTCGCCGATGATGCATCGCTGCGATGAGATGGTGAAAAAACTCAACTGGCGTGGCGTCGAATGGGTGAACTATGCCGGGCTGCTGATCCTATTCTGCTTCTACTTCATCGTCGCCTTCCTGCCGGTCTATCTGGGGGCCGATGCGGCCAGCGCCATGGTCGCAAAGGCACCGACATGGTTATTAGACGGCCTCTCCGTCGCCGGCGGAATGATGCCCGCCATCGGCTTCTCGCTACTGATGAAGATCATGATGAAGAAGACCTATGTGGCCTATTTCATTTTGGGGTTCATCTCGGTCACCTTCCTCAATATGCCGATTATCGCGGTGGCGTTGGGCGCCCTGGCGATCGCCCTGATCGACTTTTTTAACCGTACCCGTCATGACAATACGCCGGAGCCGCGTGCGAACGCCTCCCACAACCAGGAGATGGAAGAAGATGGCATTTAACGAGAGTGATGATGTGCAGCTCGCCAAGGCGGAGAAGCGTATGGCGCAGGCGCTGGCGACCAGCCGCGTGGAGCGTGATGACTATGTCGATCAGACTCCCGGGCAGGCGTTGAGTCGGCGAGATATCAATATCATGGCCTTGCGATCCCTGTTATTGCAAGCCTCCTTTAACTACGAGCGTATGCAGGCGGGTGGCTGGTTGTACACCCTGATCCCAGGGCTGCGCAAGATCCATCGCAATCCGGAGGATCTGGCCAACTCGATGAAGATGCATATGGAGTTTATCAACGTCCACCCATTCGACGTGACCTTCCTCTCCGGTCTGGTGTTGGCGATGGAGCGCGGCAAGGAGCGAATCTCCACCATCCGTGCGGTCAAGGTGGCGTTGATGGGGCCGCTGGGGGGGATCGGCGACGCGTTATTCTGGCTGACGCTGTTGCCAATCTGCGCCGGTATCGGGGCATCGTTGGCGCTCGAGGGGAGCCTGTTCGGACCGGTGGTATTCCTGCTGTTATTTAACGCCGTCCATTTCGCCCTGCGCTTCGGCCTGGCGCACTACGGCTACAGTGCGGGGACCAGCGCCTTGGCGTTACTGAAGACCCACACCAAGAACATCTCCCATGCGGCTTCGATCGTCGGCATGACGGTGATTGGGGCGCTGGTGGCCTCCTATGTGCATCTCTCGACGCCATTGGTGATGCATGCCGGCAAGGCGACGGTCGCGCTACAGAAAGATGTTCTGGATAAGTTGATGCCCAATCTGCTGCCACTCTGCTTCACCCTATTGGTGTACTGGTTGATGAAGCGTGGCTATTCGCCGATCAAACTGATCGGGGTGACGGTATTGATCGGCATCGCTGGCAAATGGGTCGGTTGGCTCTAAGGAGGCCTCATGTTGGGCATCGTGATGACCGGGCATGGTCGTTTTGCCAGCGGCTTGCTACAAGGCGTGGAGCAGGTGGTGGGCCCCCAGATGCAGTGCCAGGCGGTCGACTTTCCCGAGGGGATGAGTACGGTCGCATTGGCGCAGGCGTTAAATGCGGCGTGCCGAGCCTGTGACAGCGGCGAGGGCGTGGTGATCCTCAGCGATCTGTTGGGAGGCTCGCCATTCCGCCAGGCGGCATTGTTGGCAGCACACCATGGCTATGAGTTGTTGACCGGTACCAATATGCAGTTGGCGGCGGAGATGATGCTGGAGCGTGATGGGCTCAGCGTTACTGCATTTCGCGATCAGGCATTGGCGTGTGGTCGTCGGGGGCTGACCAGTTTGTGGCACGAGTGTCAGCATCAGGGGGCGCATCAAGCCCGATCAGATGTCGATGGTATCTAGGCCGTGTGTGATGGGTTGCTTAAGTGGTCGTAGCCCGAAGATGACCCCCACCATGGCGAGGCGAATCGCCGCGCCGTGTGGGAGACATCGGCTAACCGAGAGGGGGAAGTCGTTATGTATCTGATCGCCAATCGTGAGATGTTATACCGTGCGCAGCGCGAGGGGTATGCGGTGCCGGCCTTCAACATTCATAACCTAGAGACGATCCAGGCGGTGACTGAAACCGCCGCCGAGTTGGCCTCGCCAGTGATCCTGGCGGGCACACCGGGGACCTTCAGCTACGCCGGTACCGATAATCTGGTGGTGCTCTGTCGCCAGGCTGCCGCTCGCCATGACTTGCCACTGGCCTTGCATCTGGATCACCATGAATCGCCCACCGACATTGGCGCTAAGGTGCGTGCCGGTGTGCGCTCTGTGATGATCGATGCGTCAGCGTTGCCTTTCGCTCGGAATATCGCGACGGTGGCGGAGGTGGTGCGCTTCTGTCGGCGTTATGGTGTCAGTGTGGAGGCGGAGCTCGGGCGACTCGGCGGGCAGGAGGATGACAGGCAGGTCGATGAGGCGGAGAGTCGGCTGACCGATCCCGAGGCGGCGGCCGAGTTCGTCGAGCGTAGTGGAATCGACTCACTGGCCGTGGCGATCGGATCGGCGCATGGTTTGTATCGGGGTGAGCCACATCTCGACTTTGCTCGCCTGGCGGCGATTCGCCAGCGTGTGGCGATTCCGTTGGTGCTGCATGGTGCATCGGGATTGCCGGCCGAGATGGTACGTGAGGCGATCGCTTTGGGGATCTGCAAGGTGAATGTCGCGACGGAGTTGAAGATCGCCTTCGCCGACGCGTTGAAGCGTTATTTCCACGCGCATCCCGAGGCGAACGATCCCCGTCAATATATGGCCGCCGGGAAGCAGGCGATGCGTGCCGTGGTCGCCGAGAAGATCCGGCTTTGTGGTAGTGCCGGGCGCTTGTAACGCCCCGGGATAAACGTCGGCGGCGGCTTTGGCGAGCGTCGCCAACGCGTGTTATGCTGAAAACATCACTCATTGGGCATTGGATGCCCCATATTGATTGTTTTCATGTATAAGTCTTTCTGCTGGGCGGGATTACTCCTGCTGGTTTCGTTCTCGACGCTGGCGCAGCCATCGTTGCCGTCTGCATCGACATCGGATTCGATCGTTGCCCGCTATATGGTCACCGCACACGCGAGCACGGTCTATTCGCCGGTCGGCGATCGCATCATTCCGGTCGCGCGCCTTCAGGCCGGGACACTGCTCGAAGTGCAGCCGGATGAGACGGGGTACTTTATCTTTCGTTTCGCTAACGCCAGCGGTTTTATTGCGCGCGATGCATTGGTGCCAGCCTCGCCGCCACTGCCCGCCGCGCGCGAGGTGGCATTGCTGCACCGCAAGAGTCGGGACTATCTGCTGACTTTGCATCCTGTGATGATTTATGGCCGTAGCGACCTCCAGTCGCCGCCGTTGGCGACCTTAGCCGCCAATCTACGTTATCCCATCCTGGCGGAAGAGACCGATACGACGGGTCAGCGCTGGATGGTGATCAACCTGGGCGGGCGCTTAGCCTATGTGCGTGCCGATAAGGTTGAGCTGGATAACGGTATTCCGATCCTCACCTACCATCACATCCTGCGTAACCAGGATAACCATCGTTTCCGTCATACCTCGACAACCACCTCGGTCGAGGCATTTGACAGCCAGATGGCCTACCTGCGCCAGGCCGGCTATCTGACCATCTCCCTCTATCAGTTAGAGGGGTATTTGCGCGGCAATGAAAACCTTCCGGCGCGAGCCGTGGCGTTGACCTTCGACGATGGGCTAAAGTCGGTTTACCGCTACGCCTATCCGATTCTGAAGAAAAACGGTCAGCGGGCGACCGCGTTTATCGTCTCCTCGCGTATTAAGCGCCACCCACAGCCGTGGAACCCTAACGGCTTGCAGTTTATGAGCCTGTCGGAGCTCCGCGCCATCCAGTCGGTATTCGATATTCAGTCGCATACCCATTTTCTGCATCGCCTCTCGGCAGATAAGCGGCCGATCCTGCTGCAACGCAGCCAACACAATATTCTGTTCGACTTCGCCCGTTCGCGTCGTGCGCTGACACAGTTTAATCCGCATGTGCAATACCTCTCTTATCCTTTTGGCGCCTTCAATCGTAAGGCGATCGAGGCGGCGCACCAGGCAGGCTACCACATGGCGGTGACCACCATGCGCGGTAAGGTACGGCGTGGCGATAATCCCTACACCTTGAAGCGACTGTATGTATTGCGTACCGACTCGGTACAGACCATGGCGCGCTTGATCGCCAATCGGCCACAGGATGTGCCACCGGTCGATACGCCGGTTCCGATCCGCCTCCCTCCGCTCATGCAGAGCGTTATTCCGCTGGATTAGTCCCGCGGCGCGGGGGAACGATCGCCAGGCAGAGCGGCTGATGCGGCGCGCCGGGCTGGGCGACGAAGTCGATTTGACGGTAGGCATGTGGCTGGAGTTCCGGCCAATCGCGCCAGACGGCACGGAAAGCGGCCGGGGAGCAGGGGGCTCCCAGTCGGCCAACCAGTAATACGCCATCACGCTCGATACGCGCCTGGGTGATCCCCGGCGTATAGATATTGGGTGGGGTAGGGGTGTCTCTCTGCCAGGGTTGAATGGTGCGTGGGCGCGCTATGGCATAGACCAATAACCATTGATGCAGATAGTCGCCGCCCACCAGGCGTAGTGGTGTCGGGCTCTGCTGGCGCCAGAATGTCTCCGCCTGTCGCGCGAAGGGCTTCAACCCGCTCCACTCCTGCCCACAGCCGCGTAGATCCAGCAGGTAGACTACGGCATAACCGCATAGTACCAGCGGCGCGAGCAGAGATAACCCTCGGCTGAGACGGCGAATCTGCCGTGAGGATACGCCGCGCAGGCTGGCGCAGAGCAGTGCGATGGCGGGTATGACGAAGGGCTGTAGCCATTCGGTGATGCGACCGCCACGATAGAGCGTCAGCCACAGTAGGATCAGCGCTAAGGGGATCAGCAGCATAAGCATGGATAGGCGTAGCGCCCCCGGTGCTGGCCAATGTAGCCGCCCCCCGCTCAGATACACCAGTAGGGTCATGATGAGCAGAGGGTAAAATACAGTCAGCATCGCGAGGCTGGCATGTAGATTCGGTTCAGGATGCAGTTGACCGCTCACCCAGTGGATAGCGGCGAACTGGTGCTGGGTGAGCCATAGCGCGTTAGGCGTGACTAAGGCGAAATAGATCGCGATCGCCAGCCAAAAACGGCATTGGCGGTAGAGGGGGCGAAGCGGGGGGCTGATGAGGGTGGCGAGCAACAGTAACAGCAGCAGCGCCACGGTGGAGTATTTTGCCATCGTCGCGAGTCCGGCGAGCAGGGCGAATAATGGCCACCCCCAGCGGGGTGAGTCGGTAGCTAATGCTCGCGCCAGCGCCCAGAATAGCCAGGGCCACAGGCCGACTAATAGATAATTGTCGTTATACGGCAGCATGTCGATGTTAATGCTGCCTGAGAGATTCAGACTCATCAAGGCCAGCCAGGCGAGATCGGCTCGGCCGGTGAGGCGGCGAGTCAACATCCAGACCCCTAGCATACCGCCAGCGATGACGACAAAGTGGCAGAGATACCAGTAGTGCTCGGGAGATAAGGCGGGAAAGTAGAGCAGTGACCGCATCATCGCGCCGACTAGCCAGGGATTTTTCGGCGATCCCCATTCACCGTTCTGCCCCCAGTTCATCGCCTCGACGGCATCATAGGGGAGCGCCGGGTCTAGGTATTGCGTTACCCCCGTCCAGAGAAGGATATAGAGCAGTAGCCACCCTAGCAGGCGGCCTGGCGGGGCGCGCTGTGGCCAACGGCAAATCGTCATGCCTGGCTATCCTTAGCGGCGTCATCGGGGTAAGCGAAGGGCTTAGGGGGCGGGGGATGCACGTCACCAGAGTATGAACGATAGCGCGAGAAATGCGAGGTAGCGGCGTACTAGAGCGGGACGTTAGCCCCGCAGCCGGCGATCAGGCGACCTGGACCGGGACAGACTTGGCCAGGCGTTTCATCTGGTTGTCCCCATCGAAGTAGGCCACCCTCGGATGGTGTGTCCGGGCCTGTTCGTCGGGCATCTGCACATAGCTACAGATGATCAGTTTGTCGCCGACGCAGGCGCAGCGAGCGGCGGCGCCATTGACGGAGATGATCTTCGAGCCGGGTTCGGCGGCGATGGCGTAGGTGGAGAAGCGCTGACCATTATCGACGTTGTAGATGTCGATGGCCTCATATTGCAGGATACCGGCCGCGTCCATAAAGTCCTGATCGATGGCGCAGGAGCCTTCATAATTCAGGTCGGACTGGGTGACTTTCACGCGGTGCAGTTTGCCCTGCAGCATTGTACGTACCATAGTGTAATACCTGTAATCATCGTAATGGAGCCGCCGAGCGGCCCGGTAAAAATATGACGTAAACCATCCATTCGTATAGACGGTTTACGTCATGGTTGCGCATTTTGCCGTCGCTGTCTAGCCGTTACGCATTATGCGTCGGCACTAAACGCAACGCGGACGTTATCGATCAGGCGTGCCTGGCCCAACCAGGCGGCCATTAATATGATCGCCGAGCGGGTGTCCAGCGTCACCTCACCGAGGGTATCCGCGTCACGAATGAATAGAACGTCGGGGCGGAAGCCCGCTTGGCGCAGGCGGCCAGCGGTCTGTTCTAGCAGCTCATCCAGATTGCGCTCGCCATTTTCTAGCTGGGTGGCCAGCTGCATCATGATGTTATATAAGCGTGGGGCGAGGCGGCGTTCATCGCTGTCGAGGTAGCCGTTACGCGAGCTCAGCGCCAGGCCATCCTCGCCGCGGACGATCGGCACGCCGACGATCTCGATACCGTAACCCAGATCCGCCACCAGCTTGCGGATCAGTTGGAGCTGCTGATAATCCTTCTCGCCGAAGCAGGCCAGATCCGGCTGCACCAGGTTAAATAGCTTGCTGACGATGGTGGCGACGCCGCGGAAGTGGCCCGGGCGGCTCTCACCCTCGAGGATGGTGGAGAGGGCGGGGACATCGACATAGGTCTGTTGCCCGACACCCTGCGGGTAGATCTCGTCGGCGGCCGGGGCGAAGACCAGATCCACGCCGTTGCGGTTGAGCTTTTCGCAGTCCTCTTGCAGGGTGCGTGGGTAACGCGCCAGATCGTCGGGGCGATCGAACTGCATGGGATTGACGAATACCGATACGATCACCACATCGGCCCGGGCGCGCGCCTCGCGTACCAGCGTCATGTGCCCTTCATGCAGGTTTCCCATGGTCGGGACCAGCGCAATACGTTTCCCCTCCTGGCGCCAGCGGCGTACTTCGCGGCGCAACAGCGGGATAGTCTCGATAATCAGCACAGCTTGTTCTCCAGCAGATAAAAGGGGCGGTCCGTGGAGCCGCCCGACAGGATCTTGCTCAGTTAAAGGTATGTTCGTCGGCGGGGAATTGCCCCTGCTCGACGGCGTCGACGTAACGGCGCACCGCCGCGCGGATGTCACCGCCGTCGGCCAGGAAATTCTTCACGAAGCTGGGCATGCGCCCGCTGCTGATCCCCAGGGCGTCATGCATCACCAGGATCTGGCCGTCGGTCTCTCGGCCAGCACCGATGCCGATGACCGGGATACGTAGTGCCTGCGTGATGGTCTTGGCGACCACGGACGGGACGCACTCCAAGACCAGCAATTGGGCTCCGGCTCCTTCCAGCGCCAAGGCATCGGACAATAACTGGTCAGCCGTATCCTGATCGCGTCCTTGTATGCGGTAGCCGCCGAGAATATTGACGGACTGGGGCTGTAGCCCGAGATGGCCGCATACCGGCACCGCCCGCTCGGTCAGCATCCGCACGGTATCGCTTAACCAGGCGCCGCCTTCCAGCTTGACCAGGTTCGCCCCGGCGCGCATCAGTTCGGCGGCGTTGGCGCAAGCCAGCTCCGGGGTGGCATAAGACATGAAGGGCATGTCGGCCATCAATAGGCAGTTTGGCGCGCCACGGCGTACCGCTCGGGTGTGGTAGGCGATGTCCGCCACCGTCACCGGCAGGGTGGTGTCATACCCTTGTAGGGTCATCCCCAGAGAGTCTCCGACCAGCATCACATCGATGCCCTGCTCGGCGAATAGCCGGGCGAAGCTGGCATCGTATGCGGTGATCGTAGCGAACTTATGCTTGTCCTGCTTGTACTTGCGCAGGCGTGATAGCGTGGTTGGCGTCATCACTGTCTCCCATTGTCGACCGGCCAATGACCGGGCAAATAAAGTTGGGCGCTACGCTGTCATCGCATCCGGCAGCGTTCGCCATGGTGTACGGCTCCGTCGCAGACGGACACCCTGCTGGCGTATTCTACTGCAAGAAAAACGATTGCGGTGGAGATGAGATCAAGCAAATACATCACATCGTGTTTTGTTTTGGCGTCGAGAGCGGAGCCGAGGAGGGGGCGCGTCGGGAAGATCGTGGGCATAGCCCGCGCCGTCAGGCGGCGGGCCGAGGGATCAGGTCGCTGGCGTGGCGTCATCCTGGGCGGGCAACACCTGGAGATCTCCGGCATCAGCGAGACGCGCGATGGCCGCACGCAGTGTCCCTCCCGTGGGGAGACAGAGGTCGGGGGCGATCTCGGCTAACGGGACCAGCATGAAGCTGCGATTCAACAGGTCATAGTGCGGCACGATCAGCCGTTCGCTGGCGATCACCTGATTACCGAACAGCATGATGTCGATATCCAGGGTACGCGGCCCCCAACGTTCGGCCTTACGCTCGCGACCATGCGCGAGCTCGATGCGTTGAGTGCAATCCAGCAGTGCCTCCGCCGTCAGCGTGGTATCCAGCGCGACGGCGGCATTGACATAATCCGGCTGATCCTGCGGCCCGAGCGGGCGGGTGCGATACAGCGAGGAGACCGCCACGAACTGGCAGTCTGGCAGTGCCGCCAGTGCCTGAACGGCCTGACGCACCTGGTGACGCGGATCGGCCAGATTGCTGCCCAATGCCAGATAGACGCGGGTCATGCGCCGCTTCCCTCGCGGCGAGGCGCGCGACGACGTGGTCGACGACGACGACGGGCGCCGGCATTGCTGTCACCCTCATCATCCAGCGTGTTGACCATGGCCTTCTGCTGCGAGGCGCTGGCGAGTTGGAAGGAGCCCCACCACTCGGCCAGACGTTGCAGCTCGGCGCTCCGCTCGGCTTCGGCGCGCAGCGCCAACAGATCGTAGGCGGCGCGAAACTTGGGTTGCTCCAACAACTTGTGGGCCCGCTTGCCCTGACGGCGTGATAGGCGCAGTTGTAAGGTCCAGATATCGCGGATCAGCGCGGTGATGCGTTTGGGGATCGCCAGGGAACGGCATTGCTCGTCCAGAATGTCGTTCATCGCCAGGGCGAAGGCATCGTGATAGGTCAACCCGCCCTCCTGGGTGATCTTCTGCGCCAACTCGATCAGCGGATACCACAGCATGGCGGCGAACAGGAACGCCGGATTGACGCGCATGTCGTTCTGGAGGCGGTGATCGGTATTCTTCAGCACCTGCGCCAGGATGTTCTCCATCGGGCTGTCGCCGTTGGGGGTAAAGTGGCGGCAGATCACCGGAAACAGCGGTTGGAACAGCTGGTATTCACGCAGCTTGAGATAGGTCTCATAGCCATAGCCCGCTTGCAACAGTTTCAGCGCCTCCTCGAACAGGCGAGCCGCCGGGATGTCGCGCAGCAGCGGCGCCAGGCGGGCGATCGGCGCGGCGGTCTCTGGGCTGATATCCATCCGTAGCTTGGCGGCAAAACGCACCGCGCGCAGCATGCGTACCGGATCCTCGCGGTAACGCGTCTCGGGATCGCCGATCAGGCGGATCAGGCCGGCCCGCAGATCGTTGAGGCCGCCGGTATAGTCACGTACCGTGAAGTCGGCCACGCTGTAGTACAGGCTGTTAATGGTGAAGTCGCGGCGTTGAGCGTCTTCTTCGATGTTGCCGTAGACGTTATCGCGCAGCAGCATGCCGTTCTTACCCTGCTGGGAGATATTCTTGCCCTCATCGGCGTGTTCGTGATGACCCCGGAAGGTGGCCACTTCGATGATCTCCGGGCCGAACATGACGTGGGCCAGACGAAAGCGGCGTCCGACCAGGCGACAATTGCGGAATAACTTACGCACTTGTTCCGGAGTGGCGTTGGTGGTCACGTCGAAATCTTTCGGGCGCTTGCCCAACAGGAGATCGCGTACACCGCCGCCGACCAAGTAGGCGTCGAAGCCTGATTTATTCAGGCGATACAGAACTTTCAGCGCATTTTCGCTGATCTGCTGGCGTGAGATCGTGTGTTGATCGCGCGGGATCACGCTCAGATGGGAAGATTCCTGCTCCGGTGCGCTGTCCGCCTCGCGGTTTAACACTCTACGGCAAAAGTTGGCGACTCGGGTAAAAATGGTACACCTCGATAGTGTCTGGTAAATCGCTCCGTCATCGCTCGGGTGGTCGTGTAGCTACACGGGCCGACAGGCCCATTCCGGGCATCCCGCAGGCGATGGGGCATGATATGCAGAAAAATAAGCGGCTAATCATAGCTCACGGAGGGGAATTTGAGAATGGTGCAGACGGAATCGTTGTCGGCATTGTGGCATTCAGCGGCACATTTTCCAGGCGCCAGGCCGCGACGGCATGAGCTAATAGCGCCTCGGTGGACACATCGCGCAGCGCCACCGGATGCGGTTGGCCGAGGAAGGCCAGGGCCTGCAACAGCAACGGACGGGGATCATCCAACGGGATCGGTTGAGCATGATTCTGCTTGGAGAGCTTATTCCCCTGGTTGTTGAGCGCCAATGGTAGATGCAGGTAGGCCGGCTCTTTCCAGTCTAACTGGCGATACAAGGCGATCTGGCGCACCGTCGGCTCGATCAGATCGGCACCCCGCACGATCTCGTTGACGCCTTGCTGGTGGTCATCCACCACCACCGCCAAGTTATAGGCGAACAACCCATCCTTGCGGTGGATGATGAAGTCCTCGCGAGCCAACGCCGCGTCGGCATCGATCCAGCCACGCAGTTGGTCGTAGAAGCGGTAGACCGGTTGGGTCTGGTGCAGGCGTAACGCTGCCTGCTGTGGCCCGAGGCCTCGCGTGCGACAGTGGCCGTCATAGACGCCGCCCAACGCGTGAATGCGTTGGCGGGTACAGGTGCAGTAGTAGGCCAGGCCTTGCTGATGCAGACGCGCGAGGATGGCGCGGTAAGCCTCATGGCGCTGTGACTGATACAACACCTCGCCATCCCAATGGAGGCCATAGTGCTCCAAGGTGCGTAGGATGCGTCCGGCGGCGCCGGGGACTTCGCGGGGGGGATCGATGTCTTCGATGCGAACCAGCCAACGGCCACCACAGGCGCGAGCGCGCAGGTAGCTACCGAGAGCGGCAATCAGGGAACCAAAGTGCAGATCGCCAGAGGGAGAAGGCGCGAAGCGGCCTACATAGCCTGGCTGAATAGATTGAGAATATGACATTTTTTGCAACGGCATACGCGCCGGAAAAACTCCCGGATCGTCAATGCGCACTCCGCCAGCCAATCGGTGATTAGCCAGCGGAGCGCCAGGATAAAACACCGGCTGATGGTGTTTCGGCGGGGTTAGCCCGCCATCTGTTTTTCGCGAATTTCGGCCAGCGTCTTACAGTCGATGCACAGATCGGCGGTCGGACGCGCTTCTAGGCGGCGGATACCGATCTCGACGCCACAGGATTCACAGAAACCGAAGTCGTCATCTTCGATTTTCTGCAGTGTCTTCTCGATTTTTTTGATCAGCTTACGCTCGCGATCGCGGTTACGCAGTTCCAGGCTAAACTCCTCTTCCTGGGTCGCGCGGTCGGCGGGATCCGGGAAGTTGGCAGCCTCTTCCTGCATATGGGATACGGTACGATCCACTTCGTCCCTGAGCTGGTTACGCCATGCCTCAAGAATTCGCTTGAAGTGCGCCAACTGGGCTTCGTTCATGTACTCTTCGCCCGGTTTTTCTTGATACGGCTCCACCCCAGCAATGGCGAGAATGCTCAAGGACGACGGTTTACGGTTTTGCCCTTCTTGCATGCTGCTTCTCCTAATAACACGCATTAGCGATCCCCAAATGGGGGAAAAAATCAGGCCGCTATAAATAACAGATGCGGTAGAGGTTGGCAATTATTCCTGCCTACGGCTTGACAAGGGTGTGAAGGGCGGCGTATTTAGCCGCGTTTCCCCCTTTTCAGCGCGATTCTCCGTTCGATAGCCCCCTTACGACTCGAACGGTAGCGGCTGCGTCAAGGTGATGCCGCCCGGCGTTATCCGTGCCGTGTAACAGATCACTTCTACCCCGAGATCGCTTGCTTGGGCCAATAATTGCGCATAGTGAGCATCGATGTGGCGGGCCGCCCGTACACGCTCGATGCCGCTGTGCAGCACGGCGAAAAACAGCACCGCGCGTGCACCACTCTGCACCTGTTGCTGCAACTCACGCAGATGCTTCTGCCCACGGGTACTGACCGCGTCGGGAAAGTATCCGCACCCCTGTTGCAGCAGGGTGACCGACTTCACCTCAATATAGCAGTCGGGGCGCTCCTCCGCCTGTAATAACAAGTCGATGCGGCTATTTTCTGTACCGTAACGCACCTCGCTGCGTATTTTTGTGTAACCGGACAATTCCACGATGCGTTGCTGGGCGATCGCCTCGTGAACTAAGGCGTTGGCGCGTTGGGTATTGACACAGATCCACGCCCCCGTCTGGCTCTCGGTCAGCTCCCAGGTCGAGGGATACTTACGCCGTGGATTATCCGACGTGGAGTACCACACCGTGTCGCCCGGCGTGGCGCAGCCCGTCATGGCGCCGGTATTGGCGCAGTGTAGCGTGAAGATCTGGCCGTCGGGGCGACGTACATCGGCCAGGAAACGTTTGTAACGTTTGATCAGGGGGGCGGATTGTAGGGGCGCGGTGAACTGCATAAGGCTTCCTGTCGGTTATTCTGCGGCGGTGTGGCGTAGTAGGGGCCAACTGGCCAGTGATTGATAGTGGGTCCGTCCCTGAATGCGCTGTGAGCGGAAGAGGGCAAACTGTGTGATCTCAACCTGCCAATGGAAATTAGCCGGAGGAATGGCGACCGGCTGGTAGGCGTGGCGCAGCAGGGTAATGTGCGGGTGAAAGGGTAAGGTGCTTTGTTGGCAGCCGCAGCGTGCCGCTTGCGAGCGCAGCAGTTCGGCCAATTGAATTAATCCACGCGGAGCTCGGCGTAGCCCGAGCCATACCACGCCAGCACGCGGCCACTGTCCGGCATCATCCAGCGTTAGGCTAAAGGGGGCCTGGCGAATACGTTCGGCTCCGGCGATGAGTTGCCGCTGTTGCGCCGGTCCGACGTCGCCGAGAAAGGCCAGGGTGAGGTGCAGGTTAGCGGCGGCGATCGGTCGCCCTGCCTCGGCTGGAAAGTGCTGGGCACGCCATTGGATGAGCGATTGCTGTAGCGTCGCCGGCAGGGCGAGGGCGAAAAAAAGGCGTTGCGACATGATGGTTTCCCGTTAACGGCATCGCCCGATGCTACAATGCGCGGCAGTAATTGTTAATAGGTGTGAGGGGGCGTCGCCAGGTGGTGAGCACGCCATTTGCCTCACTCCCCCAGAAGAGAGTGGAGTTCCGCGTGTCCTTATTACCCGTCGCAGCCGTCTTGCCCGAGTTACTCGCCGCCTTGCAATCGGCTCCTCAGGTGCTGCTTAACGCCCCGACCGGGGCGGGTAAATCTACCTGGCTGCCATTGCAGCTATTGCGCCATCCGGCGCTGGACGGACGCATCATCATGTTGGAGCCACGGCGATTGGCCGCGCGCAGTGTGGCGCATCGTCTGGCGCAGCAGCTGGGTGAGCCGCTGGGCGAGACGGTCGGTTACCGTATGCGTGGCGAGAATCGCGTAGGGCCGAACACCCGCCTGGAGGTGGTGACGGAAGGCGTGTTGACCCGCATGCTGCAGCGTGATGCGATGCTGGACGGAGTGGCGCTGGTGATCCTGGACGAGTTCCATGAGCGCAGCCTGCAGGCGGATCTGGCCTTGGCCTTATTGCTCGATGTACAGGCCGGACTACGCGACGATCTCCGCCTGCTGATCATGTCGGCGACCCTCGATGACGCCCGTCTGCGTACGCTGTTGCCTGCTGCACCGACGATCGTCTCCGCCGGGCGCAGTTACCCGGTGACGCGTCATTATCATCCCGTCTCGCCCCATGAGCGTATCGAGCAGGCCGCGGCGAACGCAGTGTTAAGCCTGATGAACCGTGAGTCCGGCTCGTTACTCCTATTTTTGCCCGGCGTCGGCGAGATCCGTCGTTGTGCGGCATTGTTGCAGGAGAGCGTGGCGGCGGATACCGATATCTGTCCGCTGTATGGCGCCCTATCGCTGGCCGAGCAGCAGCGCGCCATCGATCCCGCCCCCGAGGGGCGGCGTAAGATCGTGCTGGCGACCAATATCGCTGAGACCAGTCTGACCATCGATGGTATCCGTCTGGTGGTCGACAGCACCTTGGAGCGCACCAGTCAGTTTGACGTACGCAGTGGCTTGACGCGCCTGGTCACCCAACGGGCCAGTCAGGCGGCGATGACCCAGCGCGCCGGGCGCGCCGGACGTCTGTGCGCGGGGATCTGTTGGCACCTGGTGTCGGCGGAGCAGGCGGAGCGAGCCAGCGACTACGCGCAGGCGGAGATCTTGCGTAGCGATCTCAGCATGCTATGGCTGGATCTGCTCAATTGGGGATGCCGCGATGCCGGGCAGCTCGCCTGGTTGGATACGCCGCCAAGCGCGGCAGTGGGGGCGGCGCAACGTCTGCTCCAACAGTTGGGCGCCTTAGACGCCCAGGGCGCATTGAGTCCCTTGGGGCGGGAGATGGCGCGCGCCGGTAGCGAACCACGCCTGGCGGCGATGCTGTGCGCCGCGCGGGAGGCCGGCGATGCGGCATTGGCCTGTGCCGCCTTATTGGCGGCGATCATCGAAGAACCACCGCGTCAGGGGAGTCGTGATCTCCGTCAGGCGCTGTACCACCCATTACCGCACTGGCGTCAGCGCGCGGCTCAGTTGGTGAAGCGTCTCGGTGGACGAACGGCGGCGGCGGATCTTGATGCGGCGGCGTTGTGGCTGGCGCATGCTTACCCCGATCGTATTGCCGCGGCCCGCGGCCAGGATGGACGCTATCTGTTAGCGAATGGTCTGGGGGCGGCGTTGGAGGCGGATGATCCCTTAGGGCGCATGCCGGGCGTGATCGCCGCCAGCCTGTTGCAGGGGGCGGCCGGTGGCGAGGCGCGTATTCTACTGGCGTTGCCCTGCGATATCGACCAGTTGGCGTGCCAATTGCCCCAGCTGGTCAGCGAGGAGACCGGGGTCGAATGGGACGAGGCTAAGGGCACGCTACGTGCCTGGCGCCGCGTCCAACTGGGACGCCTGGTGTTGCGTGCTCAGCCATTAGCGCGCCCCGATGAGGTGACGCTGGCGCAGGCGCTGTTGGAGTGGGTCCGCGCACAGGGGATCGCGGCGCTAGGTTGGGACGAGGCGGCGACACAGCTGCGTCTACGCCTGAGTTGTGCCCGGCAATGGTTAGCGGAGCAGAATTGGCCAGCGGTGGATGACGACAGTCTGTTGGCGTCGCTGGAGCAGTGGTTGCTCCCGTCGCTACACGGAGTGCGGGATCTGCGCGCCTTACGCCAGATCGATCTGGCGGCGGCGCTGCTGCGCCTACTCGACTGGAACACGCGTCAGCGGCTGGATAGTGAGCTGCCGACTCATTACACTGTGCCGACTGGATCGCGCCTGGCGATCCGCTACTTTAGCGATAAGCCGCCGGTGTTGGCGGTGCGCCTGCAGGAGATGTTCGGCGAACGCGAGAGTCCGCGCATCGCCCAGGGGCGGGTGGCCTTGGTATTGGAGTTGCTGTCACCCGCGCAGCGCCCCTTGCAGATCACCCGCGATCTGGCGGGATTCTGGCAAGGCGCCTATCGTGAAGTACAGAAAGAGATGAAGGGGCGCTATCCCAAGCACGTCTGGCCGGATGATCCGGCCAACGCACAGCCAACGAGGCGTACCAAACGGCATTAAATTCAGAGCTTTCCCCTGTCATCGGCGGGGGAGATGCGCGCACATTAGGCGGTTTACGCCATAGCACAGCCGGAGAAACAGGATATGTCTGGGGACGATCGCCAGCCAATCGGGCGTAAAGGAAAAAAACGAGCTCCCTTGCCGCCGCGCAAGGAGCCCTCTCGCCGTCGCCGCCGTTACCAGGAGGATGACTATGACGAGGATGATGAGGCGCTCGATGAGCGCGATAACGATGAGTATGACGATGACGAGGATAATGTGGCGCGCAAACAGCTAAAACGTTCACGCCGACGCCGCGTGTTGTGGCTACTATTCCGCTTGGCGCTGGTGGCACTGGTGGTAATCGGCGCCTACGGCGTCTATCTCGATCAGCAGATCCGCAGCCGTATCGACGGTAAGGTCTGGCAGCTGCCGGCGGCGGTGTATGGCCGGATGGTGAGCCTCGAACCGGGGATGAACTACAGCAAGAAAGAGATGGTTAACCTGCTGGAAGGTATGCAGTACCGAGAGGTTAACCGCATCACGCGTCCCGGCGAGTTCACCGTGGCGGGCAACAGCATCGACATGTTGCGCCGTCCTTTCGACTTCCCCGATGGTAAGGAGGGGCAGATCCATGCTCGCCTGCTGTTTGACGCCAGTGGCTTGAGCGAAATTATCAACCTGGAGAATAAACGCCAGTTTGGTTTCTTCCGTCTCGACCCTCGGCTGATCACCATGCTGCAATCGCCCAACGGCGAGCAGCGTCTGTTCGTGCCGCGCGATGGTTTCCCGACGCTGTTGGTCGATACCCTGCTGGCGACAGAGGATCGTCATTTCTACCAGCACGACGGTATCAGCCTCTACTCCATTGGCCGTGCGTTGTTGGCTAACCTGACCGCCGGGCGCACGGTGCAGGGGGGCAGCACGCTGACGCAACAGTTGGTCAAGAACCTGTTCCTGAGCAACGAGCGCTCCTTGTGGCGTAAGGCGAACGAGGCCTATATGGCGTTGATCCTCGACTATCGCTACAGCAAGGATCGCATCCTCGAGCTATACCTCAACGAGGTCTATCTCGGCCAGAGCGGCAACGATCAGATCCGCGGCTTCCCGCTGGCGAGCCTCTACTACTTTGGTCGTCCGGTGGAGGAGTTGAGCCTGGATCAGCAGGCGTTGTTGGTTGGCATGGTTAAAGGTGCCTCGCTGTATAACCCGTGGCGTAATCCCAAGCTGGCGTTAGAGCGACGCAATGTGGTGCTGCATCTGTTGCTGGAGCAGAAGATCATCGATCAGGATCTGTACAACATGCTCAGCGCTCGCCCGCTCGGCGTACAGCCGAAGGGCGGGGTGATCTCGCCGCAACCGGCCTTTATGCAGTTGGTGCGTCAGGAGTTGCAGGCCAAGCTGGGCGACAAGGTACAGGATCTCTCCGGCGTGAAGATCTTTACCACCCTCGATCCGGTGTCGCAGGATGCGGCAGAGAAGGCGGTCGAGGCCGGTATTCCAGCGCTACGCGCCGCGCGGCATCTGGATGATCTGGAGGCGGCGATGGTGGTGGTCGACCGCTTCAGCGGCGAGGTACGCGCCATGGTGGGCGGTGCCCAGACGCAGTTCGCTGGCTTTAACCGCGCGATGGATGCCCGCCGCTTGATCGGCTCGCTGGCGAAGCCGCCAACCTATCTGACGGCGTTGGGTGAGCCGGACCAGTATCGTCTCAATACGCCGTTACAGGATCAGCCGCTGTCGATCAAACTCTCCAACGGCACCTATTGGGAGCCGAAGAACTACGATCGCCAGTATCGTGGCCAGGTGATGTTGATGTCGGCGTTAGCGCAATCCCTCAACGTGCCGACGGTGAACCTGGGGATGGCTTTGGGACTGGATAAGATCAGTGCGACCTGGCAGCTGTTGGGGGTACCGAAGGCGGTTATCGATCCGGTCCCGGCGATGCTGTTGGGGGCCATTAACCTGACCCCGATGGAGGTGGCGCAGGCTTATCAGACCATCGCCGCCGGTGGTAATCGGGCGACCCTGTCGGCGCTGCGCTCGGTCATCGCCGAGGATGGCACGGTGCTGTACCAGAGTCTGCCACAGGCGCAGAGCGTGGTGGCGCCGCAGGCCGCCTACCTGACGCTGTACGCGATGCAGCAAGGGGTGGTGAGTGGGACTTCGCGCTCGCTGGCGGGTAAGTTTGGCCGTTATCATCTGGCGGCCAAGACTGGGACCACGAACGATCTGCGTGATAGCTGGTTCGCCGGTATCGATGGCAAAGAGGTAGCGATCACCTGGGTTGGGCGCGACAATAATGGCCCCTCCAAGTTGACCGGGGCCAGTGGCGCCTTGACGCTGTATCGCCGCTATCTGGAGAACCAGACACCGCTGGCGCTGGATCTGGTGCCGCCGCAAGGGATTAGCATGGTGGGTATCGATGCCGCCGGTAACTTCCAGTGCGGCAGCGCACAGACCATTCCGGTCTGGAGCGACGATCCGCAGGCGTTGTGCCGTGCGCCGGCGACACCGGCCTCGGGTAGCGCGCCGGCACAGAGTGGTGATGGCGTGGCTAGCTGGATCAAGGAGATGTTCGGCAGTAATTGAGCCGCCGTGCGACGTACTAGAAAGGGCCTCCGATGGGAGGCCCTTTTTGATGGCATACCGGATCAGAAGCGGTACTTCAGGCCCAGACCGAGGATGTTGTCGGTAGGGACGCCATTGGTTCGCGTGAACTCGCTGTCATCCAGCAGGTTTATCTTGTAGTCGATATAGGTCACCATATTCTTGTTCAGATTATACTCGGCACCGATATCGACATAGTTGACCAGGTCGCCGTCGGTAACGCGGTCGTCTGCCGTTTGCAGATCGATGCCGCGTGAGTAGAGGTAACCGATGGAGGGGCGCAGTCCAAAGTCGAACTGATACTGGGCGACCACCTCGAAGTTTTGCGTCTTATTGGCGGTCTGCTTATAGTCCTCTCCCCAAGGTGTCATGTTGTGCGTCTCGGCATACATGGCGGCCAGGTAGAGCGAATTAGCATCATACTTGACCCCGAGCGTCCAGACCTCTGCCCGCTCACCATTCGCGCCGCTGGCGCCGCTCGACTGGTAGAAGCTGCGATCCGATCCGCTGTAGGCCGCGGCCAGCGATACCCCGAACTCGCTGTCGTAGCTGACGGATAAGCCGACGCCGTCGCCGTTATCTTTATTGGCGCTGGCCTCTTTACGGTTTTGGGTGCCGGTTTGCTCGACGATTTCGATCTTGCCGGTGGCTGGATTTTCCCGCTCAATAGTACCCGAACCTTCATTTTTTCCTTGGTATTGCAGGGCAAAGTTTAACCCCTCGAGCAGACCGAAGAAGTCGCTGTTACGGTAGGTCACCAGGTTGTTGGCACGACCGTTCATAAAGTTGTCATTGAAGGTGTAGCTGTCGCCGCCGAAGATCGGCATCATATCGGTATAGGCCTCGACATCGTAGACCACGCCGAAGTTGCGCCCATAATCCAGGCTGCCGACGTTGTTGAGCTTAAAGCCGGCGAAGGCGATACGGGTCTTCCCTCCTTGGTCTCCCTCGATGCTGCTGGCATTGGCCTGAAATTCCCATTGACCATAACCGGACAGGTTTTCGCTAATCTGGGTCTCGCCGAGGAAGCCGATACGGGCGTAGGTGTCATTCCCCTTGTCATCTTTCGCGTTGGCGAAGAAGAAGCGGGTATTGACCTGACCATATAGCTCCAGTTTATTGCCATCCTTGTTATACATCTCTGCCGCGTTCACGCTACCCATCGCCAACAGGGCGGGAATAACCACTGCAAGGTATTTATATTTCATATCATATCCTTGATATACATAATCAATTATTATGGGGAAGGTTTATAATGAAACGGGTCGTAACCAAGGGCAGAATAATCGCACGACACTAAAAATGGCACGATTGCTCACTATAAACTTATTACACGATGTGATTTTTCCTGACTTCGTTATGAGTAGATTGATTATTTTTAATAATTAATCTGATAATCGATTTTAAATATAAATAAAATATAATTTTTATATCTTTTAGTGTTGTGGGTTAGATCTGGGTATTGATTTTTATTTATTGATTTTATTGTGTTTTATTTATCACGACGCTGACTTATATTGTATTTTTATTCTCTCGTTTTTATTTATTTTTATCGCTTCGCTTATTTGCTGGATATGATCATAGCTAATGCGGATTTGAATGATTGATGAGATTTTTACTTTAAATCATGGCGTCTTAAATAAAAATATCATGGCGATGAAAATGGAGTGGATGCCATATATCATCATGCAAAGATCCTTCTTCTTTACTTATTATGCTAGTGTGAGGTGAAATATCGTCTGGACGAATCTATTTCAAGTTACATTTTGTTACATTGGTGATAAGTGATAAGTGATAAGTGATAAGTGATAAGTGATAAGTGATAAGTGATAAGTGATAAGTGATAAGTGATAAGTGATGGGGGACTGGCGGTGGGAGATTCGCTGTGAGTGACGGGGGGAGAGAGAAGGGAGGCCCCTTCTCTCTGAGTGTGCTGCACCATGGCATTAGAAGAACGAGGAGTCGTCGTCGTCCCCGCCACCAAAGAAGCTACCATCTTGCTGATCGGCGAAGCCATCGTCTTGCCCGAAGCCGCCGTTGTTATCCTGGCGCCAATCGGCATTCTGCCAGTCGGCGTCGTTCTGGCCATTATCCTGGTTATTATTTTGGCTCTCGTCCGGGGCGTTATTGGCCTGGTCCGTGTTATCACCGTTATTGGTATTATCGGCGGCTGGCGTCTCATCGATGATGTTGACGATCTCTTCGGGTCGGCTCTGATGGAACAGACCGGTCAGCATGTTAGCCATCACCATCCCGCCAGCAACGCCGGCGGCGGTCTGCAAGGCGCCCCCGAGGAAGCTCCCCGCACGTGAGGGTGCCGCAGGTTGGGCGGGTTGGGCATAGCCCGGTGCCGGTTGCCCGTAGCCTGGTTGCCCGTAGTTAGCGGCGCCGGGGATCGGTTGGCTGCCTAAGTTGCTGCGCGTCGCGGTGGGGGCACTGTTCTGCGGAGCACTCTGCCCGCCACCGAACAGACCGGACAGGAAACCGCCACTACTGCGCGGTTGACTTTGCAATTGGTTAACTTGTTGCTGCAACTGCTCGACCTGTTGATTCAGGCGCTTGAGCGCCGCCTCTTGGATCAGCATGGCTTGTGCCATGTAGTAGGGCGCGGCAGGCTGCTTGGTCAAGCACGCCTGGATCAGGCGTTCCGCCTCGACATCGCGCGGGCCGCTACCCGCTTCGGCCTGTTGCAGACGGGAAAAAAGACCTTCAATGATACGTTGTTCTTCAGTTTGCATAATCTGCCTCGATACTGCGCCTAGAATTGGGCACGGACCTCTGCCGCGCCTTTTGGATCATAATGTAGGGATGCTTTACGCCAATGCAATCCCCCTTTACGCAAAGCGACACAGTTTGCGGTTTCTCGACAATCGATGGGGATGATCAGTCGGCCAATTGTTCCAGCAACGGCAATAGGATCTTGACGCCCTCCCGAGTGCGGGCGCGGATCCGCCCCGGCAAATGCCGATCCAGGTAGCTCATGCTGTCATATTGCGGTTGGTGCCAACTGATCCCCTGGCTGAACAGGCGATCGTGCCGGGTCTGGCGCGCCGGATGTTGAGTGTCGATGGCGGAAAGTAGTAGCAGCGGCAGCCCGGCTTGAGAGAACAGCGCCAAGCCTTCATTTTGGCTGTTCGGCTGGCTGAGCGTACTGCCATTGGTATGGCAGAGGCTGACCCCTACACGTTTCGCCACTTTGAGCAGTCGAGCGCGGCTCTGTTCGGCAAAGGGTTGGCTACTGCTGCTGACACATAGTCGATCGCCGCTAATCAATGAGTCTAATCCAATGACTAGCAGGGTATTTTTCTTCTGCTCCGGGCTCATACGCGCGAGGTAGTTTTCGATGCCTTTCCCCCCCAGCTCTTGGGCGCTGAGTGCCAGGAAGCGAATGCTGGCATCGGTCTTCACCGTACGTAGGCGTTCGGCCAGCTCCAGCATCACGCCGACACCGGAGGCGTTGTCATCGACTCCTTGTAGCGTCAGCCCACCCAGGTTACGGTTGACGTCATCGTCACTCTGCGGCGTGAAGGTGTCCAGGTGGGCGACGATCAGGATCTGTTTATCGCTGCGTCCCGTTTTGGCGGCGATCACCGAGGTGGCGGTGACGTTATGCCAACTGCTCTTGCCGTTGCTGTCGCGGTAGTGGTAGCGGGTCTTAAAATCGCGCAGGTTGCTGTCGTAACCCATTTGGCGAAAGCGTTGATTGACATAATCGGCCATCATGAGTTCGGCGGGACTCCCCGCCATACGCCCAGGGAAATAGGTCGCAATATGACGTACCTCCTGCTCGGCGATCTTGCCGATAGGCTGATGCGTTTGTGCCATGGCCGGCGCGCAGAGCAGCGCTCCCAGGCAGAGAGCGGCCAGGGAAAGGGAGTGTGAGCAACGGGAAAACATCAGTCGGGCATCCTTTGTATCTGCCGCGGGAGCGTCGCCCAGGGGCAGGGAGAGTCATCTGACGCTATTATCTCCCGCGCACGGGGAGGAAACAATTGTTACGGCCTAAATTCAGACTCGTGCTAGTCGCGCAGCGCGCTCCGACGCACATTATCGACACGCGTTACTCTAGGGCGTGGTGACCAACAATTGGTAACAAATTCGAACGCGCAAATGTTAGACGTTTTTACCGCCACGGTTATCATCAATGCCACATGCTGGCGTGATAGCCGTAAGGGCTGGCATCGGGCGTCCCGTGCCAGGCAGATACAGCCTGGCGTGTGACTGAGTGGCCGCATCTGGCCACTCGACTAAAGACTTTGCTGCCGCAGGATTCGGGTATGCTGATGAACGCCACCAACAGGCCAGTCGATGAACTGAGTCGCGCCGACTATGACGAGCCCTCCTACGCCTTGAGTGGCGGGGTGGCGGGCTTTCTCTTCTATTGGTTGGCGTTTGCCTTGCCGTTTGCGGTGTATGGCACCAACACCCTGCTTTTCCTGCTCTATACGTGGCCCTTTTTCTTGGCGTTATTACCGGTATCGGTATTGATCGGTATCTTATTAAACCGCTGGTTATCTGGGCGCCTGCTGTTTAGCCTGCCGCTCTGCGCTCTGCTGGTGGTGACGCTATTTTGGCAGACCTTTATTGCCTTGAGCGGTTGGTAAGTTGCCGGATTCTCTCCCCTCTTGCCCTCACGCCCTATTCCGGTAGCGCCTACCATCGCATCGCGAGTGTCACGCCAATTCGACGCAGATGGTTGCGCTACGATATGATTTTTTACACAACTTTATCGTCACGCATACACCGGTCATCCCGCCTTCCTATGCTATGATGCGCCTCTTGAGCGTATTTCCCCGTTTTTTAGACAGTATTGTGGTGACAGATGACGAACTATCTGCATTTCCCCAGTTTTAATCCGGTGATTTTCTCCATCGGTCCAGTCTCCTTGCACTGGTATGGATTGATGTACCTGGTGGGTTTTGTCTTTGCCATGTGGCTGGCGGTGCGTCGTGCTAACCGTCCCGGTAGTGGCTGGACCAAGGATGAAGTCGAAAACTTGCTATATGCCTGCTTCCTCGGAGTGTTCCTCGGTGGACGTATCGGCTATGTGCTGTTCTATAATCTGCCGTTGTTTCTCGATAACCCATTGTATCTCTTCAAGGTCTGGGACGGCGGTATGTCCTTCCATGGTGGCCTGATCGGGGTGATCGTGGCCATGTTGTGGTTCGCCCGTCGCACCAAACGCACTTTCTTCCAAGTTTCTGATTTTATTGCACCATTGGTACCATTTGGTCTGGGCGCCGGGCGTCTGGGGAACTTTATCAATGGCGAGCTGTGGGGGCGTGTCACGCTGGATACCCCTTGGGCGATGCTCTTCCCGGGGTCGAGCAGCGAAGATATGCAGCTGGCGGCCACCCATCCACAATGGCAAGCGGTGTATAACCACTTCGGCATGCTGCCGCGTCATCCTTCTCAGCTGTATGAGTTGTTATTAGAGGGGGTTGTGCTGTTTATCATCCTGAACCTGTTCATCCGCAAGCCGCGTCCAATGGGCAGTGTCTCGGGGCTGTTCCTGGTGGGTTACGGCGCCTTCCGTATCATCTGCGAATTCTTCCGCCAGCCGGACGCGCAGCTGGGTCTATTTGACGGGGTGATCAGCATGGGGCAGATCCTCTCCATCCCGATGATCCTGGCCGGCATCATCATGATGGTTTGGGCCTACCGCCGCCAACCGCGCGCGCAGATATCCTGATTTTTTACGTAGAGAGTTAGAGGTGACATGAAACAGTATCTGGATTTGATGAGAAAAGTGCTGGATGAGGGGACACCCAAGGCCGATCGTACCGGCACCGGCACCCTGTCGATTTTTGGCCATCAGATGCGTTTCAATCTGCAACAGGGCTTCCCGCTGGTGACCACCAAGAAGTGCCATCTGCGCTCCATCATTCACGAGCTGCTGTGGTTCCTCAAGGGGGAGACCAACGTCAACTACCTGCACGACAATAACGTCACCATTTGGGACGAGTGGGCCGATGAGCAGGGTGATCTTGGACCGGTGTATGGCAAACAGTGGCGTGCCTGGGGATGTGCCGATGGCCGTCAGGTGGATCAGATCAGCCAGGTGATGGCGCAGCTGCGTCAGGATCCCGATTCGCGGCGTATTATCGTCTCCGCCTGGAACGTGGGCGAACTGGATCAGATGGCGCTGGCGCCGTGTCACGCCTTCTTCCAGTTCTATGTCGCCGATGGTCGTCTCTCCTGCCAGCTCTATCAGCGCTCCTGTGACGTCTTCCTCGGTCTGCCGTTCAACATCGCCAGTTATGCCCTGTTGGTGCACATGATGGCGCAGCAGTTGGATTTAGCGGTGGGCGACTTCGTCTGGACCGGTGGCGATACCCACTTGTACAGCAACCATATGGAGCAGACCGCGTTGCAACTGAGACGCGAGCCGCGCCCATTGCCGCGCTTAGTGTTAGCCCGCCGTCCGGCATCGATCTTCGACTACCGTTTCGAAGACTTTATCATCGAAGGTTACGATCCCCATCCGGCGATTAAGGCCCCCGTCGCCATCTAAGGATGTGCATCACCGTTCATCCCGTTGCAAACGCCGGCCCTGTGCCGGCGTTTTTTATGGCGTCGTACCGCGTTTCGTTGCTCCTGATATTGGTCGCGAGGCTTCGTCCCCCTAGGCTGAGGACGGAGGTGTCGGGTGCGTAGCGTTCAAGAGGGATATACCTTACTGGAGATGATGCTGGTGTGTGTCTTGCTGGCGCTGCTGACCGCCGGTGCGACACCGCTATGGATGGAGCGGCGTGCGGCGCAGCGGTTACTGGATGAGACGCTACGCCTGCAACGCTATCTGCTGGCGTTGCGTGATCAGACGTTTTACAGCAATACGGCGCGTCCGATCGGACTACGGCACACCTCGGGGTGGGATTGTCTGGTGACGCGCCCAGGAGATGATTGCCAGGCCAGCACCGCCTTTGTGCCGGCACCGCCGTTACGCCTGGAGGCACAACTCTCGCCCGCGGCAGGATTCTACGGGCAACGCAATACGGCTCAGCCCGGCCATGTTCGCCTCAGCGATACGCGCCATGCCACGCGAGTGATCTGGTCAGCACAGGGGAGGGTGAGAGTATGCGCCGAGCACGGTTTACCATCGCTGACGCCTTGCAACGCCAGCGGGGAATGAGTCTCTTATCGCTGATGTTATCGCTTACCCTCGGGGCGCTGGTGTTATCGGCGGCGTTACGTCTGGTCGGCGAGCTACGACGTCAGGGGCTGTCCGCACAGCGCGAGCAGCAGCGTAACGCGGAGGGGGAGGCATTACTGGCACGTCTGGAGAAGGATGTGCGGCGCAGTGGTTTCTGTGCGTCGCCTTGTCGCCTTCCCGCGCCGCCCCTCGAAATTGCGGCCGTTAGCGGGGAGGCCCCCGCCTCCTGTATGTTGCTGGCCTATGATGAGGATGGCGATGGGCGTGTGGTACACGCGGAACGCGTCGGCTGGCGCTTACGGCAGGCGGCGTTAGAGACGCGGCGTGGCGTGACCTCGTGCCAGGGGGGCGGTTGGGAGCGGGTCAGCGATCAAGGCCGCTGGCGCGTTAACAGCTTGGTATTTCGTCCCTTACCCATGGGGATCGCCATCACCCTGGCATTGGCGGAACGCGATCGACGCGATCCCATCTGGCAACGACAGGTCTGGTTGGTGACGCCTAATCTGGCCGCGGGACGCGGGCGATGAGAGCACGGAGGTGTCGCCAGCAGGGCGTCATCGTGTTGGCGACGCTATTGGCCGCCTTGACGTTGGCGTTGGGCTGGGTCGTGGCGCAGCAGGCTCAGACGCGCGATCTGTGGCAGCGCCACCTTGCCGGGCGGCGTCATTGGCAGGCCGAGGCGCAGGCCGATCTCTGGTTGGCGCGGGCGCAACGTTTGCCCTGGCGTGCTAGTGCCCGTTGGCGTTGCCGTCGCTTGGCTGAGCATTGGTGGGCCTGCCTGCGTGCCACGGGGCATCAGGAGGCATTGCTCTGCATCGGTGGGCGGCCCGAGTTACTGGGCTACTCGCTCGTGCGTATTCGCTACCTGTGGAGTGAGGCACATGCACGGACACGATACTATCGGGCGCAGCCCGGCGGTTGGCTCGATTACCTCCCCGGCGCAGAGGGGTGCCCGCCAGCGGGGGAGTGGGTTGCTGGAGGTGATGGTGGCGTTGCTGCTGACTAGCGTCGGCCTGTTGGGGCTGATCCAGACGCAGCGCGCGCTGCTACACACCCAACGGTTACAGCTACAGCGTCAGGAGGCTTGGCGCTGCGCACGCGAGGGGCTAGCGCAGGCGGCATTGCATCAACCCTTGTCTCCCATGCCGCCGGGGTGGCGGCGTACGCTTGAGTCGCATCCCGAAGGGGCATGTCAGCGGTTACGCTGCCGGGTCAGCACACCGCTGGGCGATACGGCCAGCCTGGAAAAGTTGATTTGCCCTTGAGCGGCGTTCGCGGTAGCTTGAGCGCAAAATTCCACTGTCCGCATCGCAGGGCGGCGCTCGACCCGGAGAGGCTATGTTTACCGTTTATCACTCCAACCAACTGGATGTCCTAACGCAACTGATGGCGGCCTTGATGCAGGGGCAGCCGCTGGACAATCCCTTCGAGCGCGAGGTGATCCTGGTGCAGAGTCCGGGGATGGCGCAATGGTTGCAGATGGAGCTGGCGCGCAGCTTCGGGATCGCCGCCAATATCGATTTTCCCCTGCCAGCGACCTTCATCTGGGACCTGTTTACGCGCGTGCTGCCGGATATCCCACAGCGTAGCGCCTTCAGCAAAGATGCGATGACCTGGAAGCTGATGTGGCTGTTGCCCCAGTTCCTGATACGTCCCGAGTTTGCGCCGTTGGCCCACTACTTAAGCGACGATGCGGATCGGCGTAAGCAGTTTCAACTGGCGGCACGTATCGCCGACCTGTATGACCAATACCTGGTATATCGTCCCGAGTGGTTGCAGCGCTGGGAGCAGGGGACATTGATTGATGATCTCGACAGTGCCCAGCTGTGGCAGGCTCCTCTATGGGTCGCACTGCGCGACTACACCGAGCGTCTGGGTCAGCCGCAGTGGCACCGCGCCAACCTCTATCAGCGTTTTATCCAGGCGTTGCAGCAGGCTGACCAGCCACCGGCCGGGCTACCGCGGCGGGTCTTCATCTGCGGTATTTCGGCCTTGCCGCCGGTTTATCTGGAGGCATTGCGCGCCCTAGGGGAACACATCGATGTGCATCTGATGTTTACCAACCCCTGTCGCTACTATTGGGGCGATATTCAGGACTATGCTTTCCTTGCCCGGTTACAGAGTCGGCGGCGGCGCGATTACTTGCTGGCCCAGCGCACGCTGGGTGAGAGTCACAGTACGCTGTTCCGTACGCCGGAACAGGCCTCGGCACTTTTTGGCGAGGATGGTGAACAGCAGCTGAGTAATCCGCTGCTCGCCTCCTGGGGGAAGCTGGGGCGCGATCACATGTACCTATTGGCCCAGCATGGGCCACAGGAGGTCAGCGCCTTCGTCGATCTGGATCAAGACACACTGCTGCAGCGTATTCAGCGTGACATGCTGGAGTTAGAGGATCATGCCTGCATCGCCGATTCGCCGCAGACGTTGCAGGACAGCAGCCGGAAGCGTCTGTTGGCGCCCGATGATCGCAGTATTAGCGTCCATGTCTGCCACAGCCCGCAACGTGAGGTCGAGGTACTGCACGATTGTCTACTGGACATGTTCGCCGCCGATCCTACCCTCAGCGCGCGCGACGTGATCGTCATGGTCGCCGACATCGACAGTTATACGCCCTTCATTCAGGCGGTCTTCGGCAACGCCCCCGCGGCGCGCTATTTACCCTTCGCCATCTCTGACCGCAGCGCCCGCCAGTTACACCCGGTGGTGCAGGCGACGCTGGCGTTGCTCGATCTGCCCAACAGCCGCTTCACCGCCGAGCAGGTGCTGGCGTTGCTGGAGGTGCCGGCGCTGGCCGCTCGCTTTGCCATCGACGAGGAGGGCATCCGCCTGTTGCGCCACTGGGTCGAGGACTCTGGCATTCGTTGGGGGCTGGATGACGAGGCGGTGCGCTCGCTGGCGCTCCCTGCGACGGGTCAGCACACCTGGCAGTTCGGCCTGACGCGTATGCTGTTGGGGTATGCCATGGACAGCCGCTGCGGCGACTGGCAGGGCGTGTTGCCCTATGACGAGTCCAGCGGCAGCGTCGCCGAGTTGGTCGGCCATCTGGCGCAATTCTTGGCGGCTCTGCGTGACTGGCGCCAGCGTCTGGGGCAGATGCAGACACTGGCGCAATGGCAGCCATTGTGTCGCGAGTTGCTCGATACCTTCTTTCTTACCGATGCCGACAGCGAGGCGGTCTGCGCGCTGATCGAGCAACAGTGGTTACAGTTGCTCGCCGATGGACTGACATCGAATTACGCCGAGACTCTGCCGATCGCGTTGTTGCGTGACGAGTTGGCGGCGCGTCTGGATACGCAGCGCATCAGCCAACGCTTCCTCGCCGGGCCGATTAACTTCTGTACCCTGATGCCGATGCGCTCCATTCCATTCAAGGTGGTGTGTCTGTTGGGCATGAACGATGGCGTCTACCCGCGCACCCTGGCACCGTTGGGCTTCGATCTGATGGCCGGAAAGGTACAGCGCGGCGATCGCAGCCGGCGTGACGATGACCGTTATCTGTTCCTTGAGGCGTTGCTCTCGGCGCAACAGCGTCTGTATATCAGCTATATCGGCCGTTCGGTACAGGATAATACGGCGCGCTATCCCAGCGTGTTGGTCAGCGAACTGCTGGAGTATATCGCCCAGAGCCACTGCTTGGCCGCCGATCGGCAACGGGATGTCGACAGCAGCGCCGCGCGGGTGATGACACACCTGTGTCATCTCCATCCGCGGGTGCCCTTCGATGCCGAGAACTTCGACCCGGCTAGCGAATACCAGAGTTACGCCAATGAGTGGTTACCGGCCGCCAGCGGGCAGGGGACGGAGCAGCCACCCTTTGCGGTCAGTCTGGCGCCGCAGGCGCTCGAGACGCTGACGCTGGATGCGTTGATCCGCTTCTACCGTCACCCGGTGCGCGCCTTCTTCCAACAGCGTCTGGGGGTGAGCTTCACCCGCGAAGAGAGCGAACTGCCGGAGGAGGAGCCGTTCACCCTGGATGCCCTTAGTCGTTATCAGATCAATCAGTTGCTGCTCAATCGGCTGATCGCCGGTGAAGAGGTAATGCCGCTATACCGTCAGATCCGCGCCGCCGGTACGTTACCCTTCGGGGCTTTTGGCGAGCTGTGGTGGCAGGCGCAACACACGGAGATGGCGCAGTTGGCGCAGCGGGTCGGGGAGGTATTCCAACCGGGCGAGAGCCTGGAGATCGACTGTACCCTGGCGGGCTGCCGTCTAAGCGGTTGGTTGCCCCAGGCGCAAGCCGAAGGGGTGGTACGCTGGCGTCCTGCCGAGCTGGGGGCGACGGATGGCCTGGTCTTGTGGATCGAGCATTTGCTGTTTTGCCTCACCCAGGGGAGGGGCGAGAGCTGGATGTTTGGTCGTAAAAATACGGCCTGGCACTTCAGCGGGATTGAGGCCACCCAGGCGGAACAGGCATTAGAGCAGTTGATCGCCGGTTATCGTCTGGGTATGCAGCAGCCGTTGCTGCTGACGCGTAGCGGATGGCAATGGCTAAAGTGCTGTTATGATAAAGAGACGGCGCAGTTGTTGACGGATGAGGCGGTCCTCGCCAAGGCACGTAGCAGCCTCACTCAATGCTGGAACGGTGATGCCTTCGCCAGTGGCGAGGGGCAGGATGCCTATCTGCAACGGGTGGTGAGGACGCTGGATGAGACGGCGCTACAGGCCATTACGAACCAGGCACAGCGCTTTTATCTGCCGTTGTTACGCCATAACCTAGCGTGACGAGGGGGCGAGGAAGTGAGGCGTTACGCGATGGGCGCCGACGACAGAATTGAGAGGGGGAGAGAGCGTGATACGTAGACAAGGTAGGGTGATAGTCCTCTGGCTATTGCTGCTGTTGTGGGCCCCGTTGGGCATGGCCGCCGTGGGCTGGCAACCGTTGGCCGAGAGCATCAACAAGAGCGCCGGTGATCCGCGCGCTTATCAGGCTATCCGTTTAGATAACGGTATGAAGGTGGTGTTGGTCTCGGATCCGCAGGCGCCGCACTCACTCGCGGCGTTAGCCTTACCGGTCGGATCGCTGGATGATCCCGCGAGTCAGCTCGGGTTGGCACACTACCTGGAGCATATGGTGTTGATGGGGTCGAAGCGTTTCCCACAACCGGATAACCTGTCGGAGTTTCTCAAGAAACATGGTGGCAGCTATAACGCCAGCACCGCCTCGTACCGGACGGCCTACTATCTCCAGGTGGAGAACGATGCCTTAGCGCCGGCGTTGGATCGTCTGGCCGACGCCATCGCCGAGCCGCTACTGGATAAGGGCAACGCCGATCGGGAGCGCCATGCGGTGAACGCCGAGTTGACGCTGGCCCGTTCGCGTGACGGCCTGCGTATGGAGCAAGTCTCCGCCGAGACACTCAATCCGGCCCACCCCAGCGCCCGTTTCTCCGGGGGGAACCTGGAGACGCTGAGCGATAAGCCCGGCAGTAATCTGCACCAGCAGTTGGTGGCCTTTTATCAGCGTTACTATTCCGCCAACCTGATGGTTGGGGTGATCTATGGTGATCAGCCGCTGCCCGCGTTGGCGGCCTTAGCGGTGCAGAGTTTTGGCCGTATCGCCAATCGCCATGCGACGGTGGCACCGATCGACGTACCGGTGGTGACGCCGGCTCAGCAGGGCATCATCATTCATTATGTCCCGGCTCAACCACGCCGTATGCTTCGCATCGAATACCGCATTCCTAACGACAGCGCCGCGTTCCGTAGCAAGACTGACACCTACATCAGTTACCTGATCGGCAATCGGAGTAAGAACACGCTGTCCGACTGGCTGCAACGCCAGGGGCTGGCCGAGTCCATCAGCGCCGGGGCCGATCCGTTAGCCGATCGCAACGGCGGTGTCTTTAACATCAATGTCGCCCTGACGGAGAAGGGGGTCGCCGAGCGGGGACGGGTGATCGCGGCGATTTACGATTACCTACGCCTACTCCGTACCCAGGGCATCAAGCAGAGCTACTTTGACGAGATAGCCCATGTGCTGGCGCTCGACTTTCGTTACCCGTCGATCACCCGTGACATGGGATACGTCGAGTGGATGGTCGATATGATGCTGCGCGTGCCGGTCGCCCATGTATTGGACGCCCCCTATTTGGCCGATCGCTTCGATCCCCAGGCGATCGCCGCGCGTCTCGACAGCATGACGCCGCAGCAGGCGCGTATCTGGTTTATCGGCCCCGACGAGCCGCACAATAAGCTGGCCTATTTCGTCGATGCGCCCTATCAGGTCGACCGCATCACGCCGCAACAACTGGCGCGTTGGCAGCGCGATGGGCGGGATATCTCGCTGTCGTTACCGGCGCTCAATCCCTATATTCCCGATGACTTCGCCCTGATTAAGCCGGTCACGCCCACCCCTAGCCATCCGCAGGCGATCGTCGATCGCCCGGGGGTGCGCGCGTTGTATATGCCGAGTCGCTACTTTGCCGATGAGCCGAAGGCGGACATCACGCTGGCGCTGCGTAACCCGCTCGATGGCGACCAGGCGCGAGGTCAGGTGCTCTTTGCCTTGACCGACTACCTGGCCGGATTGGCGTTGGATCAGTTGGCCTATCAGGCTTCGGTGGGGGGGATCGGCTTCTCGACCGGCTATGACGATGGACTGGTGATCAGCGCCAGTGGTTTCACCCAACGCATGCCACAACTACTCAGCGCGCTGCTTGAGGGGTATCGGGGTTTCACCCCGACCGAGGCGCAGCTGGCGCAGGCTAAGTCATGGTATCGTCAGCAACTCGACGCCGCCGATAAGGCCAAGGCCTTCGAGTTGGCGATGCAGCCGGTGCGGGCACTTTCCCAGGTGCCCTATAGTGAGCGCGCCGCGCGCCGCGCCCTGTTGCCATCGATCACCCTGGCAGACATCGTGGCGTATCGTACACGACTGATCGAGGGAGCCTCACTGGATCTGTTGGCGGTGGGTAACCTCTCCGCCGAGCAGGTGAGCCTGCTGGCCGAGCGCATCAGTAAGCAATTGCATACCCAGGGCACGCGCTGGTGGTATGGTCGCGATGTGGTGATCACCCAGCCGATGGCGGCGACGCTGCATCAGGCGGGTAGCAGCAGCGACTCGGCGTTGGCCGCCGTGTATGTACCGACGGGATACGATGAGGTGGCGGGCATGGCGCGTAGTCAGTTGTTGAGCCAGATCCTACAACCCTGGTTCTACGATCAGCTGCGCACCCAGGAACAACTGGCCTATGCGTTGTTTGCCTTCCCGACCTCGGTCGGGCGTCAGTGGGGGCTGGCCTTCCTGCTGCAGAGTAACAACCGTGCGCCGGATTACGTATATGGTCGCTATCAAGCCTTCTACGCCCAGGCGGAGCGGCGTCTGGCGGCCTTGAGTGCGGCTGATTTTGATCAGTATCGCCAGGCCCTGATCACTCAGCTCCGCCAGCGTCCGCAGACGCTGTCCGAGGAGGCGGGGCGTTTCCAGGGCGACTTTGCCCGCGGCAACCTGGCCTTCGACACGCGAGAGAAGCTGATCGCGGCCTTGGGCGCGTTGACGCGCGCCGATCTGCAGCGCTTCTTCCGTCAAGCGGTCATGGCACCGCAGGGGTTAGCCGTGTTGTCCCAGGTGATGGGGCAGAGCGCCCAAGGGCAATATGCCCAGCCGGCGGGATGGCATAACTACCCTGACGCCAGCGCCCTGCAACGGAGTCTGAAGATCGAGGTCAGCCGTTGATGATGGCGACGCATACGCTGGATCCGCTTACGCTGCCGCTGCGTGGCGCGCGCCTGATCGAGGCCTCGGCCGGTACCGGCAAGACCTTTACCCTGGCGGCGCTCTACCTACGTCTGCTGTTGGGGTTGGGGGAGGAGCATGCCTATCCGCGCCCGTTGGCGGTCGAGGAGATCCTGGTGGTGACCTTTACCGAGGCCGCCACCGAGGAGCTGCGTGGGCGCATTCGCAGCAATATTCACGATCTACGCCTGGCTTGTCTGCGTGGCTACAGCGCGCATCCGTTGCTGAGCGCTCTACTGACGCAGATCGCCGATCTGCCTCAGGCGGCGGCCTTGCTCCTGGCGGCGGAGCGGCAGATGGATGAGGCGGCGATCTACACCATTCATGGCTTTTGTCAGCGCATGCTTAGCCACAACGCCTTCGAGTCTGGGGTTCTGTTTCAGCAGACCTTGTTGCAGGATGAGTCTCAGCTGCAACGCCAGGCCTGTGCCGATTTCTGGCGGCGCCACTGTTACCCCTTGCCCCAGGCGGTGGCGGCGATCGTCAGCCAGCTGTGGAGCGGCCCGGAGGCTCTCTTGGTCGAGTTACGCCCCTACTTGTCGGGCGAGATGCCGCTGCTACGACCGGCCAGCGCGCTTCAGGAGTCGGTGGAGCAGCGCCATCGGGCGCTGATCGCCCGTATCGAGGCGCTTAAGGCGGCCTGGCGCGAGCAGGGCGGGCAGGTGGCCGCGCTGATCGCCGACTCGGGCGTGGATAAGCGCAGCTACAGTAGTCGCCATCTGCCCAAATGGTTGGATGAGATGGCGGCCTGGGCGCAACAGGAGACACTGGACTACCAGTTGCCGGGATCCATCGAACGCTTCGCCCAGGCGACGCTGGAACAGAAGACCACGAAAGGTAGCGCACCGCGTCACGCCCTGTTCGCCGCCGTCGAGGCGTTGCTGGCCGAGCCGCTGTCACTGCGCGATGTGCTGCTGGCGCAGGCGCTGGTCGCCGTCAGGGAGAGCGTGCAGCAGGAGAAACGGCGTCGTGCCGAGCTGGGGTTCGACGATCTACTCAGTCGTTTGGCCCAGGCGCTTGATGCGCAGGCGGGGGAGGCCTTAGCCGCCGCTATTCGCCAGCGTTACCCGGTAGCGATGATCGATGAATTTCAGGATACCGACCCGCAACAATACCGTATCTTCCACCATATTTACGGCGGGGCGGCTCAGGCCGAGACGGCGTTGCTGCTGATCGGCGATCCCAAGCAGGCGATCTACGCCTTCCGCGGCGCGGATATCTTCACCTATCTACAGGCTCGCGCGGCGGTGGAGGCGTGTTACACCCTGGGTACCAACTGGCGTTCGGCTCCCGGCATGGTGCAGGCGGTCAATCGTCTCTTCTCCCTGTCCCCCGCCCCCTTTTTGTTCGACGAGATCCCCTTCTTGCCGGTGGCAGCCGCGCCGAAGAATGCCCATCATCGGCTGCTGATCGACGATGTCGCGCAGGCGGCGTTGGATCTGTGGCTGTACGACGTACCCGGCTGTAGCCAGCAAGAGTACCTGCATGTGATGGCGCAACGCTGTGCGACGCAGATCCGCGATTGGCTCAGCGCCGGGCAACGGGGAGAGGCGCGGTTGATCGGCGAGGATGAGAGTGCGGAGGGGCGGCCGCTGTGCGCCGCCGATATGACCATCCTGGTACGCAGTCGCCATGAGGCGACGGTGATGCGTGATGCCCTGAGTGCCCTCAACATCCCCTCGGTGTATCTGTCGAACCGTGACAGCGTCTTCTCTACCCCGGAGGCCCGCGATCTATTGTGGCTGTTGCAGGCCATCCTGGCGCCAGCGCAGAGCCGTACCCTGCGCAGCGCCTTGGCGGTCGGCCTGTTGGGGCTGAGTGCCGCCGAGCTGGATGCATTGAATCAAGATGAGCGGCGATGGGATGCGGTAGTGGATGAGTTCGATGACTACCGGCGCCACTGGCAGCGGCGTGGCGTCTTACCGATGTTGCGTGAGTTGATCGGCCGCCGTCGCTTGGCCGAGAACCTGTTGGCGACGTCGGGGGGCGAGCGCCGTTTGACCGATGTGTTGCATCTGGGCGAGTTGTTGCAGGAAGCGGCGCAGCAACTGGAGAGCGAGCCGGCGCTGGTGCGTTGGTTGGCGCAGCAGATCGATAGCCCGCAGCCGCAGGCGGAGAGCCAGCAGATGCGCTTGGAGAGCGATCGGCACTTGGTACAGGTGGTGACCATTCATAAGTCCAAGGGATTGGAGTTTCCCGTGGTCTTTTTGCCCTTCGTCGCCACCTTTCGTCGCCAGCGTCAGGGGCTGTATCATGAATCCCACAGCCTACAAGCCGTCTGGGATCTGTGCGCGGACGAGCAGGCGTTGGCTCGAGCCGATCAGGAACGTCTGGCGGAGGATTTGCGCCTGTTGTACGTCGGCGTCACTCGCTCCATCTACTATTGTGCGTTGGGTATCGCCCCGCTGGTGCTCGGCAATCGCAAGAAGCAAGGTGAAAGCGACTTGCACCATAGCGCGTTAGGGTATCTGTTACAGCGCGGCGACGCCTGCGATGCCGAGGGGCTACATCAGGCGTTGCAGGCATTACAGGATGACGATATCCGCCTGACGCGTCTGGCTCCTGTCGACGTCGAGGCCTGGCAAGGCCCACTCGCGACGGCGCGTACCTTGTGCGCTAAGGCCTTCAACCGCTCGCTGCGCGACACCTGGCGCGTGACCAGTTATTCGGCGCTGCAACAACATGGCAGCAGTGGGCGTTACCTGGAGCTGTTGCCCCATCTGGACATCGATGCCGCCGGCGAGCACCGCGCCCCGCCCGCACCGAGCCTGGATGCCCATAGTTTCCCGCGCGGCGCCGCACCGGGCACGTTTCTACACAGCCTCCTGGAGGCGTTGGATTTCACTCAGCCTATCGATGAACTCTGGCTGGCCGAACGTTGCCAGGAGCAGGGCTTAGCGCCCGAGTGGGTGCCCGCATTGGCGCATTGGTTAACGCAAATCCTCCAGGCGCCGTTAGATGCGCAAGGGTTGAGTCTGAGCCAACTGGCGCCGACGCATTGCCAGCCCGAGTTGCAGTTCTACCTGCCGATCGCCCGTCCGCTCGATCCCGCCCGGCTAGATGAGGTGATCCGGCGCCATGACGCGCTGTCGGCCCAGAGCCCCCCGTTGGCGTTTAACGCGGTCGACGGTATGCTGAAGGGGTTTATCGATCTGGTGTTCTGCCATCGTGGGCGTTACTACCTGCTGGATTATAAATCGAACTGGTTGGGGGAGACGGGAAAGGCCTACAGCGATGCGGCGATGGCGGCGGCGATGGTATCGCACCGTTACGACCTGCAGTATCAGCTGTATAGCCTGGCCTTACACCGTTATCTGCGCCACCGTGTGGCTGACTATGACTATCAGCGCCACTTCGGGGGGGTATTTTACTGTTTCCTGCGCGGCATGACGCGTGCGGTGCCGGGGCAGGGCGTCTTCGCCTGCCGACCCTCGCAGGCGTTGGTGACGGCCTTGGATCGTCTGTTCGCTGGGGAAGAAGGAGATGACGATGTGCGATGAGCTGCTTTCCCAGTTGGCGCAACAGCACAGCCTGCGCCCCTTGGATCTGCAATTTGCCCACCTATTGGCTCCGCAACAGCCCCATCTGGCGCTGGCGGCGGCGTTGGTTAGCCTGGAGCTGGCGGCGGGGCATGTCTGCTTGCCCTTGTCGGCGCTGAGCGTCACGGCGTTGAGTCGACGCTTTCCGGAGCAGGCCGATCGTTGGCCTCCCCTTCTTGGCGGTTGGGACGAGGATCGTTGGCAGGCCTATCTGTTGGCGCAACCCTGTGTCAGTCACGGCGAGCGGGCGACCCCGCTGGTGGTTAGCCACGGTAATCTGTATCTGCAACGTCTCTGGCAGGATGAGGGGACGGTCGCGACATTCTTCGCCACGGCCTGCGCGCAGCAGAGCGCGGATAGTCCACGGCTGGCGGCGGTGTTGGCGCAGTTGTTCCCGCGTGCGGATCACGAGGAGCCGGATTGGCAACAGGTGGCGGCGGCGGTGGCGGTGACGCGCCGGGTGGCGGTGATCTCGGGAGGGCCCGGCACCGGAAAAACCACCACGGTGGCGCGCCTGTTGGCGGCCTTGGTCGCGTTGGCGGCCGAGCGTCCGCCGCGGATTCAACTGGCGGCACCGACCGGTAAGGCGGCGGCGCGATTGAGCGAGTCGCTAGGCCAGGCATTGGCGCGATTGGCATTGCCACCGCATCAGGCCGAGGCATTGCCACGTGAGGCGCTGACCCTGCATCGCCTGTTGGGCGCGCGCGCGGACAGCGCCCGTCTGCGTTACCATCGAGACAATCCGCTCCATCTGGATGTCTTGGTGGTCGACGAAGCATCGATGGTCGATCTGCCGATGATGGCGCGCCTGATCGAGGCATTGCCGCCGCGGGCACGTTTGATTCTGCTGGGCGATCGCGATCAATTGGCCTCCGTCGAGGCCGGTGCCGTGTTGGGGGAGTTGTGCCGTTTCGCCGAGTATGGCTTCAGTGCCCCCCGCGCCGCCGAGTTGAGTCGCCTGTGCGCGGCACCGATCCCCGCCGGGCCGGCGCAACCGGCGCTGGCGTTGCGCGACGCCATCAGCCTATTACGCCGTAGCTATCGTTTCGCCGCCGATTCGGGCATCGGCCGCCTGGCACAGGCGGTCAATCAGGGCGAACGACGTGCGGCCTTGGCCTGTCTGGAGGCGGCCTTCGCCGATCTGCGCTGGCGTGAGATGGTGCAGGATGATGACTACCTGGCGTTGTTGGACGCTTGTCTGGCGGGGTATCGCCCGATGCTGGAGGGCATCCGTGCGGGACAGGAGCCCGCCCAGATCCTGGCGGAGTTCGCCCGTTTCCGTCCGTTGTGCGCCCTGCGGGAGGGGCCATTCGGCCTGCATGGCTTGAACGAGCGCATCGCCTTGACGCTACAGCGCGCCGGCCTGTTGCAGCGTGGGGCAGGCGAGAAGGCCTGGTATGCCGGACGTCCGGTGATGATCACCCGTAATGACGCCAGTCAGAAGCTGTTCAACGGCGATATTGGCATCACCTTAGGCGATGAGCAGCAGGGCTGGCTGGTGTGGTTTATCGCGAGCGATGGCCAGACGCGTGCGGTGCAGCCAAACCGGCTGCCGCCTCATGAGACCGCCTGGGCGATGACGGTGCACAAGTCGCAGGGGTCGGAGTTTGACCATACCCTGCTGGTGTTGCCGAGCCACTCCTCGCCGGTGGTGACGCGGGAGCTGGTGTATACCGCCATCACCCGTGCGCGTGACCAATTGACCGTATTCGCCACCCGTGCGGCGTTGGAGCGCGCCATTCGCACCCCGACGGAGCGCCGCAGCGGGCTGATGGCTCGCCTGTTGGCGGCCGCCGCAGCGTGAATCGGTTACAGTTCGGTCAATAAGATCTTAGAGCGGCGCTGGTAGTTATACAGCGCCTTTTTCTGTTGCGGCAGCAGGTCGACCTCCACCGGACGGAAACCGCGCTCCTGAAACCAATGGATGCTGCGTGTGGTCAGCACAAACAGCTTCTCCAAGCCCATCAGGCGCGCCTGGGCGGTGATGCGTTGCAGTAATTGTTCGCCGCGCGCCGAGTTGCGGTATTCCGGATGTACCGCCACACAGGCCATCTCCCCCATGCGCTCCTGCTCGAAGGGATAGAGGGCGGCGCAGGCGATGGTCATGTTGTCGCGTTCGATCAGGGTGAAACGTTCGATCTCGCGTTCCAACTGCTCGCGTGAACGGCGCACCAGGATCCCCTGTTGCTCCAGCGGACGGATCAGCGCCAAGATGCCGCCGATATCGTTGATATTGGCGCGGCGGATCTGCTCGGCGCTCTCCATCACGATCTGGGTGCCGATCCCGTCGCGAGAGAATAACTCTTGCAACAGGGCGCCGTCCTCCCGATAGCTGATGAGATGGCTACGCCGTACTCCGCTCCGGCAGGCGTTGATCGCGCCGCGTAGGAAACGCGCCTCCCCCTCGCCTGCCAACCCCTCACGCTCCAGTACGGCGATGCGCTGCTCTGCCTGGTTGGGCAGCAGTTCAGAGAGAATGACGCCGTCGTCGTCGCGTACCCCTTGTTCGGCACAGAAACCGATCAGTTTCTCCGCGCGTAGCTTAATCGCCAGATGGGTGGCGATCTCCTCACTGGTAAGATTAAAGCTCTCGCCAGTGACCGAGACCGCCACCGGCCCGAGCAACACGATGGCGCCGGCATCCAGCTGATTGCGCAGGGCGGCCTCATCGATGCGACGGATGCGCCCGCTGTGGCAATAGTCGACGCCATCATCCACCCCCAGCGGCTGTGCGATGACGAAGTTGCCGCTGACGACGTTAATATGCGCGCCGGCCAGCGGCGTATTGTTGAGGCTCATCGATAGGCGGGCGGTGATGTCCAGTTGGAGTTGACCGGCGGCCTGCTTGACCAGCTCCAGGGTACGCGCATCGGTGACCCGAGTCTGTTTATGGTAGCGGGCCGGCTGATGTTGCTGCTGGAGCAACGCATCGATCTGGGGGCGGGCGCCATACACCACCACCAGGCGGATGCCGAGACTATGCAGCAGTGCGATGTCGTTGATGATACCGGCGAAGTTATCGTCGGCGATCGCCTCCCCACTCAGCATGATGACGAACGTCTTGCCATGGTGAGCGTTGATATAGGGTACAGAGTGGCGAAACCCCTGAACCAGTTCGGTGCTGCGCTCCTTCATGCTGCTTCCTTTTTGAATTTTTATTCGAATAAAGTGTATTTTTATTCTGTTACTGTACAAAAGGCAAGCGGCAAATGGTCGTCATAGTGTGGATGGCGCGGAGCGAGGACATAGATTGTTAAATTCTCGCCGGGATTTTCTGATGACATCCCTGGAGGGTTTCGCTAAAGTTTCGCCGGTCTTTTCCCGGCGCAGGGGTGCCGGAGCGGTGTTGTAGCGTGATTCCTTGGGGTTACATGACAGATTCCAACCATAGCCTAACGCGTCGTCGCCTGTTGCAGGCCGCGGCGGCCACTTGGTTTCTCAGCGTGAGTCGCGTCGGTTTTGCCGCGGCGGCGCAGGTTATCGCCGTGCGGGTATGGCCGTCGTCGACCTATACCCGTGTGACGCTGGAGTCGAGCCAGCCGCTGAAGTATAAGCAGTTTGCCCTCAGCAACCCCGATCGTATCGTGGTCGATATCCAGGGCGTTCATCTCAACAGTGTGCTTAAGGGCATTGGCCACCAGGTTCAGGGCGGCGATCCCTATCTGAAGCATGCGCGAGTGGGGCAGTTCGATCAGGATACCGTGCGCTTGGTGCTGGAGTTGAAGCAGAACATCAGCCCGAAGGTGTTTACCCTCGCACCATTCGCCGAGTTTAAAAATCGTCTGGTGGTCGATCTCTATCCCGCCGCCGGATCGTCCGCCGCCCGTACGGAGGATGAGGACGATCCCCTGCTGGCCTTGTTGGAAGATTACAACAAGGGCGATCTGGAACGCACCCTACCTAAGGCGGGTCCACAGAAGGGGAAGGCGGGGCGTGATCGCCCGATCATCATCATGCTTGACCCTGGCCATGGCGGCGAAGATCCCGGAGCCATCGGCAAGAGCCGTACGCGCGAGAAGGATATCGTGCTGAAGATCGCCCACCGTCTCAGCGCGCTGATCAAACGTCAGCCTAACATGCGGGTCTATATGACACGCTACGAAGATGTCTTCATCCCCCTCAAGGTGCGGGTCGCCAAAGCGCGCAAGCAGCGTGCCGATCTGTTCGTCTCTATCCATGCCGACGCCTTTACCAGTCGGACGGTACGCGGCTCATCGGTCTTCGCCTTATCGACTAAGGGGGCGACCAGCGCCGCGGCACGTTATCTGGCGCAGACCCAGAACGAGTCGGATGAGATTGGTGGGGTAAGCCGCAGCGGCGATCAATATTTGGACCATACCATATTCGATCTGATGCAGACCGCGACCATCAATGATAGCCTGAAGTTTGGGCGTGAGGTGTTGAATCGTTTGGGTAAGGTTAACAAGCTGCATAAGAATCGCGTCGATCAGGCCGGTTTCGCGGTGCTGAAGGCGCCCGATATCCCCTCGATCCTGGTGGAGACGGCGTTTATCAGCAACGTAGAAGAGGAGCGGCGTCTGCGTACCAGCGCCTTTCAGCAGCAGGTTGCCGAGGCGATCCTGGCCGGGATTAAGGCTTACTTCGCGAATGGCGGACAACTGGCGAAGCGTTAGCGTTGACGATGGGGTGTCACCCAAGGGGCGCGTCAGATAGGTAACGAGAAATCGGAGCCGTGAGAGGTGGCGAACGCCAGATGCAAAAAAACACCCATAAGGGTGTTGATTGATGCTGACGGAATTGGTTGCGGGGGCCGGATTTGAACCGACGACCTTCGGGTTATGAGCCCGACGAGCTACCAGGCTGCTCCACCCCGCGTCCGTCATACTACTATCATATTGTTGCGCTGCGTATCGAATTGGTTGCGGGGGCCGGATTTGAACCGACGACCTTCGGGTTATGAGCCCGACGAGCTACCAGGCTGCTCCACCCCGCGTCCGTCATACTACTATCATATTTTTTCGCTGCGCATCGGATTGGTTGCGGGGGCCGGATTTGAACCGACGACCTTCGGGTTATGAGCCCGACGAGCTACCAGGCTGCTCCACCCCGCGTCCGATGAGGGCGAATAATACACGCCATCTGACGGGATGCAAGAATTTTTTGACAAACCTCACCAATTAGCCCGCCATTCGCCTGAATATCAGGCGTATTGGCTTAATTTCATCCATATCATAGCGTGGCGTGATTTTTTTATTTCCTTCAATTCCTTTCAGGATAGGGGTTTGTTATGGTGCGCCAGTGGTAATCGAGCGACACGGAGCAAGAAGGCGAGAGATGAAAGGGCGTTGGGGAAAATACGCAGTATGTGGGTTAGTGGTGGCGCTGATGGCGGGATGTTCCTCCCGGCCGACGGATCGGGGCCAACAGTATAAGGATGGTACCCTCAGCCAGCCGCTGGAGCTGGTTAATCATCCGAATGCGAAGGGAAAACCGGTCAATGGTAAGGATTTCGTCGAGCAGGTCGATGCCATCCGCCAGGCTTCGCCTTCACTCTATACGCGCCATGTTGACAATTTCGAGGCGGTCACCGAATGGCTGATGGCGGGTGCCGATACGCGCAAACTGGCGCAGTTTGGTCTCAACGCCTACCAGATGGAGGGCGTCGATAACTTCGGTAACGTACAGTTCACCGGTTACTACACCCCGGTCGTCGAGGCGCGCAAGACGCCGCAGGGGGCATTTCAATACCCGTTATACCGTATGCCGCATAAACGTGGCCGCCTGCCAGCCCGCTCGGCGATCTACGACGGCGCCCTGGATAACCGCAACTTGGAGATTGCCTACAGCAACTCGCTGATGGATAACTTCATGATGGAGGTGCAGGGGAGCGGTTATGTCGACTACGGCGATGGTCAGCCGCTGACATTCTTCGGTTATGCCGGTAAGAATGGCCATGCCTACCGTAGTATCGGTAAGGTATTGATCGATCGTGGTGAGGTGGCAAAGGCCGATATGTCGATGCAGGCGATCCGTCAATGGGCGGACAACCACAGTCGATCCGAGGTTCGTGAGCTGTTAGAGCAGAACCCCTCCTTTGTCTTCTTCAAACCGGAACAGTTTGCCCCGGTAAAAGGCGCTAGCGGGGTGCCGTTGGTGGCGCGCGCCTCTGTCGCCTCTGATCGCTCGCTGATCCCGGCCGGTTCGATCCTGCTTGCCGAGGTACCGCTGTTGAACCAGCAAGGTAAATTTACCGGTCACTACCAGATGCGACTGATGGTCGCGCTGGATGTCGGCGGCGCCATTAAGGGGCAGCACTTCGATATCTATCAAGGCATCGGGCCAGAGGCTGGGCACTGGGCCGGTTACTATAACCACTATGGCCGTGTCTGGCTGCTGAAGACGCCGCAGAGCGGCGCTCCGCTCTTTAACGCCTACCATCCTCAGCCTGCTCACCACGGTGATGGGCAGATGTTGGTGCATAACTGAGGTTTGCATCGTGTTAACGGGGGGCGTCGCCCCCTTTTGTTTTTTTCTCCATCCCCTATACTGCCCGGCAGTTTTCATGCTTTGAGGGAGCCGCCCATGACCACACCATTTTCTGACGCCTACTGGCAACGCTTCAGTGGGATTGCCCGGCTGTATGGCCGCCCGGCCTTGGAGACCTTTGCCAACGCTCACTTCTGTGTCATCGGCTTAGGCGGGGTGGGCTCTTGGGCTGTTGAGGCATTGGCTCGCAGCGGGATCGGTGCCTTGACCTTGGTCGATATGGATGATGTCTGTGTGACCAACACCAACCGTCAGATCCAGGCGTTACGCAGCACCGTCGGGCAGCCGAAGGGCGAGGCGTTAGCCGCGCGTATTCGTGAGATCAATCCGGAGTGCCGGGTGACCTGCGTGGATGATTTCATCACCTCGGAGAATGTCGCGACGATCCTTGCGCCCTCTTTCGACTATGTGATCGATGCCATCGATAGCGTCCGTCCCAAGGCGGCGCTGCTGGCCTACTGCCGTCGCAATAAGATCCCCGTGGTAAGCACCGGCGGCGCCGGCGGTCAGATTGACCCGACTTGTATCACGGTCGCCGATCTGGCGAAGACCATTCAGGATCCGTTGGCGGCGAAGGTGCGTGAGCGCCTGAAGGCGGATCATCGCATCGTTAAAAACAGCAAGGGAAAGTTGGGCATCGACTGTGTCTTCTCCAGTGAGGCGCTGGTCTACCCACAAGCGGATGGTAGCGTCTGCGCCCAACGGAGCACCGCCGAGGGACCGAAACGCATGGATTGTAGCGCGGGCTTCGGTTCGGTGACCATGGTGACCGCCAGCTTTGGCTTCGTAGCGGTCTCCCATGCGTTGAAGAAGCTGCTGGCACGCGCTCAGCGTAGGGCTTCATCCCCCAGCATATAACGTCGAGCAATGGCTTGAACGCCCTGCGACAGGGCATTCAAGCCGCTGCTGCGCGAGGCGCTGAGCTGCGCCATAATGTCGAGCTCGGCAAACAGCGCCAAGGGATCGTTGGCTAACACCTGGGCCGGCGTCTTCCCCTCCACCGCCGTTAACAGAATCGCCAACAATCCCTTGACGATGCGTCCTTCGCTATCGCCGTAGAAATGCAGCGTGCCATCCTCCAGCAGCTCACCCTCTAGCCAGACACGATTTTCACATCCCGCCAGCTCCGCCTGCTGAGCGCGTAGCGCCGCGTCTAACGGTGGTAGCTCGCGCGCCAGCATGATCAATTGGCGGTAGCGATCCTCCCATTGGCTAAGCGGAGCGAAACGCTGCTGGAGCATCTGCGTGGTGATCTGGCGACCAAAGGGATGGGGGGCCTTCATAGCGGATCCTCATTAAGTAGTGAGACGGCTCGCGTGACGGCCTGTAGCAATGCCTGCACGTCGTCCGGGGTATTATAGGGGGCGAAGGAGGCGCGTAGTGTGCCGCTGACGCCCAACGCCTGCATCAGCGGCGCGGCACAGTGGGCTCCACTACGTAGCGCGACGCCCTGCTCGGCGATCAGGGTCGCGAGATCGCTGTGATGGATACCGGCGAAATTGAATGCCAATAGTGGGCTGCCGGGGGCTCGGTAGCTGATGAAACCAGGCAATGTGCCCAGCGCCGCTTCGGCCTGCTGCGCCAGTTGTCGGCAATGCTGTTCGGCAGCTTGACGATCGCAGCCCGCTAACCAGTCGAGGACAGCGGCGAAGCCGATTACCCCAGCAATGTTGGGCGTGCCGGCCTCGAAGCGATGCGGGACGGCTTGCTCGGTAAAGCCGCTAAAGTCGGCGTGGGTCAGCATCTTGCCGCCGCCCTGCCAGGCGTGCATGTCGTTGAGTAGGGAGCGTTTGCCATACAGCACGCCTAACCCGCAGGGGCCATATAGCTTGTGGGCCGAAAATGCGTAGAAGTCGATATCGGTGGTGTGGACGTCCAGAGGGTGATGGACGACACCCTGTGCGCCATCGATCAGTACCACACAGCCGTGAGCGTGGGCTTGGGCGATGGCCGACGCCAGATCCGGGCAACCGCCGGTGACGTTAGACATTTGTCCCAGCGCCAGCAGTCGAGTGCGCGGGCTGAGCAAGGTAGGCAGTTGCGCCAGATCGGGCAGACCGCGCGTATCCACCGGCAGCTTGACGACGCGGGCCTGGCACTGCTCGGCGACCATCAGCCAAGGGATCAGATTGGCATGGTGCTCGGCCTCACTGACCAGGATCTCGTCGCCGGGTCGCAGGCGCGGCCGCAGGTAGCTTTGTGCCACCAGGTTGATCGATTCGGTTGCCCCCTTGCTCCAGACGATTTCGTGCGCCTCGGCGCCGATCAACGTCGCGACCTGTTGCCGGGCCTGTTCGAAGCGCTCGGTCAGGCGGCGGGCCGCGGCGTGTTGGCTGCGGTGGACCGTCGCGCCCTCTGCGGCGTAATAGTGTTGTAGGGCCTCCAGCAGCACGCGCGGCTTCAGCGCGGTGGCCGCGCTGTCGAGATAGACCCCCTCTGTTTCCAGGGCAGGGAAGTCGCGGCGCAAGGCCATAAAGTCAAAGGTCATGGGCAGGATCTCAGTAATTCGGCGCGAAAAGGGCGGTGGATCGCCTTGCCAGGATTAACAGGATTAATCCGAGAGCAGGCTCACATTTGGTGCCACTTCTGCGGCGTGGCGCAGCGCGCGGGGCCTCAATGGCCGGCATTTTAAACCGAGGGGCGGCGATGATGAAGCGATTCTGTGGGCTTTTGTCCCAGCGATAGCGGAAAAAAAAGCACCGCAATAGGCGGTGCTACTAAATCACTATGGACAGACAGGGTAAATGTACAGGAAGTGAAAAACGGCAGGGCTTACGCCACCGCCATGTCTGATAACGCGTCAGACAACTTGCAAACACAACATCACAACCACAAAGCCAAAAGCATTCCTGAAACGATTCATTCCTGCTTTTTCGTTCCGGCTTGGGAAGTTGCCGCCACTATAGGTATTTGCTGGTCTATCCTCAACGGACAAATTATAATGGCTCGGATAAAAAAAACTAATATGTTGCAAATTGGTTGGCAAATAGTAACTATTTGATAATAAGCGATCCCATATGTCAAAACGATTACCGCCTCTGAATGCGTTGCGCGTCTTTGATGCCGCCGCACGCCACCTCAGTTTTACCAAGGCGGCCGAGGAGCTGTTTGTGACGCAGGCCGCGGTCAGCCACCAGATCAAATCCTTGGAGGATTTCCTCGGGCTGAAACTATTCCGCCGGCGCAACCGCTCGTTGCTATTGACGGAGGAGGGACAGAGCTATTACTTGGATATTAAGGAGATCTTCTCGGCATTGAATGAGGCAACGCGTAAGTTACAGGCGCGGAGTGCCAAGGGGGCGCTGACGGTCAGCCTGCCACCCAGCTTTGCCATCCAGTGGCTGGTGCCTCGCTTGTCCGGTTTTAACAGCGCCTATCCCGGTATCGATGTGCGCATTCAGGCGGTCGATCGGGAGGAGGGGAAGCTGGCGGACGATGTCGACGTGGCGATTTTTTATGGCCGGGGACACTGGCCGGGGCTACGGGTCGAGCGGTTATATGCCGAGTATCTGATGCCGGTCTGTTCGCCGCAGTTGCTGCTGGGGGAACATCCGCTAAAGGATCCGACCGATCTGGCTTATCATACGCTGCTGCACGATACCTCTCGGCGTGATTGGTTGGCCTATACGCGCCAGCTTGGCTTGCAACACATTAACGTACAGCAGGGGCCGATCTTCAGCCATAGCGCCATGGTGGTTCAAGCCGCCGTACATGGCCAGGGGATTGCGTTGGTCAATAATGTGATGGCGCAGACGGAGATCGAGGCCGGACGTTTAGTCTGCCCGTTTAACGACGTGCTGATCAGCAAGAATGCCTTTTATCTGGTTTGTCAGGACGCACAGGCGGATTTGGGTAAAATAGCCGCCTTCCGTCAGTGGATATTGGCCAGAGCCGCCGGGGAGCAGGAGAAGTTCCGCTTCCGTTATGAATCCGAGGGCGCGGGTGTGCGCCAAGAGAAAGCGTAAAGGGTTGTGTAATGGGTAGTCGCTCCATGATCATGTTCGCCGCGATTAGCGGTTTTATCTTTGTGGCATTGGGCGCATTTGGCGCCCATGTGTTGGGAAATACGCTGGGCGTCAAAGAGATGGCCTGGTTACACACCGGTCTCCAGTATCAGGCGGTACATACGCTGGCGATCTTGGGGTTGGCGGCGTTGATGATGCGTCGCAGTAATCTGTGGTTCTATTGGAGCAGTGCGCTGTTGGCATTGGGGACCGTGCTGTTTAGCGGCAGTCTCTATTGCCTAGCGCTGTCGCAGTTAAAGATATGGGTATATATCACACCGATCGGCGGCACCTGCTTCCTGATCGGCTGGGTATTGATGTTGATTGGCGCGTTGCGCATGGGAAAGAGGGCGGAACGCCATGAATAGACTTGCTTTGTATTGCCGTCCCGGCTTTGAAAAAGAGTGTGCCGCCGAGATCACCGATAAGGCGGCGGCCTTGGAAGTATACGGTTTCGCGCGGGTCAAGGAGAACAGCGGCTATGTGCTGTTCGAATGCTATCAGCCCGAGGAGGCCGATAAGCTGGCGCGTAGCTTGCCATTTCGCGAGCTGATCTTTGCCCGTCAGATGCTGGTGGTGGGCGAGTTGCTCAAAGATCTGCCGCCGGAGGATCGCATCGCGCCGATCTGCGGCATGCTGCTGGGGGTTGTCGAGGGGGCCGGTGAACTCCGCGTCGAGGTGCCGGATACCAACGAAAGCAAGGAGCTGATGAAGTTCTGCCGTAAGTTTACCGTGCCGCTGCGTGCCGCGTTGCGTGAACAGCGCACCCTATTGCGTCAGGAGAATCCTCATCGCCCGGTGGTGCATGTGTTATTTATCGCTCCAGGCTGTTGCTATGTCGGCTACTCCTACAGCAATAATAACTCACCGTTCTATATGGGTATTCCGCGTCTGAAATTCCCGGCCGATGCGCCCAGCCGCTCCACCCTCAAGTTGGAGGAGGCGCTCCATATCTTTATTCCACGCGATGAGTGGGATGAGCGTCTGGCGAGTGGTATGCGGGCCGTCGATCTCGGTGCCTGTCCGGGGGGCTGGACCTATCAGTTGGTGCGACGCAGCATGATGGTACAGGCCATCGATAACGGCCCGATGGCGCCGAGCCTGATGGAGACCGGCCAGGTGACTCATCACCGCGCCGACGGTTTCCGTTTCACCCCGGAGGGGGATAACGACTGGCTGGTGTGCGACATGGTCGAGAAACCGGCCAAGGTGTCGGCGTTGATGGCGCGCTGGTTGGTTAACGGGTGGTGCCGTGAGGCAATCTTTAACCTCAAGCTGCCGATGAAGAAGCGCTATGAAGAGGTGAGCCATAACCTGGCGAATCTGGCGCAAGCGCTGAAGGAGAGCGGTATCAACGCGCAGATTGCCGCCAAACAGCTGTATCACGATCGTGAAGAGGTGACGGTACATGTACGGCGCATCTGGGGCGCGATCCCTGGGCGACGCGATGAGCGTGAATTCCGTCGTAACGAACGCTAGCGCTACCATTCTCCTCGAGGCCGCCACCGTTGGGTGACGGCCTCTCCGCTCAACTCCCCGTTGTACCGAGGCGTAGCTGTTGCAGATTACCGTGTAGGCTGAGCGTGGTTTGCAGTGTAGCGACCCGGCGACAGGTCTCGGCCATTTCCCGTTGCGCCTCCAGGCGGTGACGCCAGCGCTCCGCGACCTGTGGCAAGTGCTGGTAGATCGCCTCCAGCGAGCCGAACTCGGCCAGCAGCGCGGCGGCAGTCTTGGCGCCGATACCCGCGACGCCGGGGATCTTGCTGCTGCTGATCCCCGCCAGTCCCCAGAAATCGGTTAATTGTTGAGGTTCGACGCCGAACTCCTGACGCACGAAGGGCAGATCCAGCCAGCGTTTTTGAAAGTAGTCACGGATTTGGATCTGCGGCGAGAGCAGTTGGCAGTAGCCCTTATCCGTCGAGACGATGGTGACACGATGACCGCTCCGCGCCACCTTATCGGCCAGCGTGGCGGCCAGATCATCCGCCTCATTACCGGGACTCTGCCAGCAGGCGACGCCCAATGCGGCGAAGGCGGCGCGTAAGGCATCCATCTCTGCGACCAGCGAGTCTGGCATCGCCTGGCGTCCGGCCTTATACGTGGGCAACAACCGATGGCGCCAACTGTCGGCGCGATCATCGTCATCAAACACGGCGACGGCGTGGCTGGGGGTCGTATGGCCCAGCAGTTGGCGTAAGGCCGCGCAGCAGGCCTCGTGGCAAGGAGAGCCTTGTACCGCGTGGATGCGGCGGATGAGATTGAGGGCGTCGACGATCAACAGGTGGATGGACATAGGCGTAGAACCGGATTGATGGGGCGGCGTGCCGCCCCTGATGAGAGGGCTGACTCAGCGCACGATTTCATAGCAGGGCACATAGGCCGAGCCGGGGAGTTTCATGCGCTGCTGGGTGACGAAGCCCTGTAGCAGGCGATCCATGTGCTGCATCATCTGTGCATCGCCATGCAGCTTAAATGGCCCATGCTCGGCGATGGCACGGATACCGCCCTCTTTGACGTTACCGGCGACGATGCCGGAGAAGGCGCGGCGTAGCGCGGCGGCCAACTGCTCCGGTGACTGGTTGGGATGCAGGTTTAGATTCGCCATATTCTCGTGGGTCGGCATGAAGGGCATCTGCAGGTCGGCGCTGATCTTCAGCGACCAGTTGAAGCTGTAGAAGTCGCCACTCTGACGCCGGTTCTCTTTCACGCGTGGCATGGCAAACTTCATGCGCCGCGCCACCTCAGCCGCATCGCCGATGATGATTTGATAGTGGCGGCGCGCGGTTTCACCCAAGGTATTGACGATGAAGTCATCCAATACTCGGAAGTAGTCGGCACTCTCCTCCGGGCCGGTCAGGATCAACGGCAAGACCTGATCGCGGTTTTCCGGATCCATCAGGATCCCCAACAGGTAGAGCAACTCCTCCGCCGTTCCCACCCCGCCGGGGAAGATGATGATGCCGTGGCCGAAGCGGACGAAGGCCTCCAGACGTTTCTCGATGTCCGGCATGATGATCAGCTCATTCACCAGCGGGTTGGGGGGTTCGGCGGCGATGATCGACGGCTCGGTCATACCGATGAAGCGTCCCTCATGGTAACGCTGTTGTGCGTGGCCGACGGCGGCCCCCTTCATCGGCGCCTCCATGGCACCGGGTCCGCAGCCGGTGCAGACGTTCAGTTCGCGTAGCCCCAGTTGGTTACCGACCTGGCGGCCATACTGGTACTCGATCTCACTGATGGCGTGGCCGCCCCAGCAGACGATCATGTTAGGCTCATCGCCGACATGCAAAGCCCGGGCGTTGCGCAGTATCGAGAACACCAGGTTGGTGATGATGGTCGGATTTTCCAGATCCACGTGCTGGGTGCGCTGGACGTTCATCAGCTGACCGTTGACGAACAGGATGTCGCGCAACACCGCAAATAAGTTAGCCTGCAAGGCGCGGATGAGGCGCCCATCGACGAAGGCCTCTTCCGGTGGATTGACCAGCTCTAATTTGACGCCACGTTCACGGCGCAGCACGTTGATATCAAAGGATTCAAAGCGAGACAGCAGCTCGTTGCTGTTATCGGTCTTGGCGCCGGAGTTAAGCACGGCAAGGGAGCAGTTACGAAATAGACGGTACAGATCGCTGCTGGCGGTACGCTTCAGCATATCCACTTCCATCTGCGATAGCAGATCCATCGATCCCAACGGGCTGATGTGTGTAATCAAAGTCTCTCCTAGGCATCGAAACGATGCGGTTACCGTGCCGCTAGACGCGGCCCAATCCTCAGCGCTGGACGGCGTGAGGCCGAGCGTGCCGCCGATTTTTTTACCTTACCGCGCGTTTCGCCGTTTTACCAATGCTAGCGGGAAAAAAGACACGCAGAATCAAAGGCTCTCCGCAATTATTTATTGCCGAGCCAAACGTCCGCGTGGCGGCTGGAAGGGGACGTTGCTGCGCCACGGATTAATATCTAGCCCACCCCGTCGGGTATAGCGAGCGTAGACGGTCAGCGCTTGTGGCTGGCAGAAGCGTTGAATATCGTTAAAAATCCGCTCGACGCACTGCTCGTGAAACTCGTTGTGGTGGCGGAAGGAGACCAGATAACGCAGCAAGGCCTCGCGATCGATGGCGCCGCCGCGGTAGCGGATCATCAGTGAACCCCAGTCCGGCTGATGGGTGATCAGACAGTTGGATTTTAGCAGGTGGCTGACCAGCGTCTCGTCGACCTGACGAGCGGGATCGGCGGCATTGGCCAGCAGCGAGGCATCGAAGCAGTAGTGGTCGATGGTGATCGGCTGATCATCAATGCAGACGCCCGGCAGGCCGGCAATCGGCTGGCCTTCGACCTGGTCCAGACGTTGTAGGGTGACTTGTACGCCGCCCTGTGCGCAGTGAGCCAGGTCATGCTGCAGGGTGCGTTGTACGCTCTGCCAGTCGGCGAAACGGGTCTGATTGAAGCTGTTGAGATACAGTTTAAAGCTCTTCGACTCGATCAAATTGGCGCTGTAGGCATCCAATTCGACCTCCGCCAGGGCGACCTGCGGCAAGCCGTTGGCATTCAGCCAAGAGAGTTCGTACAGGGTCCAGATATCGGCACCGTGGAACGGCAGGGCGTCGGGATACAAGCCAAGCGGTTCACGGTTCATGCTGCGAGGGACGGCCTGCAACAGCGTGGCGTCGTACTGGTCGTGGTATTCGGTGGCTTTGCCCAGGGTGAGGGCGGACAATGCCGGGTTCTCTTGGTATGACATACGGTTAACCTGTCGATGAAAGCGGCTGTGCACAGGGCGACAGCAGGGTACAATGGGCGACCGGCAGCGAGGCCGGCCATCGCGGATCACAGTTTACCATCACCGAGAGAGAGAACATATGGAGCATCAGGTTTCCGCCGCTCTGGGCGACTTTACCCAGCGTTACCTGGCGTTATGGCGCCAGCAGCACGGCGATTGGCCGAGCAGTCATGCACTGTACGGCATCCCATCGCCCTGTGTGGTGTATAGCCGCGATGCCTGTGTATTCTGGCGCCCCGAACCGGGGAGCCAAGATGAGCTGGCGGGGATTGGTCGAGCGTTAGATATCTGCCTGCACCCCGATCTGGCCCCATTCTTCACCACCCAGTACGCCGGCGATATGCGCGCGTGTTGGCAGGAGGTCGAGATGGATCTGGTGCAGGTGTGGAGCGCGGACGATCTGCAGCGTTTACAGGAGAATCAGATCGGTCATCTGGTTACCCAGCGGCGCCTGAAGCTGTCACCGACCCTGTTTTTAGCCAGCACGGCGGATGAGCTGAGTCTCGTGACGTTGTGTAATCTGAGCGGTAATGTGTTGTTGGAACAGTTTGGTAGTCCGCAGCGGCGGGTATTGGCGCCGACGTTGGCTGAGTTCCTGGCGGGATTGCAACCGTTGGCGCAAGAGGTAGGGTAACGCCTTATCCGCGTGTGAGAGATCTCTTACACGCACTGTAAGAGATCTCGTTTTATTTTCCGATTGTTTTCCAAAGCCTGCGGGTAAAGTCGATAGTTATCATGAGATTAATGTTTATATATTATCTAAGTACCACATATGTAAGACAATATCCCCATTGCGAAACATGCTGAAATCGGCGAAAGTAATCCCATCGAAAGGGAAGTCGCCAGGATGTCAGGACACATTAGGATGATGTTGTCTCAGGATGAGGCGAGGACCCGCCCAGGATGGGCGATAACGGATGTACCGCAGGATGCCGGTCAGGATATTTCAGGATGAAATAAGGGACACCTCCAGGAAGGAGAGTGAGAGTCGGTTCGGATGACCGATGTGTCAGGATGACTGAAGGATCTCGCCAGGGTGGCGAAGGGACGCAGGCAAAGGAGTGTCCGGTAAAGGAACGCCGTTAGGAAAAGTTTTCAAGGATGAGCAGGGAGCACGTTGTGTAGCGGGACTGCTATAAAACGAATCGGGGGGTATCGCTGAGCGGTACCTCCCTCTCTTTATTGTCTTATTGTCGCCTATTCTTCGCTTATTGTTGTCCGTTCTCCGCGCGGCCATTTCGGCGCCGCGTCGTCGGTGGTATGCTGCGCGCCTTTTCTTCCCCGCTTGTTGAGAGAGTCCGTGATGAGTGATTACGCCATCGTACACACCCACCTACACCAGATCGAAAGTCAGTTGCGTGCGCTCGCCTTGTGGCAGGCGCAGGCACCGAGTGCCGAGGCGCTCGCCAGCCAAGAGCCGTTTTGCGTCGATACCCTCGAGGCGAGTGAATGGCTGCAATGGATCTTTTTGCCGCGCATGCAGGCACTGGTACGTAATCGCGCGCCGCTACCACGCCGTATGGCGATCGCACCTTACCTTGAAATGGCCTATCAGCACGATCTGGTGCGTGTCGCACCGTTGTTAGAGGCGTTGCAACGCCTGGATGCCCACCTGGGCGGTGAGTCGTCGTAAGCGGCCGAGGGCGTACATGCGCGATTGCCTATGGCTCGGGTGTGCGTCGCACGTTGTCGCTGTCGTGTGCGGGGTGCCGATTGTGGTATCGGCGGATTATGCGCTAAGGTGCGCGTTTTTTCTTTTTGTCGGGTAGCGGGATGGAAATTATTTATCAGGATGAGCATCTGGTGGCGATCAACAAGCCTGCCGGGTGGTTAGTGCATCGCAGTTGGCTGGATCGCAAGGAAAAGGTGGTGGTGATGCAGGCGGTGCGCGATCAACTCGGGCGCCATGTGTATACCGTGCATCGTCTGGATCGTCCGACCTCTGGCGTGTTGCTGATGGGGCTATCGAGCGAGGTGGCTCGCGCCTTGGCGCAACAGTTCGAGCAGCACCAGATCCATAAGGTCTATCACGCGGTGGTACGCGGTTATCTGCAAGGTGAGGCGTTACTCGATTACCCTCTAACGCCCGAGTTGGATAAGATCGCCGACCGTTTCCGCTCCGCCGAGCGTGGCCCGCAGCCTGCGCAAACCCACTATCGTGGCGTGGCGACGGCGGAGGTGCCCTTGGCGATTGGGCGTTATCCGACCGCCCGCTTTAGCCTGGTGGAGTTGACCCCCCAGACTGGGCGCAAGCATCAACTCCGTCGCCATATGGCGCATCTGCGTCATCCGATCATCGGCGATACTGCCCACGGCGATTTGCGCCAGAACCGTGGCGTAGCCGCCCACTTCGGTACAGCCGGTTTAATGCTACACGCCAGTGAGTTGCAACTGACGCATCCGGTAACGGGCGAGGCGCTGTGTCTGCGGGCTGGGCTGGATGGGCGCTGGCAGACGCTAATGGCTGGATTGGGCTGGCAGGACTATCTCCCTGAACTTGATCGGGTTGAGTTTACGCCCGATTGCCCTCAGGATAGAGCCGAGACAGACACCGACCAAGAGGCCTGAAATAAGGAGTAGGCGATGGCGCAAGTGGGTATTTTTGTAGGCACCGTATACGGTAACGCCTTGATGGTGGCGGAAGAGGCGCAAGCCATTCTGCAGCAGTTGGGCCATACGGTCGCCCTCTTTGAGGAGGGGACGCTGAGCGATTGGCAGAATTATGCCGACCAGCATGTGCTGGTGGTGACTTCGACCACTGGGCAGGGCGATCTGCCGGATACGCTGGCGCCGTTGTTCAGTGCGCTGCGCGATAGCCTCGGCGAGCAGCGTGCGTTGCGTTATGGGGTGATCGCCTTAGGCGATCGTGGATTTACCCACTTCTGTGGCGCCGGGCATCGGGTCGATAGCCTGTTGCAGGAGCAGGGCGCGACGCGCCTCGGTGAGGTGCTGGAAGTCGATGCGCAGAGTACGCCGGAACCGGAAGCTGTGACCTCACCGTGGGTGAGCGAATGGGCTCGTCGGTTGGTGGCGTGATGACGCCGCATCGCGGCGACATGGCGGGCAGAATCGGCGGCGCTTACCCATCGGCAGCGCCGCTTCGCCCGTTACTTCCCGGCCAGTTTTTCTAAGTCGGCCTCGATCTCGGCGATCTTGTTGGCCACGACACTCTCCAGATGGCGCAGATCGTCGAGGATCTTGCGCTTCAGATCCTCCTCCTGACGATCGCGCAGGCATAGGCGATCCAGCTCTTCGATCACATAACGTAGATTGGGGCTGATCTCGCTGATTTCACGCATGCCCTGACTGTCATTATCGCTCAGTACGGTCTTGCGCTGACGCGGGTACTTAAACTTGACGCTTTTGGCAAAGAACTCGCCCTTATCTTTGCGAAAGTAGATCTTCAGAATGTCGTTGTTGGCCTCCTGACGCAGACTATAGCGGTCGATCTCTTCCGGTTGGGTGATCCCCAGACTTTTCAGGTTGTCATACATAGCGGCACCTTTAATGCGTTACGTGAAATAATGCGTGCGGTGAGTCTGCATTCCCTCCGCCCCGGCACAGGAGCAGGGCGCGGGGAATGAAAACCGTTGACCGCCGGGTGTTGCCCTTTCTTAGCCTAGCGACTATTCGTGAAAAAAATGTGTTCTGTGTGCCGTTATGCGCGCTCTCCCGCACTATGCCTCGGAGAGGGGCGGGAATTTCCCGCCCAGGTGTGCGCTTAGTCGATGGTGCGTAGCAGCTCGTTGATGCCGACCTTGCCGCGAGTCTTGGCGTCAACCTTCTTGACGATGACCGCACAGTACAGGCTGTAGGCGCCGTTCTTGGCAGGCAGGTTACCGGAGACCACCACCGAGCCTGCCGGGACGCGACCATAGTGGATCTCGCCGGTTTCACGATCGTAGATCTTGGTGCTTTGACCGATGAATACGCCCATCGAGATCACCGATCCCTCCTCGACGATCACCCCTTCGACCACTTCCGAACGGGCACCGATGAAGCAGTTGTCTTCGATAATGGTCGGGTTAGCCTGCAGCGGCTCTAACACGCCACCGATGCCGACGCCGCCGGAAAGATGGACGTTCTTACCGATCTGCGCACAGGAGCCGACGGTGGCCCAGGTATCGACCATGGTACCCTCATCGACATAGGCGCCGATGTTGACATAGGAGGGCATCAGCACGGTGTTACGGGCGATATAGGCCCCCTGGCGCACCGAAGCCGGCGGCACGACGCGGAAGCCTTCGCGTTGGAAGCGGGCCTCATCGTAGTCGGCAAACTTCATCGGTACCTTGTCGTAGAAGCGGGTTTCGGCCCCTTCCATCAGGCGGTTATCGTTGATGCGGAATGAGAGCAGTACCGCCTTCTTCAGCCACTGGTGGGTGACCCATTCGCCGTTGATCTTCTCGGCAACGCGCAGAGCGCCGCTGTCGAGCAGCGCGATAACTTGTTCGACGGCTGAACGGGTAAGTGTGTCGGCGTTAGCCGGGGTGATCTCCGCACGGCGTTCAAAGGCATTCTCAATTAACGTCTGTAACTGCTGCATCCTATCTATTTTCCCCTCGTGAGATGAATCCGCCTGCCACACCCGCCGGGCAGGCGAGGCAGGTAAGCAAAAAACTTACTCTTTATCGGCGCTAAGCAGGGTTTCTGTCAACCGTTGCGCCAACTCATGCTGCATTTCAGGCGTTAATGCGCGCCGTTCGCCATCGGCCAGAATAAACAGATCCTCGACCCGTTCGCCGATGGTGGTTATGCGTGCGCCGTGCAGCGAGAGTCCCATTTCGGCGAAGATCTCGCCGATGCGCGCCAGGAGTCCGGGGCGGTCGAGCGCCACCAGCTCCATATAGCTGCGTCGAGTATTATGTGCCGGTAGGAAGCTGACCGCCGTCGGGACGGTGAAGTGGCGCAGCCGCGCCGAGGCGTGACGAACGCGTGGCGGCTGGTAACTCGCTTGGGTGAGCGCCTGCTCCAGCGCGCGTCGGATGGTAGAGTGCCGATCGAGCGCCAGCGGGCTACCGTCTGGCTCCAGTACCACGAAGGTATCCATGGCATAGTTGTCGCGATTGGTAAAGATTTGCGCGTCATGCACGCTGAGATTGCGTCGATCTAACTCGCCAGCAACGGCGGCGAACAGGTAGGGACGGTCGGGACTGTAGATGAAAATCTCGGTACCGCCCCGGCTGGCGTGTTGACTGACAAGCACCAGGGGCCCGCCGCCGTCGTGGTGCAGGAGATGGCGGGCATGCCAGGCCAATTGGTTCGGCGTATGGCGCAGGAAGTAATCGGCGCGGCAGCGGCTCCAGATGCGCATCAGCTTCGGCTCATCGATGTTGTCCATGCGTAGCAACGCCAAGGCCTGTAGGCGATGGTGCTGTACCCGTTCGCGCATGTCTGGGCTGCTGTGTGTACCACGACGCAGCTGTTTCTCGCTGGCGAAGAACAGTTCACGTAGCAGGCTCTGTTTCCAGCTGTTCCACAGGTTCTCGTTGGTGGCGCAGATATCGGCCACCGTGAGGCACAGCAGGTAGCGGAGCCGAGTCTCGCTGTGTACTTCGGCACAGAAGTGGCGGATCACTTCGGGATCCTGGATGTCGCGTCGCTGGGCGGTAACCGACATCAACAGGTGGCAACGTACCAGCCAGGCGACCAGTTGCGTTTCGCGCGTGTTTAACCCGTGTAGACGGGCGAACTCCAACACATCCTCGGCACCGAGTAGGGAATGGTCGCCGCCGCGCCCCTTGGCGATGTCGTGGAATAGGGCGGCGAGCAGCAAGAGCTCGGGCTGGGGGAGGCGAGGGTAGAGCTCGACGCACAGAGGATGGCGCTGGCGATTATCGTGGTCGGCGAAGCTCTCCAACTTGAGCAGGAGGCGCATGGTGTGCTCGTCCACGGTGTAGGCGTGGAACAGATCGAACTGCATCTGGCCGACGATGTTGCCCCACTGCGGCATATAGGCCCACAGCACGCTGTGGTGATGCATCGGCAGTAACGCCCGATGGACTGCGCCGGGATGACGCAGGATGGCCATAAACAGATTACGCGCCTCGGGCAGCGCGCACAGTGGCTGTGTCAGATGCCGGCGCGCGTAGCGTAGCTGACGTAGGGTGGTGGAGTAGATCCCGCTGATCTCTGGATTACGCGCCATGGCATAGAACAACCGGAGGATGATCACCGGATCGTGGCTGAAGGTGTCCGGATCGCGTAGATCGATCAGCGTGCCGCGCAGCTGGAAGTAATCGTCGAGGAGGCGTGGCTTCTCATGGGTATGCAACGCCAAGATCGCCTCATCGAAGAGTTGCAATAGCATTTGGTTCAACTCCCGCACTCGTCGGGTCATGCGGTAGAACGCCTTCATCATTTGCTCGATCGGTTGGTTACCCTCCCCGTGATAACCGAGCAGGTGAGCCACGCTGAGTTGGCGATCGAACAGTAGGCGATTGTCGTAGCGGTTAACCACCAGATGGAGGGCGAAGCGGATACGCCACAGGAAGCTGCGGCACTCGTTCAGTTCGTCGGCCTCGGCCTCTGTCAGGAAACCGAAGCCGACCATCTCATCGAAGGAGGTGGCGCCGAAGTGGCGGTGAGCGACCCACAGCAGGGTATGGATATCCCGGAGCCCCCCCGGGCTGGCCTTGATATCGGGCTCCAGATTATAGCTGGTGCCGTGATAGCGCTGGTGGCGCTCGCGCTGCTCATCCAGTTTGGCGTGGAAGAAGCGTGGTGAGGGCCAGAAGTCGTCGCTGAACAGGCGTTTTTGCAGTTGGAGAAAGAGGGCGACGTCACCGCAGAGTAGGCGAGATTCGATCAGGTTAGTGGCGACGCTGAGATCCGCCAGCCCCTCGCTCAGGCACTCCTCCAGGGTACGTACGCTATGGCCAACCTCCAGGCGCAGGTCCCATAGCAGGGTGATCAACGCGCCGATACGTTGGGCCAGTGCCTCGTCCGGCGTCGCGTGGGTGAGCACCAGTAGATCGATGTCCGACAGGGGGTGGAGCTCGCCACGGCCGTAACCGCCGACGGCGATCAGCGCCAGGCCGGGGTGATGATCGCAGCCATAATGACGCCAGAGACGCACTAATAGGCGATCGAGGTAGTGGGTACGCGCCGCGACCAGTGACTCGGCACTTTCCCCACGCAGGAAGGCATCATGCAGCCATTGGCGTAGCTGCTCCATCTGAGGTTTCAGGCCGGCGCAGTTTAACGCGTCGGCGGGCAGGGCATCCGGCGAGACGGGCGGTAGGGCCTCCGGTGCGCCGTGCGGTAACTCGGCCATAGGCACTCCATCAATAAAAAAGCCGGCATTAAGCCGGCCTGCGTTATCGGTGTGCGGCGCAAAACGGCGCCCGCGGGGCGGGACGCCCCCTTACTGGGCACTCATGTCGTGGGTGATGACCCGCGGCAGATCGTGTTCTTCGGCGCGCAACGTCAAGATTTCACAGCCGTCGTCGGTAACCACGATAGTATGTTCATACTGTGCGGACAAGCTGCGATCCTTGGTTTTTACCGTCCAGCCATCTTTCATCAAGCGGATACGGTAATCACCGGCATTGACCATCGGCTCGATGGTGAAGGTCATGCCCGGCTGGAGCACGACGCCGCCGTCGTCGGCATCGTAATGTAGTACTTGTGGCTCCTCGTGGAACACTTCGCCGATGCCATGACCGCAGTACTCGCGTACGACGGAGAAGCCGTTGCTTTCGACGAACTTCTGGATCGCTTTACCGATGCTGCGCAGCCGAATCCCCGGCTTGACCATCTTCAGGGCCAGATACAGGCTCTCTTGGGCGACGCGGCACAAACGCTCGCCGAGAATGGTCGGTTTGCCGACGATAAACATCTTCGAGGTGTCGCCGTGCCAGCCATCTTTGATCACGGTGACGTCGATGTTGACGATGTCGCCATCCTTGAGCACTTTGTCATCGCTGGGAATACCATGGCACACCACCTCGTTGACGGAGATACAGACCGACTTCGGGTAGCCATGATAGCCCAGACAGGCAGAGATGGCCTGCTGTTGCTGGGTGATATGTGCATCGCATAGGCGATCCAATTCACCGGTGGTGACGCCCGGCACCACGTGCGGGGCGATCATTTCCAGCACCTCGGCGGCCAGGCGGCCAGCGATGCGCATCTTTTCAATGTCTTGTGGGGTTTTCAGTGAAATAGCCATAGGTATTCTGTCCACGGGCGTCGCCGTAGCGACAATGAGAAGCAATGTCTTCTATGGTAACAGCCCCGCCTCGCCCTGCCAAATGGCAGCGAGTGCCGTGGTTCAAAATGCAACAAAAGGTGGAGTCTGACGCGGGTTTATGGTATAAAGCGCGCCGCAGTTCCCGTATGTCTATCAGGCATGCGTAGAGGCTGTAAATCTCACTTTGTGTTATTTGCATAAACAACACACACGTATCGGCACATGTGCCGGGGTGCTGTCGGACGCGTATGCGCACGATGGTCGGCGTCATGGGATACGTGGAGGCATAACCCCAATTTTTAATAGAGGTCTAATCATGGCAACTGTTTCCATGCGCGATATGCTCAAGGCTGGTGTTCACTTCGGTCACCAGACCCGTTACTGGAACCCGAAAATGAAGCCGTTCATCTTCGGTGCTCGTAACAAGGTTCACATCATCAACCTTGAAAAAACCGTACCGATGTTCAACGAAGCTCTGGCTGAGCTGAGCAAGATCGCTTCCCGTAAGGGCAAGATCCTGTTCGTTGGTACCAAGCGCGCAGCAAGCGAAGCGGTAAAAGACGCAGCCCTGAACTGTGATCAGTTCTACGTGAACCATCGCTGGCTGGGCGGCATGCTGACCAACTGGAAAACCGTTCGTCAGTCCATCAAACGTCTGAAAGATCTGGAGACTCAGTCTCAGGATGGCACTTTCGACAAACTGACCAAGAAAGAAGCACTGATGCGTACCCGCGAGCTGGACAAGCTGGAAAACAGCCTGGGTGGTATCAAAGACATGGGCGGTCTGCCGGACGCGCTGTTCGTTATCGATGCCGATCACGAACACATCGCTATCAAAGAAGCCAACAACCTGGGTATCCCGGTATTCTCTATCGTTGATACCAACTCCGATCCGGACGGCGTTGATTTCGTTATCCCGGGTAACGACGACGCCATCCGCGCCGTGACCCTGTACCTGAGCGCTGTGGCTGAAGCCGTACGCGAAGGCCGTTCTCAGGATCTGGCTTCCCAGGCTGAAGAAACCATGGCTGAAGCTGAGTAATAAGGACAGCTCGCAGGAGCCCTTATTAACCAGGTATTCATATGTTGGTTAGGGGGCCTATCATGGCCCCCTTTCTTTGTGGCTCACCCCACGAAGATTCATCTCTAGAACAATCGTCTTGCACAGGGGGCTACCCTGGGTGAGATAACCGAGGAAAATAGAATGGCTGAAATTACCGCCTCCCTGGTAAAAGAACTGCGTGAGCGTACTGGCGCAGGCATGATGGAGTGCAAGAAAGCACTGGTTGAAGCGAACGGCGACATCGAGCTGGCCATCGACAACATGCGTAAATCCGGTCAGGCCAAAGCGGCCAAGAAAGCCGGTCGCGTTGCCGCTGAAGGCGTGATCCTGACCAAGGTTTCCGCTGACGGTAAATACGGCATCATCGTTGAGATGAACTGCGAAACCGACTTCGTGGCTAAAGATGCTGGCTTCAAAGCCTTCGCCGACGAAGTGGCTAACGCCGCGCTGGCTGACAAAATCATCGACATCGACGCGCTGAAAGCGAAGTTCGAAGAACAGCGTACTCAGCTGGTTGCTAAGATCGGTGAAAACATCAACATCCGTCGTGTCTCTGAGCTGAGCGGTGAGCTGCTGGGTACCTACAGCCACGGCGCACGTATCGGCGTTATGGTTGCCGCTACCGGTGCCGACGAAGAGCTGATCAAGCACATCGCCATGCACATCGCTGCCAGCAAGCCGGAATATGTTAAGCCGGAAGATGTACCGGCAGACGTGGTTGCTCACGAGCACCAGATCCAGCTGGACATCGCCATGCAGTCTGGCAAGCCGCGCGAAATCGCCGAGAAGATGGTTGAAGGCCGTATGCGTAAGTTCACCGGTGAAGTTTCTCTGACCGGTCAGAGCTTCGTTATGGATCCGAGCAAGACTGTTGGCCAGCTGCTGAAAGAGCACAACGCTGACGTCACCGGCTTCATTCGCTTCGAAGTGGGCGAAGGCATCGAGAAAGTCGAAAATGACTTCGCAGCCGAAGTGGCCGCGATGTCTAAAGGGGTCTAATCCCCTTTTATTACAGAGCCGCCGTTAGGCGGTTCTGTTTTATTCGGCCAGACTTACTTCAATGAGCGGTCCGGGGTACAGACCGTACATTGAAATACCTCCGACTAATTTATTGACTGTTTCTTTAGGACTCGAACACCATGGCAACCAATTCCAAACCCGTTTACCAGCGTATCCTGCTTAAGCTGAGCGGCGAAGCTCTGCAAGGCTCAGAAGGTTTTGGCATCGACGCGAGCGTGCTGGACCGCATGGCGCAGGAAGTCAAAGAGCTGGTAGAACTCGGCGTTCAGGTGGGTGTGGTGATCGGCGGTGGCAACCTGTTCCGCGGCGCTGGTCTGGCACAGGCAGGGATGAACCGTGTGGTCGGCGACCATATGGGGATGTTGGCGACGGTGATGAATGGCCTGGCGATGCGTGATGCGTTGCACCGCGCCTATGTCAACGCGCGCCTGATGTCGGCCATCCCCCTGAACGGCGTCTGTGACAACTATAGCTGGGCCGAGGCCATCAGCCTGCTGCGCAATAACCGGGTGGTGATCTTCTCCGCCGGTACCGGCAATCCGTTTTTCACCACCGACTCTGCCGCCTGCCTGCGCGGGATCGAGATCGAGGCCGATGTGGTACTGAAGGCGACCAAGGTCGATGGCGTGTTCTCTGCCGATCCGATGAAGGATCCGGATGCAACGTTGTATGAGCAATTGAGCTACCAGGATGTCTTGGAGAAAGAGCTGAAGGTCATGGATTTGGCGGCCTTCACGCTGGCGCGTGATCATAATTTACCGATCCGCGTGTTTAACATGAACAAACCGGGTGCGCTGCGTCGCGTAGTGATGGGCGAAAAAGAAGGTACGCTGATCACCAAGTAATGCGCCGCGTGCGTGTGGGACAGCCGGCCTGCCCGGCTGCCGTATTGTATTGTGCTGGCCGCATTGAAAAGCGCTTGGCCTTTGGTGCACAATTCTCTCTTTAACCACCATCACCGTTTTCAAGGGTTCGCAACGTGATCAACGAAATCAGAAAAGATGCCGAAACACGCATGGAAAAATGCGTCGAGTCATTCAAGGGCAACATCAGCAAAATCCGCACCGGTCGTGCGCATCCTAATCTGCTCGACGGCATTCAGGTCGAGTATTACGGTGCGGCCACGCCGTTGCGTCAGTTGGCGAACATCGTCGCGGAAGATTCCCGTACGCTGGCTGTCACCGTATTCGATCGCAGCATGTCTGGTGCCATCGAGAAGGCCATCCTGACCTCCGATCTGGGTCTGAATCCCTCTTCTGCGGGCACCGTGATCCGTGTTCCGCTGCCGCCGCTGACGGAAGAGCGCCGTAAGGATCTGATCAAGCTGGTACGTTCTGAAGCCGAGTCTGGCCGTGTCTCCGTACGTAACGTACGCCGTGATGCCAACGACAAGGTGAAGGCGTTGCTGAAAGACAAAGAGATCAGCGAAGACGAAGATCGTAAGTCACAGGACGATATTCAGAAGATCACCGATCTGATGATCAAGAAGATCGACGCCGCCCTGGCGGATAAAGAAAAAGAGCTGATGGAGTTCTAATCGCTCCAGCATGATCCACGGCCAACGCTGTGCTGAACCTGGTGGCCATCGCTGGCTACCATGGCAGCCTGCATTCAGGCGTCTGCGGGATCGGTGATAAGCGTCGCTTTAGCGGCGCTTTTGCTTTTTGGGTCACGGATTTCGTGTGTACGCGCGTTGGTGACGGTGTAAAATTCGCTGGGGAGTGGCGCTGGCTTAGCGTATCCTGTAGCGATTTGCTCCAGTTATTCAGAGTATCCTCATGAAGAAACTGACCATTCTAGGTTCAACCGGCTCCATCGGCACCAGTACGCTGGCGGTGGTGCGGGCCAATCCCGGCGCATTCCGCGTCGTGGCGCTGGTAGCAGGCAAGAACGTCGATGTCATGCTGCAACAGTGCCGTGAATTCTCTCCCCGTTATGTCTGTATGGCCGATGAGTGTGCCGCCGCCGCGTTGCGTCAGCGCCTGTTTGAGGCTGGGTTAGATACCGTCGCCGTGATGAGCGGTGAGCGCGCCGCCTGTGAACTCGCCGCCTTGGATGAGGTCGATCAGGTGATGGCCGCCATTGTCGGTGCGGCCGGCCTACTGCCGACATTGGCGGCCATCCGCGCCAATAAACGGGTATTACTGGCGAACAAAGAGGCATTGGTGACCTGTGGTCGCCTGTTTATGGATGCCTTGGCACATAGCCAGGCCGAGTTATTGCCTATCGATAGCGAGCACAATGCGATTTTTCAGAGCCTGCCCGTCGCGGTACAGCGGCAATTGGGCACGGCCTGCCTGCATGAACATGGGGTGACGCGTATCGTGTTAACCGGATCTGGCGGGCCGTTACGTCAACTGTCGCTGGCGGAGTTCGATGCGGTGACGCCGGCGCAGGCCTGCGCCCATCCCAACTGGTCGATGGGGCGTAAGATCTCGGTCGATTCGGCTACCATGATGAATAAAGGCTTGGAGTACATCGAGGCGCGCTGGCTCTTTAACGCGGCGGCAGAGGAGATGGAGGTGATCATCCATCCGCAATCGGTGATCCACTCCATGGTGCGTTATCGTGACGGTAGTGTGATTGCGCAACTGGGTAATCCAGATATGTGTACGCCGATCGCGCATGCGATGGCTTATCCCGAGCGGGTACCTAGCGGCGTCGCCCCGTTGGACTTCTGCCGCATGGGTTCGCTGAGTTTTGAGGCGCCGGATATGGCCCGCTACCCTTGCCTCCAGTTGGCGATCGAAGCCTTTGCCGAGGGGCAGGCTGCGACGACGGCGTTGAATGCGGCGAATGAAGTGGCTGTTGCCGCCTTCCTGGATGGGCGTCTACGCTTTACCGATATCGCTCGCTTGAACCGCGAGGTAGTCGAGCAATTGTGCTGCGAAGAGCCGGATAGTGTGGAGGGGGTGCTGGCGATCGATCAGGTGGCGCGCCAGGCAGCCCAGGCGCTGAGCCAACGTTTTTCCCGTTAATTACGCCGTGCCGAGTGTGCTGATTTGTGGCGCTAACGGCATGATGATATAGTCTGCGCCAGTTTTTTGGCGCAGACGTCTCGTCATTCGAGGGGGCGTCTGGGATTGACCCCTTACGCCAAGCGCCATCGGGCGTATCGCGTAGACAGGATTAGGATTATTGGGTAGCCGTGCTGATACACGGCTTTTTTACGCAGGTAGTATCGTTGCGCCAGGAATAGGCGCGACGATACGGTGCAGTTATGGCCCCTGCTGGCTCGTTGAGGAAATATTTACACGTATGTCATCCACACAACCAACTGTGATGAGCGACGCGGCCTCGGTCCCCCGACATGTAGCAATTATCATGGACGGTAACGGTCGTTGGGCCAAGCGTCAGGGTAAAATGCGTGTATTCGGACATAAGGCCGGCGTGAAGTCGGTACGCTGTGCGGTGCGCTTTGCTGTCGCCCGGGGAATACGGGCTCTGACGCTATACGCCTTTAGCAGCGAGAACTGGAATCGGCCGCAACAGGAAGTCTCGGCATTGATGGAGCTATTTGTCCGGGCACTGGATAGTGAAGTCAAGCGGTTGCATAAGCACCAGGTGCGTCTGCGCGTGATTGGCGATATTAGCCGTTTCTCGCCGCGTCTTCAGGAGCGCATTCGTCGCTCGGAGCAGATGACGGCGGCTAATGAGGGTTTGACCCTGAATATCGCCGCCAACTATGGTGGGCGTTGGGACATCGTGCAAGGCGTTAAAGTGCTGGCGGAGCGGGTTCAGCAGGGAACGTTAGCGCCGGAGGCGATCTCGGAAGCGATGCTGGGCGAGCAGGTATGCCTGCATGACCAGGATGCCGTGGATTTGGTGATCCGCACCGGGGGAGAACATCGAGTGAGTAACTTCTTGTTATGGCAAATTGCCTATTCAGAGTTTTACTTTACCGATGTGCTGTGGCCTGATTTTGATGAAACAACCTTTGAAGGTGCACTGAATGCATTTGCACAACGAGAGCGTCGCTTCGGGGGTACCACGCCTATCAACGCAGCTGCTGCGTCATAGGGGGAACTTTTGCTGAAGTCACGAATTATAACTGCATTAATTTTGGTCCCGGTGGTGATTGCCGCACTCTTTTTGCTGCCGCCGCTGGGCTTCTCGCTGGTGACACTCGCCGTGTGTATGTTGGCGGCCTGGGAATGGGGGCAGCTAGCGGGTTTCGCCAGCCGCCATCAGCGTATCTGGGGGGCTGTCATCTGTGGTTTGGTGCTGGCCGCGATGTTGCTGGGCATGCCCGAATTTAACCGTAGCGTGCATTTACCGCTGATCGCAGGCTCCTTGTGGGCGGCGGCTGGCTGGTGGCTACTGGCGTTATTCCTGGTTTTTTTCTATCCACGATCCGCCCGTTGGTGGCGCCATTCGCGCACGATCAAGGTGCTGTTCGGCATCGTCACCATCCTGCCATTCTTCTGGGGAATGGTTGCGTTGCGTCAATATGGCTACGAGGCGAACCATTACCGGGGCGCTTGGTGGTTGCTCTATGTCATGCTGCTGGTCTGGGGAGCCGATTCCGGCGCCTATATCTTCGGTAAGCTATTCGGTAAGAACAAGCTGGCACCGAAGGTCTCTCCGGGAAAAACCTGGGAAGGATTGATCGGTGGACTGATGACCTCGGCGCTGATCTCTTGGCTGTTTGGCCGCTATGCCCCACTGGATATCGATGTCCGTATCCTGCTGATCTGTTCCGTGATCGCCGCACTGGCCTCGGTATTAGGCGATCTGACCGAGAGCATGTTTAAACGTGAGGCCGGGATTAAGGACAGCAGTCATCTGATCCCCGGTCATGGCGGCGTGCTGGATCGCATCGACAGTTTGACGGCGGCGGTGCCGGTATTCGCCTGCCTGATGCTATTGGTGTTTGGTCAGGCCTAACACAGTGGGGGAGAGGCGATGAGTAATATCCTATGGGGATTACCGGCGTTCTTGGTGGCGTTAGGCGTATTAATCACCGTACACGAGTTTGGTCACTTTTGGGTGGCGCGCCGTTGTGGTGTGCGTGTCGAGCGCTTCTCCATCGGTTTCGGCAAGGCGCTGTGGCGTCGGGTCGATCGCCGGGGTACCGAGTTTGTCGTCGCGCTGATCCCGCTGGGGGGCTACGTCAAGATGTTGGACGAGCGAGTCGAGAGCGTCTCGCCCGAGTTCCGTCATCAGGCATTCAACAATAAGAGCGTGGCGCAGCGCGCCGCGATCGTCAGCGCCGGCCCTATCGCTAATTTCTTATTCGCTATCCTCGCTTATTGGCTGGTGTTCGTCATCGGCGTGCCCAGCGTGCGTCCGGTCATCGCGGAGGTCACGCCGGATTCTATCGCCGCCGCTGCGCATATTGCGCCGGGAATGGAACTGAAGGCGGTTGACGGTGTCGATACACCGGATTGGGAGTCGGTTCGTTTGGCACTGGTCGGGCAGATCGGCGACCGCTCAACCACCTTGGGGGTCGGGCCGTTTGGCAGCGATCGGGTTACGACGAAGACTCTTGACCTCAGCGACTGGCGTTTCGACCCCGAGCGGCAGGATCCGGTGGTATCGCTGGGTATCATTCCGCGTGGGCCGACCATCGAGCCCGTGGTAGCCGCGTTACAAAAGGGATCGGCGGCGGAGAAAGCAGGTTTACAAGTAGGGGACAGGATCGTTAAAGTCAGTGGCGATTCGATTAATGGTTGGCGTGATTTTGCCCTGCTAATTCGTGATAACCCCGGGCATACGTTAGCGCTGTCGGTTGAGCGGAATGGTAGTCCGCTAACGCTGGCGTTAACGCCGGAGAGTCGGCGTGTCGCGCGCGGCCAAGAACAGGGTTTCGCCGGCGTCGTGCCGCAAGTGATTCCCTTGCCGGAAGAGTACAAAACTATTCGTCAGTACGGGCCTTTCGTGGCACTGTATCAGGCGACGGATAAGACTTGGCAGCTGATGAAGCTGACGGTCTCCATGCTGGGTAAACTGATTACCGGTGATGTGAAGTTAAATAATCTGGGCGGTCCTCTCTCCATAGCACAGGGGGCGGGAGCGGCGGCCGAGTATGGCTTGGTGTATTACCTGATGTTTTTAGCGCTGATCAGCGTTAACTTGGGGATCATCAACCTGTTCCCTTTACCGGTTCTTGATGGGGGACATCTGCTGTTTCTTGCGCTGGAAAAGCTCAAGGGCGAGCCGGTGTCCGAGCGAGTTCAGGCTTTCGGCTATCGCATCGGCACGATTCTGCTGATGCTGTTTATGGGGCTTGCACTTTTCAATGATTTCTCGCGACTTTAATGCGCGGGATTGTTAGGAAGAACGCATAACAACGATGGCGATGAAAAAGTTGCTCTTAGCGTCGCTGCTGTTTGGCAGCGCAACCGTATACGGTGCAGATGGTTTCGTAGTGAAAAATATTCATTTCGAAGGACTGCAACGGGTCGCCGTCGGTGCGGCGTTACTTAACATGCCGGTTCGCGTAGGCGATACCGTCTCTGATGAGGATTTGAGTAATACCATCCGCGCGTTGTACGCCACCGGAAACTTCGAGGATGTGCGTGTCCTGCGTGATGGTAATAATCTGATCGTCCAGGTTAAGGAACGTCCGACCATCGCCAGCATTACCTTCTCCGGTAACAAGTCGGTGAAGGATGAGATGCTGAAACAGAACCTGGAGGCTTCCGGGGTCCGTGTCGGCGAGGCGTTGGATCGCACCACCCTGTCCAGCATCGAGAAGGGGCTGGAGGATTTCTACTACAGCGTCGGTAAATATAACGCTACGGTGAAGGCGGTGGTAACGCCGTTGCCACGTAATCGCGTGGATCTGAAGCTGGTGTTTACCGAGGGTAAGTCGGCGCAAATCCAGCAGATCAACATCGTGGGTAACCATGCCTTCAGTAGCGCCGATCTGTTGGGTCACTTCCAACTGCGCGATGATGTGCCGTGGTGGAACCTGATGGCCGACCGTAAGTATCAAAAACAGAAGCTGGCCGGTGATCTGGAGGCTCTGCGCAGTTATTACTTGGATCGTGGTTATGCGCGTTTTGCGATTAACTCGACCCAGGTCAGCCTGACGCCGGATAAGAAAGGTATCTACATCACCATCAACATCACCGAAGGCGATCAGTATAAGCTGCAAGGGGTGGATGTCACCGGCAATATGGCGGGTTACAGCGCCGAGATCGGTCGTTTGACTAAGGTAGAACCGGGCGAGTTGTACAACGGCGCCAAGGTCACCAAGATGGAAGACGAGATCAAGCAGCTGTTGGGTCGCTATGGTTATGCCTACCCACGCGTACAGACGCAGCCGGAGATCAATGACAAGGATAAGACCGTTATCCTGCATATGAATATCGATGCCGGTAACCGCTACTATGTTCGTCAGATCCGTTTCGTCGGTAACGATACCAGCAAAGACTCGGTACTGCGTCGTGAGATGCGTCAGATGGAAGGGTCTTGGCTGGGGAGCGATCAGGTCGAGCAGGGTAAAGAGCGTCTGAACCGTACCGGCTACTTTGAAAACGTCGACGTCGAGACCCAACGCGTGCCGGGTACGCCGGATCAGGTCGATGTGATCTACAAGGTGAAAGAGCGCAATACCGGTAGCTTTAACTTCGGTATCGGCTATGGTACCGAGAGTGGCGTGAGCTTCCAGGTCGGGGTACAGCAGGATAACTGGCTGGGCACCGGCAACGTGGTGGCGATTAACGGTACCAAGAACGACTATCAGACCTATGCCGAGCTGTCGCTGACCGACCCGTACTTTACGGTGAATGGGGTCAGCCTGGGCGGACGCCTGTTCTATAATGACTTTAAAGCCAACGACGCCGATCTGTCTGACTACACCAACAGCAGCTATGGTTTCGATGGCACCTTAGGCTTCCCGATCAACGAAAATAACTCGCTGCGTACCGGCCTGGGTTATGTGCATAACGACCTGTCTGATATGCAGCCACAGGTGTCGATGTGGCGTTATCTGCGCTCCGTGGGTCAGAACCCGAGCGATAGCAACAGCGCCAGCTACAAGGCGAACGATTATACCTGGACCGCCGGTTGGGCTTATAACAACCTGGATCGCGGTTTCTTCCCGACGGCCGGTAATAAGGCGTCGTTGAACGGTAAGATAACCCTGCCGGGCTCCGATAACGAATATTACAAGCTGACCTTTGACAGCCAGAGCTACTTCCCGATTAACCAAGATCGTACTTGGGTCGTGTTGGGGCGGACCCGTCTGGGGTATGGCAACGGCTTCGGCGGCAAAGAGATGCCGTTCTATGAGAACTTCTATGCCGGTGGCTCGGGTACCGTGCGTGGCTTCCAGTCGAATAACATCGGCCCGAAAGCGGTTTATCTGAATAGCAATGGTAGCGTGGATACCAGCAAGACCAGCGACAACGATGCGGTGGGCGGTAATGCCATGGCGGTTGCCAGCCTGGAGTTGATTACCCCGACGCCGTTCGTCAGCGAGCAGTATGCTAACTCCCTGCGAACCTCCGTGTTTATGGATGCCGGTACCGTATGGGATACTAACTGGGATCATGCGGCCTATCCGGCCCTACCGGACTACAGTAAAGCGACCAACGTGCGCATGTCTGCCGGTGTGGCGCTACAGTGGATGTCACCGCTCGGCCCGTTGGTGTTCTCCTACGCTCAACCGGTTAAGAAATATGAGGGTGATAAGTCGGAGCAGTTCCAGTTCAACATCGGTAAGACCTGGTAACCGGCTACGCGCTATCTGAGAGAGGCCTGGCGGACTCATCTGCGCAGGCCTTTAGGTATAAAGGTGCGGGATCGCATCCGTCCCTTTTTTGCATATGCTCCGCTCAGCGCGTTCTTTTCTCTGGACGTGGTGAGACACGATGGGTCGGCGCCTGTGCAGTGACGTGTCATTGACACAACTAGGTGATGGTAAGGAGTTCAAAGTGAAAAAGTGGTTATATGCCGCGGGTTTAAGCGTCGCAATGGCAGTCTCTGCCAACGTACAGGCTGCTGAGAAAATTGCCTTTGTCAACGTTGCTAGCATCTTCCAGCAATTGCCACAGCGTGAAGCGGTGGCGAAGCAGCTGGAGAGCGAGTTCAAGAGCCGTGCGACCGAGTTGCAAGGGATGGAGCGCGATCTACAGACGAAGATGCAACGTTTGCAGCGCGATGGCTCCACCATGAAAGCCAGTGAGCGTACTCGGTTAGAAAAGGAGATCACGGCACAGCGTGAAACCTTCGCCCGTAAGGCGCAAGCCTTCGAACAGGACAATCGTCGTCGCCAGATGGAAGAGCGCAACAAGCTGTTGAGCCGTATCCAAGATGCGGTACGCAGCGTGGCGAAAGATAAGGGCTACGATATGGTGATCGACGCCAACGCGTTGGCCTATTCTCAGCCGTCTGACGATATCACTGCTCAAGTATTGAAACAGGTTAAATAAGGCATGGCTTCAATTCGACTGGCTGACCTTGCTCAGCAGTTGAATGCCGAACTACACGGTGATGGCGATCTCGTCGTCACCGGCGTGGCGTCGATGCATTCAGCACAAGCGAACCAGATTACTTTTCTGTCCAACAGCCGCTATCGTGAGCAATTGGCCGCCTGCCAGGCTGGCGCCGTGGTGTTGACGCAAGCGGATCTGGCCTATTGCCCCTCGTCGGCATTGGTAGTGAAGAATCCCTACCTGACCTACGCGTTGATGGCACAGCTGATGGACAGTACGCCACAACCGGCGAGCGGCATTGCGGCGAGCGCGGTGATCGATCCGACGGCCAAGCTGGCCGCTCATGTCTCTATCGGCGCCAATGCGGTGATCGAAGAGGGCGTGGAGCTGGGCGAAGGGGCGATCATCGGCGCGGGCTGTTTCATCGGTAAGTTTGCCAAGATTGGCGCCGGCACTCGCCTGTGGGCCAACGTCAGCGTCTATCATCAGGTCGAGATCGGCGCACACTGCTTGGTGCAGTCGGGTACGGTGATCGGCAGTGATGGCTTCGGCTACGCGAACGAGCGTGGTAACTGGGTGAAGATTCCGCAGTTGGGCAGCGTGCGTATTGGCGATCGTGTCGAGATCGGCGCCTGTACCACTATCGATCGCGGCGCGTTGGATGATACCGTGATCGGTAACGGCGTGATTATCGACAACCAGTGCCAGATTGCGCACAACGTCATGATTGGCGACAATACAGCAGTTGCCGGTGGTGTTATCATGGCCGGTAGCCTTAAGATTGGCCGTTATTGCCAGATTGGCGGCGCCAGCGTGATCAATGGCCACATGGAAATTTGCGATCAGGCGGTGGTGACGGGGATGGGCATGGTGATGCGTCCGATCACCGAACCCGGCATCTACTCTTCGGGTATTCCGCTACAGCCGAATAAGACCTGGCGTAAGACGGCCGCATTGGTGATGAATATTGACGAGATCAATAAGCGTCTCAAGGCTGTCGAAAAGAAAGTTCACAGCGATTAATGCCCGCCGGGCCACCTGGCCCAATCCGATTTGCGGCCTGCATCACCTTCCCTTGCGGAGTGAGGCAGGCCGTGTTGTTTGACATCCGTTTTTTTACAGGAAGAGTATTTTGACTACTGACACTCATACTCTCAATATTTCAGAGATCTTAGAACTACTGCCGCATCGTTTCCCGTTCCTGCTGGTTGACCGTGTGTTGGATTACCAAGAGGGTAAGTTTCTGCGTGCGGTGAAGAACGTTTCCTTCAACGAGCCGTTTTTCCAGGGCCACTTCCCGGGCAAGCCGATTTTCCCCGGGGTATTGATCCTCGAAGCGATGGCACAGGCCACCGGTATCCTGGCATTTAAGAGCGTGGGTAAACTGGAGCCGGGCGAGCTGTACTATTTTGCCGGTATCGATGATGCCCGCTTTAAACGTCCGGTACACCCGGGCGATCAGATGATTCTGGAAGTCGAGTTTCTCAAGGAGCGTCGTGGTGTGGCGCGCTTCAACGGTGTTGCCAAGGTTGACGGCAAGATCGTCTGCGAGGCGTCCATGATGTGCGCTCGTAACCGTGAGGCTTAATACGTGATAGATCAAACCGCCTTTATCCATCCCAGTGCCATTGTTGAAGATGGCGCGGTGATTGGCGCCGGAGTTCATATCGGCCCCTTCTGCTATATCGGTTCTCACGTCGAGATCGGTGCGGGCAGCGTGCTCAAGTCCCATGTGGTGGTCAATGGGATCACCAAAATCGGCCGCGACAACCAGATCTATCAGTTCGCCACCCTCGGCGAAGTGAATCAGGATCTGAAGTATGCCGGTGAACCGACCCGTGTTGAGATTGGCGATCGTAACCGCATTCGCGAGAGCGTCACCGTTCATCGCGGTACGGCGCAAGGCGGTGGTCTGACACGTATCGGTAGCGATAACCTGCTGATGGTCAATACCCACGTTGCGCACGACTGTGTGATCGGCGATCGTTGTATTCTGGCGAATAACGCGACCTTGGGTGGCCATGTCTCCATCGATGACTATGCGATCATCGGTGGCATGACGGCGGTGCATCAGTTCTGCGTGATCGGTGCCCATGTGATGGTCGGTGGCTGTTCCGGCGTGGCGCAGGATGTGCCGCCGTACGTGATTGCTCAAGGTAACCACGCCACCCCGTATGGCCTGAATCTGGAAGGGCTGAAGCGTCGTGGCTTCGATAAGAGTGCCCTGCAGGCGATCCGTAACGCCTACAAGATCCTCTATCGTAGCGGTAAGACGCTGGAGGAGGCGAAGCCGGAGATCGAGGCCCTGGCGCAGCAGCAGCCGGCGGTGCAGTTGTTTGTTGACTTCTTCGCCCGCTCTACGCGTGGCATCATCCGTTAATCTATGGTGCAGGCAGCATTGGGCCAACGCCCGCTAACCATTGGTTTGGTCGCCGGGGAAACCTCCGGCGATATTCTCGGAGCTGGCCTGATCCGCGCACTGAAGGCGCGTCATCCCGACGCGCGCTTCGTCGGCGTAGCGGGTCCCTTGATGCAGACCGAGGGCTGTGAAGCCTGGTTCGAGATGGAAGAGCTGGCGGTGATGGGGATCGTCGAGGTGCTGGAGCGCCTGCCGCGTCTGTTAACGATTCGGTGGGAGTTAACGCGACGCTTTACGGCGTTGCAGCCCGATGTCTTCGTCGGTATCGATGCGCCGGACTTCAACCTGACTCTGGAGGGGCGCCTGCATCAGCGGGGGATTCGCACCATCCACTATGTCAGCCCCTCCGTTTGGGCCTGGCGTCAGAAGCGGGTATTTAAGATTGGCCGCGCTACCGATCTGGTGTTGGCCTTCTTACCATTTGAGAAAGCCTTCTACGATCGTTTCAATGTTCCCTGTCGCTTCATCGGCCATACCATGGCCGATGCGATGCCGTTGGTGCCGGATCGCGCCGCGGCACGTCAGGCGTTGGGGATCGCCGCCGACGCGCGCTGTCTGGCATTACTGCCCGGCAGTCGTAGCGCCGAGGTGGAGATGCTGAGCGCCGATTTTTTGCGGACCGCATTGCTATTGCGCCAGCATTACCCCGACTTGCAGATCGTGGTGCCGCTGGTCAACGCCCGTCGTCGCGCACAGTTTGAGCGCATCAAGGCCGAGGTGGCGCCGGATCTGACGGCGCATCTGCTGGATGGTCAGGCGCGCAATGCCATGTACGCCAGCGATGCCGCGCTACTGGCGTCGGGGACGGCGGCCTTGGAGTGCATGTTGGCCAAGTGTCCGATGGTAGTCGCCTACCGTATGAAGCCTTTCACCTTCTGGCTGGCGCAACGTCTGGTGAAAACCGAGTTTGTCTCACTGCCGAATCTGTTGGCCGGTCGCGAGTTGGTGCCGGAGCTGTTGCAGCATGACTGTGAACCCACGCGTCTGGCGCAGGCGTTGACGCCGTTGCTGGCCGACGGTGCGCAGAGCGAGGCGCTGAAGCAGACCTTCCTGCAATTGCATCGCCAGATCCGCTGTGGCGCTGACGAGCAGGCGGCCGAGGCGGTGCTGGCGTTGGCCGATAGGCCTCAGGAGTCGATGCATGAGTGATATCTTTATTTATCCTGCCGCCGAGCGTATCGCCGGTGTGGATGAGGTCGGGCGTGGCCCGCTGGTCGGCGCGGTAGTGACGGCGGCGGTGATCCTCGATCCGGCGCGTCCTATCAGGGGGCTCGCGGACTCGAAGAGGTTAAGCGAGAAGCGGCGCAACGCGCTGTATGACGAGATCGTCGAGAAGGCATTGTGCTGGAGCCTTGGCCGTGCCGAGCCGGAGGAGATCGATCGTCTGAATATCCTACAGGCCACCATGGTGGCGATGCAGCGCGCGGTGGCGGGGCTGACGTTGCCGCCGGATTTGGTGCTGATCGATGGCAATCGTTGCCCAGCCTTGCCCATGGCGGCCCAGGCGGTGGTGAAGGGCGATAGTCGCGTCGCGGAGATCAGTGCCGCCTCGATCCTGGCCAAGGTGACCCGAGACCGCGAGATGGCGGCATTGGATCGTCAGTACCCGGCGTATGGTTTCGCCCAACATAAGGGCTATCCTACCGCCTTACATCTGGCGCGTCTGGCGGAGCTGGGCGCGACCGATCAACATCGTCGCAGCTTTGCGCCGGTGAAGCGGGTCTTGGGCCTGTGATGGCTCAGTCCTCCACGGTATGAGTTTGTTTTCTGGTATTAAAGGGTAATCGTTCGATGGCGGAGCCGCGTTTCATACATCTGCATGTGCACAGTGACTATTCGATGATCGACGGGCTGGCAAAGACCAGTCCCCTGGTCAAGAAGGTTGCTGCGCTGGGGATGCCCGCTTTCGCCATCACCGATCATACCAATCTGTGCGGCCTGGTGAAGTTTTATGGTAGCGCGCATGGGGCCGGGATCAAGCCATTGGTCGGTGCCGATGTGCTGGTGCGTAGCGAGATGATGGGGGATGAGCTGGCGTCGTTGACCATCTTGGCTAGCGATAATACCGGCTACCAGAATCTGACCCAACTGATCTCGCACGCCTACCAGCGCGGTTACGGTGCCGAGGGTCCCACCATCGATCGTGACTGGTTAGTGCAATACCGCCAGGGCTTAATCTTGCTGTCGGGCGCCCGTCAGGGTGACGTCGGTAAGCTCCTGTTACGCGGTAATCAGGCGTTGGTCAACGAATGCGTCGATTTTTACCAGCGTTACTTCCCCGATTGTTATTTCCTCGAACTGGTGCGAACCGGGCGTCCCGACGAGGAGAATTACCTTCACATGGCGGTGGAGCTGGCGCAGCAGCGTGATCTGCCGCTGGTGGCCAGCAATGACGTCCGCTTCTTGGAGGCATCGGACTTCGACGCGCATGAGATCCGGGTGGCGATCCATGACGGCTATACCCTGGATGATCCGAAGCGTCCGCGTAACTATAGCGCTCAGCAATATATGCGTAGCGAGGCGGAGATGTGCGAGCTATTCGCCGATCTGCCGGAGGCGCTGCAAAATAGCGTAGAGATTGCTAAGCGTTGTAACGTCACGATTCGCCTCGGCGAGTACTTTCTGCCGCAATTCCCAACTGGGGAGATGACGACGGAAGCGTTCCTGGTGAAGAAGGCGCACGAGGGGTTAGAGGAGCGTCTGACGTTCCTGTTCCCCGATGAGGCGGAGCGCGCGCGGTGCCGTCCGCCGTACGATGAGCGTCTGGAGATCGAGCTGAAGGTGATCAACCAGATGGGGTTCCCCGGCTACTTCTTGATCGTGATGGAGTTTATCCAATGGTCGAAGGATAACGGGGTACCGGTCGGCCCGGGGCGTGGCTCCGGTGCGGGCTCGCTGGTCGCCTATTCGCTGAAGATCACCGACCTGGATCCATTAGCCTTCGATCTGCTGTTCGAACGCTTCCTCAACCCGGAACGTGTCTCGATGCCCGACTTCGACGTCGACTTCTGCATGGAGAAACGCGATCGGGTGATCGATCACGTCGCCGAGATGTATGGTCGCGAGGCGGTGTCGCAGATCATCACCTTCGGTACCATGGCGGCCAAGGCGGTGATCCGTGATGTCGGTCGCGTCCTGGGGCATCCTTACGGCTTCGTCGACCGCATCTCCAAGCTGGTGCCGCCCGATCCTGGCATGACCTTGGCCAAGGCCTTCGAGGCGGAGCCTCAGTTGCCGGAGATCTACGAGGCGGACGAAGAGGTGCGCGCGCTGATCGACATGGCCCGCAAGCTGGAAGGGGTGACACGCAACGCCGGTAAACATGCCGGTGGGGTGGTGATCTCCCCCACCAAGATCACCGATTTTGCGCCACTGTATTGCGATGCCGAGGGGAATCATCCGGTCACGCAGTTCGATAAGAGCGACGTGGAGTATGCCGGGTTGGTGAAGTTTGACTTCCTCGGCCTGCGTACCCTGACCATCATCAACTGGGCGTTGGAGATGATCAACGCGCGTCGCGCTCGCCATGGGCTGGAGCCGGTGGATATCGCTGCCATCCCGCTCGATGATCAGAAGAGTTTCGACATCCTGCAACGCGCGGAAACCACGGCGGTATTCCAGTTGGAATCGCGTGGGATGAAGGATCTGATCAAGCGGCTGAAGCCAGACTGCTTCGAAGATATGATCGCCTTGGTGGCGTTGTTCCGACCGGGGCCGTTGCAGTCGGGGATGGTGGATAACTTCATCGACCGTAAGCATGGGCGTGAGGAGCTCTCCTACCCGGACCGCGAGTGGCAGCATGAAAGCTTGAAGCCGGTGCTGGAGCCGACTTACGGCGTCATCTTGTACCAAGAACAGGTGATGCAGATCGCCCAGGTGCTGGCCGGCTACTCGCTGGGCGGGGCGGATCTGTTGCGCCGTGCGATGGGGAAGAAAAAGCCGGAGGAGATGGCCAAGCAGCGCTCGGTGTTTGAGGAGGGAGCCAGGAACAACGGCGTCGACGGCGAGCTGGCGATGCACATCTTCGACCTGGTGGAGAAGTTCGCCGGTTATGGCTTCAACAAGTCGCACTCTGCCGCCTATGCGCTGGTCTCTTATCAGACCTTATGGTTGAAGACGCACTATCCCGCGGAATTTATGGCGGCGGTGATGACGGCCGATATGGATAACACCGACAAGGTCGTCGGGCTGGTGGATGAGTGTTGGCGCATGGGGCTGAAGATCCTACCGCCGGACATCAACAGTGGGCAGTACCACTTCCACGTCAATGATGAAGGCGAGATCGTCTACGGTATCGGCGCCATCAAGGGGGTAGGGGAGGGGCCTATCGAGGCGATCATCGAGGCGCGTAACCGCGGTGAGCAGGGCTATTTCAAGGATCTGTTCGACCTGTGCGCCCGAACCGACACCAAGAAGCTGAACCGTCGGGTGATGGAAAAGCTGATCATGTCTGGTGCCTTCGATCGTTTGGGGCCGCATCGTGCCGCGTTGATGAGCTCGTTGAATGATGCACTCAAGGCCGCCGAGCAGCATGCGCGCGCCGAGGCTATCGGCCAGGCCGATATGTTCGGTGTCCTGGCCGAGGAGCCGGAGCAGGTCGAGAAGTCCTATGGTAGTGTGCCACCCTGGCCACCACAGATGGTGTTGGACGGTGAGCGCGAGACCTTGGGGCTGTATCTGACCGGCCACCCGATCACTCAATACCTGAAGGAGATCGAACGCTATGCTGGCGGCGGTCGCCTGAAGGATATGCATCCGACGGAGCGTGGTAAGATGACCACCGCCGTTGGCCTGGTGCTGGGCGCCAGGGTGATGACCACCAAGCGTGGTAACCGCATCGGGATGTGTACCCTCGACGATCGCTCCGGTCGTCTTGAGGTGATGTTGTTCACCGATGCGCTGGAAAAATACCAGCATTTGTTGGAAAAAGACCGTATCCTGATCGCCAGTGGACAGGTCAGCTTTGATGACTTTAGCGGCGGCCTTAAAATGATCGCCCGCGAGCTCATGGATATCAGCGAAGCCCGTGAAAAATATGCTCGCGGACTTGCCATCTCGCTGACCGACAGGCAAATTGATGATCAGCTTTTAAACCGTCTCCGTGAAGCGTTGGAACCACATCGTTCGGGGACGATCCCAGTTCATCTCTATTATCAGCGCGCGGATGCGCGAGCCAGGGTCCGTTTTGGCGCGGCCTGGCGCGTGACGCCGACAGATCGTCTGTTGCTCGATCTACGTACGCTGGTGGGGAACGAACAAGTTGAACTGGAATTTGACTAATATAGGAATACTATGAGTCTGAATTTTCTGGATTTTGAACAGCCGATTGCCGAACTCGAAGCGAAGATCGACTCGCTGAACGCACTCAGCCGTCAAGACGAAAAATTGGATATTAATATCGACGAAGAGGTTCAACGTCTGCGTGACAAGAGTGTTGAACTGACGCGTAAGATTTTTTCCGATCTGGGAGCCTGGCAAATTGCTCAGTTGGCGCGTCATCCGCGTCGTCCCTATACCTTGGATTATATTCAGCATATCTTTACCGATTTCGATGAACTGGCTGGCGATCGTGCCTTCGCCGACGATAAAGCTATCGTTGGTGGTATGGCGCGTCTGAATGGCCGTCCAGTGATGGTGATTGGTCATCAGAAGGGGCGCGAGACCAAAGAGAAGATCCGTCGCAACTTCGGCATGCCTGCGCCGGAAGGTTACCGTAAGGCCTTGCGCCTGATGGAGATGGCCGAGCGCTTTAACTTACCGATTATTACCTTTATCGATACCCCGGGGGCTTATCCGGGCGTGGGGGCGGAAGAGCGCGGTCAGTCCGAGGCGATCGCACGCAACTTGCGTGAGATGTCCGGCTTGAAGGTCCCGGTGATCTGCACGGTAATTGGTGAGGGTGGCTCCGGCGGCGCGTTGGCTATCGGGGTGGGCGACAAGGTCAACATGTTGCAATACAGCACCTATTCGGTGATCTCACCGGAGGGGTGTGCCTCGATTCTGTGGAAGAGCGCCGACAAGGCACCGTTGGCCGCGGAAGCGATGGGCATTACCGCCCCGCGTCTACAGGAGCTGAAGCTGATCGACTCGGTGATCCCAGAACCGTTGGGCGGCGCGCATCGTGATCCGCAGACCATGGCGGCTACCCTGAAGACGCAGTTGGTCGCCGATTTGGCTGAACTGGACGCGTTGGAGACCGAAGAGCTCCTCGATCGCCGCTATCAACGCCTGATGAACTACGGCTACTGCTGATCGGGCTTTATTCTCCCGCCTTTCTACTTATCAAGCCCGCCTGTCGGGCTTGATGTCTTTATTTCTTGTATATTTTCCACAGTGAGACGCTAACCTTTTTTGTGCAGACGCGGCATAATCCGCCAAACATTGTCACCCCTTTGGAGATACAGTGAAGCTCAACCGTATCCATCACATCGCCATTATCGCCTCGGATTATGCGCGTAGTAAGGCGTTTTATTGTAACATTCTCGGATTTTCCTTAATCAATGAGCATTATCGCGCCGATCGCGACTCTTGGAAGGGCGATCTGGCACTGGATGGCGTCTATACGCTGGAGTTGTTTTCCTTTCCCTCCCCACCAGCGCGTGTTTCCGCACCTGAGGCATGTGGCTTGCGCCATCTGGCTTTCGGTGTGAGCGATCTGGCGTTCGCGATCGCCGAGCTTGCTGAGCAGGGAGTGGTGTGTGAGCCGGTACGACGCGATGAGAACAGCGGGCGCTGTTTTACCTTTTTGCGCGATCCCGATGGATTACCGTTAGAGTTGTATCAGGATTGATTTACTAACAAAATAGTTACTTTGATAAATTAATAGACGGCGTGTAGGTGTTACTTTAAGCACTATGCTAGTATGACACGTTTTAGACTTTTCTCTCCGGGCAATTAGTACACTATGCAAGAGCAAACTTTCCGCGTAGGCGAGTGGTTAGTACTGGCAGCAGATAACAAAATCACTCGCGAAGGACGCGTGTTGGTACTTGAGCCCAGACTCATCGATATGTTGAGCTACTTTGCTCACCATCCGGATACGGTGCTGAGTCGGGATGAACTGATTGACAACGTATGGAAACGAAATATCGTCACCAATCACGTTGTGACTCAGTGCATCTCTGAATTACGGAAGTACCTTAAGGATGGACGTACCGAAGCCCCCGAGTACATCGTGACCGTGCCGAAGCGCGGCTACAAGTTGGTTGAGCCGGTACTCTGGTGTAACGGGGAGAGTAGTGAACTCGCGCTGGCGAGCGCCACGTCGCTAGAGTCGTCTAGCGCGCCGCTGAGTGGCCGCGTGGAGGCGTCGCCTACGGCAGAGGCACCGCCTCAGACATCCGCGCCTCCCGTGTCGCCACGCACGCCCGTGGAGATGCCGGTGGCGCAAGCGGCCGCACCGGCCTCACCGCTATCCGAGCGAGCGGCAGAGTCAGAGGTTGCGCCACTTACGCGTATTCCGCGTTATAAACGCTCCTCTTTCTGGGTCTGGGTGGCATTTTTGACCGCGTTGCTGCTCTGTGTCAGTTTCGTTGGCTTAGCGGTGTTCAGTAATCGCGTCCCGGTAGCCCCTCAGCCGATGTTGCTCAACCCGCGCGACATCGATATCCGCATCCAGGGCGGGAACAGTTGCAGTAATTGGACCAATCAACTCTCCTATGTCGTGGGGTTGAGTGAGGAGCTGACTCAAGGGTTAAACACCTACTCCACCTTCCTGGTCCACGATCAGACCAACTACAACTATGGCGGCCCCAGTAGCTCGGGTAAGTCGTTGTATATCGAGTTCGTCAACCAACGCCACTATCGGGCGCAACAGTGTTTCCTCTCGGTACGCCTGGTCGATAATGCCGACAACTCGGTGATGCTGGAGAAGCGTTACTTCATCACTCCGGATAATTTGCTGAGTGTGCAGAAGGACTTCGTCGATAGCATTTTCTCCGTTCTCAAGGTCAAGATGCCGCCTTCCTTGGCGTTGCGCTACGATACGCTGGTACCGACTCATAGCCAGATGTTGCAACAGTATTATCAGGCCCATCAATTGTTGCTACAGGGTGATGGCGAGTCGCTGAACCAAGCGAACCGTCTGTTGGCGCAGCTGATCAAACAAGACCCTGATTTCGTCTATGCTAAAGCGGAGAAGGCGTTGGTCGACATTCTGCTTAACTCTTATCAGCCCCTGAGTGCACCACAACTGACGGCGTTGCGTCAGGAGATTAATGAGGTGGAGCAGAATAAGCTGTTGCAGGGAACCCCCATTATTCAGCAGATTTATACTGTCGACTATCTGGGGCAGGGGAAGGTTGAACAAGCGTTTGCCGCCATCAATAAGGGTATCGAGCTGGAGATGTCCTGGCTGAACTATGTCTTGCTGGGTAAAGTGTACGAATTGAAGGGGCAGAATAACCAGGCGGCAGATGCCTATATCACTGCATTTAATCTACGTCCGGGTAACAACACCCTGTATTGGATTAAGAATGGCGTCTTTCAAACGAATATTGAACGCGTCGCCCCCTACCTGCTTAATTATGACGCAGAAAAAACCGAGTAGATTTGTATTATAAATAATCAAGCCCGCCGGCAATGATGTCGGCGGGCTTTTTTATTCCCCTCATCCTGAGTGTTAAATCTCAACTTTGTTCATGTCTCTATGGCTTTTAGTTACTTTTGTGTGACAAATACGGTTAGCCTTTTGTTGCTTTTTTTGTGTTTTTATTGTGCGATTTCTTCATGTCATTTTTATGTCAACAGAATGATTTATAAGGATTTATATGCCTGCTCTTGATGTTTTTTGGGGTGAGGGAGAAAAACATCAAGATGTCATTTATTGCGACACGCTGAGAATTTAACTTTACCTTTAGGACTTTGCTTTACCGGGTCATTACTATGCCTGCCATCAAGTCGACCACTCGCTAGCTATATGCGTAAAGCCGACTTATCTGAAAATTAATCAGGAGCAACTTGACCATGTCATCGAGCAAAAAAATCGGGCTTATCGCCTGTACCGGTGTTGTTGCCGGTAATATGATGGGGAGCGGCATCGCACTTCTGCCTGCAAACCTGGCGAGTTTAGGTTCTATCGCCATTTTCGGCTGGATCATTTCTCTGGTTGGTGCCATGTCTCTGGCGTATGTTTATGCCCGACTGGCTACCAAGAACCCGCAGCAGGGTGGCCCGATTGCCTATGCTGGTGAGGTTGGCCCTGCATTCGGTTTCCAGACCGGTGTTCTTTACTACCATGCAAACTGGATCGGTAACCTGGCGATCGGCATCACCGCCGTCTCTTACCTGTCTACCTTCTTCCCGCTGCTGAACAGCCCGGTACCGGCAGGTATCGCCTGTATCGCCATCGTTTGGATCTTCACCTTCGTTAACATGCTGGGTGGTACCTGGGTGAGCCGTCTGACCACTATCGGTCTGGTTCTGGTACTGATCCCGGTTGTGGGCACCGCCATCGCTGGTTGGGCCTGGTTCGATCCGGCCGTTTATCACGCTAACTGGAACACCTCTGGCGGTACCGATACTCACGCTGTCGTCAAGAGTATCCTGCTGTGCCTGTGGGCGTTCGTTGGGGTTGAATCTGCCGCAGTCAGTACCGGTATGGTGAAGAATCCGCAGCGTACCGTTCCGCTGGCTACCATGATGGGTACCTGCCTGGCCGGTATCGTCTACATCGCCGCGACTCAGGTTATCGCCGGTATGTTCCCGGCCAGTGAAATGGCTGCTTCCGGTGCACCGTTCGCCGTCTCCGCCTCTGCGATGGTCGGTCATTGGGCTGGTCCGGTCGTCTCTGCCTTCACTGCATTTGCCTGCCTGACTTCATTGGGTTCTTGGATGATGCTGGTTGGCCAGGCGGGTGTTCGCGCCGCCAACGATGGCAACTTCCCGAAAGTTTACGGTGAACTGGATAAGAACGGCATTCCGAAGAAAGGCCTGCTGCTGGCTTCCGTGAAAATGACTGTCCTGATGGTACTGATCACCATCCTGAACGCCAGCGGCGGTAAAGCCTCTGACCTGTTCGGCATGCTGACGGGTATCGCCGTACTGCTGACCATGCTGCCGTACTTCTACTCTTGCGTTGACCTGATTCGCTTCGAAGGTGCCAACGTTAAGAACATCATGAGTCTGGTTGCCGCTGTACTGGGTTGCTGCTTCTGCTTCATCGCACTGATGGGTGCGGGCAACATGGAGCTGTCCGGTACCTTCATCGTCAGCCTGATCATCCTGATGTTCTATGCACGCAAGATGAACACCCGCAAGGCACAGAATACTGAAAACAACAGTAACGCCGCGGCATAAGTAAATAAGCTACACGATTTCGTAATCCTAACGATTACACACAGCAAGTAATTTAACGACTTTATCCAGCCTCTCTCTACTATGACGCGTTCCAACGCACGCGGAGAGAGGCCCGCATTTTGCCTGGAGAATTAAAGTATGAATATTATTGCCATCCTTAATCACATGGGTGTTTACTTCAAAGAAGAACCCATCCGTGAACTGCATAAGGCACTGGAAGCTCAGAATTTTCAGATCGTTTATCCGAACGACCGTGAAGACCTGCTGAAGTTGATCGACAATAACGCCCGTCTGTGCGGCGTCATCTTCGACTGGGATACTTATAACCTGGACCTGTGCCGTGACATCAGCGAGATGAACGAGCATCTGCCGGTTTACGCTTTCGCCAACACCCACTCTACGCTGGATGTTAGCCTGAGCGATCTGCGTCTGAACGTTGAATTCTTCGAATACGCCCTGGGTGCAGCCGAAGACATCGCCCTGAAAATCCGTCAGAGCACCGACGCTTACGTAGACGAAATCCTGCCGCCGCTGACCAAGGCGCTGTTCAACTACGTGAAAGAAGGCAAGTACACCTTCTGTACGCCGGGCCACATGGGCGGCACCGCGTTCCAGAAGAGCCCGGTAGGTAGCCTGTTCTATGATTTCTACGGCGCTAACGCCATGAAATCTGACATCTCCATCTCCGTTTCCGAGCTGGGCTCTCTGCTGGACCACACCGGTCCGCATAAAGAAGCCGAAGAGTACATCGCACGTACCTTCAACGCTGAACGCAGCTACATGGTGACCAACGGTACGTCAACCGCCAACAAGATTGTTGGTATGTACTCCGCACCGGCCGGCAGCACCATCATGATCGACCGTAACTGCCACAAGTCTCTGACTCACCTGATGATGATGAGCGACGTTACGCCGATCTACTTCCGTCCGACCCGTAACGCCTACGGTATCCTGGGTGGTATTCCGAAGAGCGAATTCGCTCGTGAAACCATCGAAGAGCGTGTGAAGAACACCCCGAACGCGACCTGGCCGGTACACGCCGTAGTGACCAACTCCACCTACGACGGTCTGTTCTACAACGCGGAATACATCAAGAAGACCCTGGATGTTAAATCCATCCACTTCGACTCAGCTTGGGTGCCTTACACCAACTTCAGCCCGATCTACAAAGGCCTGTGCGGCATGAGTGGCGATCGTGTAGAAGGCAAGGTGATCTATGAAACCCAGTCTACTCACAAACTGCTGGCGGCCTTCTCTCAGGCATCCATGATCCACGTTAAAGGTGACATCAACGAAGAAACCTTCAACGAAGCGTTCATGATGCATACCTCTACCTCTCCGCACTACGGTATCGTGGCTTCCATCGAAACCGCTGCGGCGATGATGAAGGGTAATGCTGGTAAGCGCCTGATTAACGGTTCTATCGAACGTGCTATCCGCTTCCGTAAAGAGATCAAACGCCTGCGTTCCGAGTCTGATGGCTGGTTCTTCGACGTATGGCAGCCGGAGCACATCGACGAAGCGAAATGCTGGAACCTGGATCCGAAAGAATCTTGGCACGGCTTTAAAGACATCGATGAGAACCACATGTTCCTCGACCCGATCAAAGTCACTCTGCTGACTCCGGGGATGAAGGAAGATGGCACCATGGCGGATACCGGTATCCCGGCATCTATCGTGGCTAAGTACCTGGATGAGCATGGCATCATCGTTGAGAAGACCGGTCCGTACAACCTGCTGTTCCTGTTCAGCATCGGTATCGATAAGACCAAGGCGATGAGCCTGCTGCGTGGTCTGACCGACTTCAAACGTGCCTACGACCTGAACCTGCGCGTTAAGAACATGCTGCCTTCACTGTACCGTGAAGATCCGGAGTTCTATGAAAACATGCGTATTCAGGAACTGGCTCAAGGCATCCACGCACTGATTCAGCATCACAACCTGCCGGATCTGATGTACCGTGCCTTCGAAGTTCTGCCGACCATGGTGATGAACCCGCACAACGCATTCCAGATGGAACTGCGCGGTCAGACCGAAGAGGTTTACCTCGAAGAGATGATCGGCAAAGTCAACGCCAACATGATCCTGCCGTACCCGCCGGGAGTTCCGCTGGTAATGCCGGGTGAAATGCTGACCGAAGAAAGCCGTCCGGTACTGGAGTTCCTGCAGATGCTGTGCGAAATCGGTGCTCACTACCCGGGCTTCGAAACCGACATCCACGGCGCTTATCGTCAGGCTGATGGTCGTTACACAGTGAAAGTTCTGAAAACAGAACAGAAGTAATCGCTGATGACCGAGGGCGCCCCAGTAGGGGGCGCCCTTTATTTTTCCCCTTATCGTATCCCCCCGCTTTCAGGGAGACTCTATGAAAACACCCTCACAACCGCGCGCAATCTACTATGTCGTAGCGCTGCAAATCTGGGAATACTTCAGCTTTTACGGCATGCGTGCGTTACTGATCCTCTATCTCACCCACCAACTCGGTTATAACGATACCCACGCCTTCGGCCTGTACAGTGCCTATGCCTCACTGGTCTATGTGACGCCGATCCTCGGCGGCATCTTGGCGGATAAACTGCTCGGTAACCGCGTCGCGGTGATCACCGGCGCCGCACTGATGACCCTGGGACACGTCGTGTTAGGGTTGAGTGCCGTCTCCCCGTTCTCCCTCTATCTCGCCTTGGCCATCATTGTCTGTGGCTACGGTCTATTTAAATCGAATATCAGCTGCCTGCTCGGCGAACTCTACTCTGCAGAGGATCCACGCCGTGACGGGGGCTTTTCCCTACTGTATGCGGCGGGAAATATTGGCTCGATCATAGCGCCGATTGCCTGTGGTCTGGCCGCCGAGCAGTATGGTTGGCACGTCGGCTTCGCGCTGGCGGGGATCGGCATGTGCGCCGGTCTGGTGATTTTTATCTGTGGACACCGCCACTTCCGCCACACCAAGGGAATGAACGGCCCAGCGTTGCGCGCGCGTAAGGCGCTATTACCTAATTGGAGCTGGCTGGTGTTGGTCTTGGCCCTCTCACCGCTGTTGGTGGCCATCCTGTTCTGGCGCGACTGGTCCAGCTATGCCTTGGCCTTGGTATGCGCCGGGGCGATGATCATCCTGACCAATATCTTCCGTCGTGCGGACAGCGAGCAGCGACGTGGGCTGCTACAGATCATGATATTAATGGGGTTGGGTACTCTATTCTGGGCCTTTGCTCAGCAGGGCGGTAGTTCCATCAGCCTGTTTATCGACCGCTTCGTCGATCGCCATCTGTTCTCCTTCACCGTACCGACGGCATTGTTCCAGTCGGTCAATGGCGGTGCGGTGATGATCAGTGGCGTGGTGCTGGCCTGGCTGGTCAGTGAGCGTAGCGGTGGTAACCGTATCTTGCGTATCTGGGGCAAGTTTGCCCTCGGACTGGCGTTGATCGGCGCCGGTTTCGGCATCCTAACGTTCAATGCCCGATGGGCGGCGCTGCATGGTCAAGCCTCGATGGGGCTGACGGTGTTGGGCCTGGCGGTGATGGGATGCGCAGAACTGTTTATCGATCCGGTCGCCATGGCGCAGATCACGCGCCTGAAGATCCCCGGGGTGACGGGCGTCCTCACCGGGATCTATATGCTGGCGACCGGATCGGTAGCCAACTACTTGGCCGGGATCATCGCCAATCAGACCGCCGAGTCCAGTTTTGCCCATGGCGGCGAGGCGTTGACCCATTCGGTGATGGCCTATGCCAAGGTGTTTAGCGACATCGCCTGGGGGGCATTGGGCTGTGTGCTGCTGGTTGCCGTGATTTGGCTGGTCAACCTGTTGCTGCTGCGCCGTAGCGCGCCGCAGGTGGTGTCAGAGTAAAAGGGCTGCCCTCTTGGGCGGCCCAGCGGAGTGTGATAGCCGGCCCGGTCATTCTGTGAGTGGCGGGGCTTGCTTCTCGACGAATTGCTGGTTAACGTGCTGATACTTATCGATGCAGGGCGGTGTAAGCCGCGAATATTTCCATGAATACCCTAGATATCCAGATGCACATCGCCGACAAGCTAGCCGGGCGGCGGCACCTGTTGGTCGCCTTCAGTGGCGGCCTGGACTCCACCGTGCTGTTGCATGCGCTGGTGCAGTTGCGTGCCACGCGCCTGCCTCAGCTCCGCCTGCGGGTGGTACATGTGCATCATGGTCTGAGCGCTTTCGCCGATCAGTGGGTGGAGCATTGTGAGTCGGTCTGTCACCACTGGCAGGTGCCGTTGCATGTGTTACATGTGCAAGTGGACACCCAGCGTAATAGCGTCGAGGCGGCGGCACGCGATGCCCGCTATCGCGCTATCGCGGCGTTGATCGGCAGCCACGAGACGCTGCTGACCGCCCAGCATCTGGACGATCAGTGTGAAACGTTCCTATTGGCACTCAAGCGTGGCAGCGGGCCGACCGGTCTGTCGGCGATGGCCGAAAGCATGCCCTTCTTCGCCACTGAACAGCGGCGCCCTCTGTTAGGATTGTCCCGACGTCAGCTACTGAGTTACGCGCAGGCACACCACCTGACCTGGGTCGAGGATGATAGCAACGCCGATGCCCGCTTCGACCGTAACTTCCTGCGTATGCGCATCGTGCCACTGTTGCGCGCGCGCTGGCCACACTTCTCCGAGGCGGTGGCGCGCAGCGCTAGCCTGTGTGCCGAGCAGGAGCAGTTGCTGGATGAGCTATTGCTGGAGTCGTTACAGGCGTTGATGAGCGAGGATGATTCGCTGAGTGTCGACGGATTACTGCCGTTGTCCGAGGCCAAACGCTATGCGTTGCTGCGCCGTTGGATCGCCTGTTTTGGCGTCACCATGCCGACTCGTGAGCAGTTACAGCGCCTATGGCATGAGGTGGCCTTGGCGCGCGACGATGCCGAGCCACAACTGCATCTGGCGAATAGCCAGATCCGGCGCTTCCGCCGCCGTCTCTACCTATTGCCCGCGATGCGCTCGTTACGTGACGAGGTGTTGTCGTGGGATCCACGCCAACCGCTAAGCCTGCCCGATGGGTTGGGCGAACTGCAGCTGGGCTCTCGCGGGATCGCCGTTCGCGCGCCAGCGGCCGATGAGGCCGTCTCCATCCGTTTCTGTGCACAAGGGGTGCTGCGTATCGTCGGTCGGCGTCATTCTCGACCGATTAAAAAAATCTGGCAGGAGTTGCATATTCCACCTTGGGAGCGTGAACGGACGCCGATGCTGTATTATGGTGAGCATCTGATCGCCGCCTTGGGCGTCTTCGTTACCCAGGAGGGGCAAGCTGTCTCTGAAGATACGGCATGGAATATTCATTGGACGAAGGACTGGATGTAACAGGCGGGAGCAGTGTGCCCCCCAGGAGAAGAGAGCGATGAGAGTGAGATTGGGCGCGGTGCTGGTGTTGGCGTTGGCGACATCCTCCTGGGCGCATGCCGCGGGGGATAGCCTGGCCGGGCAGAAGAAGTCGGCCACCTGTGTGGCCTGTCACGGTGCGCAGGGGCAAGGGTTGCCGCCGATGTATCCGGCGTTGGCTGGACAGAGCGCGAGCAAGCTGGTCGAGGCGATGCAGGGCTATAAAGAGGGTACGCGGCAGGGCGGTCAGGCGGCGATCATGTCGGCCTATCTGGCACCGCTGAATAGCCAGGATATCGAAAACATTGCCGCTTACTATGCGAGTCTGAAACCGGCGGCCAAGCCGTGAGTGGTGGGGCGCATTGGTGCGCCCCGGCTAAGCGGTGAGGGTAGCCGTTACGACAGGCTAATCGTGATGGTGCCTAATTGGGGGTGGCTGAAGCTGGCGATGTGATCCAGGCGCAGCTCACGGCTCTCGCCCTGATGGGTGATCAGCAAATACTCGACATGTTTGCGTGAGATGAGGTCGCTCGCTAGGCCCTCCAGTGTTTCACCACTACGCAGGACAATGTGTAAAACCAGTCGATGCTGGCAGGCGAGTTCGAGGTTGTCGTAATCATCGCAATTGATGGCTTGGTACTCTTCAGTCGTCGACATAATCACTCACCAATAAGTTCGCGGCGGCATAGGCCGCCTGTTCCCTAACGGCTGATGGCAGCTGTTCATCGGCTGCGACCGCATCCAGTGCCTTTAAGGCACACCCTATTGCATCGGGGATATAGCCGAGATCCCCGCTGGCGATCTCGGCATATCTACGCCGAACCAACGCAGAGTACTGTTGCAACGTCTTCTCCTATAGAGCGTAACCCGCTGGTGCTATCAGGCAAGCCCTTCATCGCGATGGCCTGCCCGCATAGATGATCGTGGGTGACTATATCACAGCCCCGAGCACCTCCACAGCGGGGGAGCGGCGGGCATGACGATAAAAATGCGCTTTTCCTTCGGCCTAAATTCGTGCCGCCGGGTAAAAACGGGTAAAATGGCGTAAAGATACGAAACGGGGAAGCCAATGGCACTGAAGGCAACGATTTATAAGGCCAATGTCAACATCGCCGACATGGATCGGCACCATTATCAAGATGCGACACTGACGTTGGCGCAGCACCCTTCAGAGACGGAGCAGCGCATGATGTTGCGCCTGCTGGCCTGGTGTTGCCATGCGGATGAGCGCCTGACCTTCACCAAGGGGTTATGTGCGGATGATGAGCCAGAGCTGTGGCTGCGTAACGATTATAACGGCGTCGAGCTGTGGGTTGAGCTGGGGCTGCCGGATGAGAAACGTCTCAAAAAGGCCTGTGCGCTCTCGCGTCAGGTGGTGCTGTATGCCTATAGTGAGCGGGCGGCGCGCGTCTGGTGGCAACAGAACCAGTCACGGCTAAGTACACTGCGTCCGCTAAGTATCTACTTTATCACCGACGAAGCGTTGAGCCAGCTGGCGGCACTGGCTACCCGAACCATGACGCTGCACGTCACACGTCAAGAGGGGCAGCTGTGGGTTTCCGACAACGAACACAGCGTCGAGATTACGTTTGACGTGTGGCAACAGGGCGCCGCCTGAGATGTTGCAGATCAACGCCCACCTGGTCATCCCCGATCGGGAGATCGTCCTGAGTGCGATTCGCGCCCAGGGTAACGGGGGGCAAAATGTCAACAAGGTCTCCAGTGCCATCCATTTGCGCTTCGATATTCGCGCCTCAAGCCTGCCGCCAGCTTACCAACAGCGGTTACTGGCGTTGCAACATCATTGGATTACGGACGACGGCATGGTGGTGATCAAGGCGCAGTCGTTCCGTACTCAGGAACAGAATCGGGCCGACGCCTTGGCGCGGCTGGCGGCCTTGATCCGCCAGGCGGGCGTGGTGGAAAAGACGCGTCGTCCCACGGCGCCGAGTCGGAGTGCTCGGCGGCGGCGTACTGATGAGAAGAGTCGGCGCGGAGCGGTAAAATCGCTGCGTGCGAAGGTGTCGTTGGAGTAGTCGATACCTTGCCTTTTGGGCCTCGTCGTCCCCCGAGTTGAGCGGGACGGTGAATGCCCCATTTGATATTTTATTCGTTGACACAGTAGGAGATAAACTGTGGGAAAACTGGCTATTTCGCTGCTGTTGGCGGCGGGGGTGATTACGCTATTCGGCTGCCATGCGCGCACACAATATGCCGAGCAACCCCTGGTGCCGATGGCGCAGAGTTTTCAGGGCATGCTACCGTGCGCCGATTGTGGCGGCATGGAGATGTCGTTATTTTTGGATAAGGACGGCAGTTTCGTCCTTAAGTCGACCTATCGCGCGACGCGTGACGGCGATCGGAGCTTCGCCGAGTATGGGCGCTGGCAGCGTACCGCCGACCGCTTAGTCTTGATCGGCAGCGATGGTGAGAAGCGCTATTTCCGCCCGGTGGGGAACGACATGCGCCTATTGGACAGTAGCGGCAACGAGATCGACTCGCCGTTTAACTATACCCTGAAGGCCTCGGCCTCCCCGTTACCGGTGACGGCGATGACCTTCAAGGGAATGTACCTGTATCAGGCCGATGCAACCACCTTTCATGACTGCGCCACCAATAACGTCTATCCGGTGAGCTCGACGGCAACGTTGGAACAGGCCTACCTGAATGCGCGCCCGTCGCCGGGGCAGGCGGTCTATGTCGAAATAGAGGGGCACTTCGCGGTGCTCCCCTCGATGGAAGAGGGACAGGTGGCCAAGACCCTGGTACCGGATGGCGAGGCCCGTTTCGATGCCAGCGGCCACTGCCGCTAAAGGCTAAAGAGGGCGGGCGGAAGCCCGCTTATAATGAGTCGCTGTGGTAGAGTTGGACAAACTTATCCCACAGTTGCTCTTCGCTCTCGATGTGGGCCGGGTCGGGAATGATCGTGTTGTCGATCGGGCACACCTTGAGGCAGGTTGGTTCGTCGTAGTGGCCGACGCATTCGGTACAGCGCGCCGGATCGATCTGGTAGATCTGTTCCCCCATCGTAATGGCTTGATTGGGGCACTCCGGTTCACACATGTCGCAGTTGATGCATTTCTTGGTAATCAGTAACGCCATTCTTTTCTCTTAAAATCTATTAAATATCATCATGATATGTAGATTTCGTCCCTGTCTGCCATCGTACGCGCAGTATTCTTGCACAGTCCGGCTGAGATTGAAAAAGCTTTCTACGCGCGATGTCTTACGCTCAGAGTAGCGTCTTGACCAGATCGCGGCTATCACGAATATGCTGACAGGCCAGGTCGGCGTTCTGTTGCACCAGCCCCATATACAGCAAATCGGTCAGCGCACCCTGGGCCACGCGCGAGGAGATCGCCATTGCCTGGATGGCGTGATCGTCGGTGACGGTATATAGCGTCAGATCGGCTAACTCCTGTAAGGAGTTGGGGGGGAAGCCGGTCAGCGCTAAGACCTGCGCGCCGCAGCGTCGCGCCATGGCGGCGGCCGTGTTGACCTCTTTGCGCTCACCGCTGTAGGAGATGGCCATCAGCACGTCTTGTGGCTGCATGGCATGCGCGCAGGCGATCTGAACGTGTGCGTCGGACTCGGCATAGGCGGCCATACCGATCTGCATCAGTTTGTTGGCTAAGTCTTTAGCGACTAAGCCCGAGGAGCCGAGCCCGGCGATGATGATACGGCGGGCATTGAGCAACATCTTCAACGCCTGTTGCAATTGCTCTTCATGGTTAATGGTCATGGTAGCCTGGAGGGCCGCGATCTTCTCCGCCATCAACTTCTCGCCGACCAGCTTGAGCGAGTCCTGGCGCAGGATGCCGTGGTGGATCGGGGTTTCTCCACTCGGCGTTTGATGACGCATCAGATAGGCGGCGATATCCTGTTTCAATGCCGGAAAACCACGGAATCCAAGCTTCTGTGCGAACTTGACGACGCTGGATTGGCTAACCCCGAGGGTATCGGCCAACTCCTGGGAACTCTGCTTCACTAAACGCTCCGGCGAGGCCAGGATAAAGTCTGCCAGTTTGCGCTCGTTCTGCGCCAGTGAATGATAAAGCTGCTTTATTCTCACCAGACTGCTCATAAATATCCCCTTTGCATGCCAGTCGATAGTTTGCCATAGTCGACGCCATGAACGTAAACCCTGCTTGCTATTGCAGCTCACCACCTCGGTGCGGGTTTGCGCGTCTCTGACGGTGACGAAAGGAGGGCGACCGATGTCACAACGACATCATGCGACGCGTCGGCAGGTATTTTTCGATTTGGACGGAACCTTACACCGCCAAGATCTGTTCGGCTGCTTTTTACGCTTTCTCCTGTGGCGCCTGCCCGCTAATTGGCCCCTGGTAGTATTGTGTCTCCCCCTGGTCGCCGTGGGACTGTTGGCGGGGGGGCGGGCGGCACGGCGGCCGATTAGCTTGTTGCTCTGGAGCATCACGCTCGGCCATAGTGAGGCCACCTTACAGGCGCTGGAGGCCGCGTTTGTCGTCGCGTTTCGCCCCCGCTTACAGCCTTTCCCTCAGGTTCGGGCGCGGCTAGAGGCGTATCTTTCCTGCCCAGAGACGCGAGTCTGGTTGTTGACGGGCTCACCGCAGCAACTAGTCGAACAGGTCTATCGTGATAGCGGCTTGTTGCCTCGTTTGACGTTGATTGGCACACAGATTCGGCGTCGTTATGGTGGCTGGACCTTGACGCGTCGTTGTTTGGGGCAGGAGAAAGTACGCCAGCTGGAGCAGGTACTAGGCCGCCGGTTCCAGCTGTATAGCGGTTATAGCGATAGCCGCCAGGACGACTGTGTATTGCGTCACTGCCGCTTCCGTTATCGGATCGATCGTGACGGCGCGTTACACCGATTACCTTGAGGCGCGCCCCGCCGTGGAGATGGGGAGGCGCGCGATCCGCGTTACAGCGCGGCGCGGAAGATCGCCACGATCTCCGCATGGCTAGCTTGGATCGGGTTGGTTAAGCCACAGGCGTCTTTCAACGCGTTATTGGCCAGGGTATCCAGATCTTCCTCGCGCACCTTTAATTCGCGTAGACCGGCAGGGATCGCCACGTCGTGTGCCAGGCGGCGGATCGCCGCGATACAGGCATCGGCGCCTTGCTCATCGCTCATCCCTTGTACATCGACGCCCATCGCCGCGGCGACATCCTTCAGCCGGCCGGCACAGGCTCGGGCGTTAAACGCCTGGACATGAGGCAGCAGTATCGCATTGCAAACACCGTGCGGCAGATCATAGAACCCGCCCAACTGGTGGGCCATGGCGTGCACATAGCCCAGGGAGGCATTATTGAAGGCCATCCCGGCGAGGAACTGGGCATAGGCCATCGCCTCGCGTGCGGCCATATCGCCCCCCTCATTCACGGCGGTGCGCAGATGGGCGCTGATCATCGTGACCGCCTTCAAGGCACAGGCATCGGTGATGGGCGTCGCGGCGGTGGAGACGTAGGCTTCGACGGCATGGGTCAAGGCGTCCATCCCCGTGGCGGCGGTCAGCCCTTTAGGCATACCGCTCATCAGTTTGGGATCGTTGACGGAGAGAATCGGGGTAACGTGTTTGTCTACGATAGCCATCTTGATGTGGCGTTGCACATCGGTGATGATGCAGAAGCGCGTCATTTCGGAGGCGGTGCCGGCGGTGGTATTGATGGCGATCAGCGGCAGTTGGGGATGCTGCGAGCGATCCACCCCTTCATAGTCGCGGATATCGCCACCATTGGTCGCCACGAGGGCGATCCCCTTGGCGCAATCATGCGGCGATCCGCCCCCCAGGGAGATCACACAATCGCACTGCTGCTCGCGCAGCAACGCCAGCCCTTCGGCAACGTTCTCGGTGGTGGGGTTAGGATGGGTCCCGTCATAGACCACGCTTTGAATGCCGCCCTCGGCTAACAGTGCCTGTACTTCCGCGACGACACCGAGACGATTTAGCACGCTATCGGTGACGATCAACGCTTGGCGGTAACCATACTCTTTCATCGTGGCGGTGGCCTCGTTCAGGCAGCCGCTGCCGATCATGTTCACACTCGGAATAAAAAACGTTGAGGTTGCCATCGACAACTCCTTTCATGTTATTTAATTAACATGAAAGATAGCTGTTTCAGGGTGAATTACAGCGATCTTGCGCACGGAATGGTGAAAATTAAATATTTAGGTAACTAACAAATGTATTTCTTTTGTATTGTTTAGTCATTATTTATTGATTATTTGTTTGTTTTTATTGTGTTTGGCGTATTTTCTTGTCACGGCAGCGAGGAAGAGGGGAAGGGCGGTACGCGCAGTGACTGGGCGTGCCGCCGACTAACTGTGTGATTATTTTACCATCTCTTGGCTTTTTGCTACCTGTTTCAGGCCGCCTTCATTGATGGCGTGCTGGTAACCCATCTCTTGCAATAGCTGTTGCGCCTTGCCGGATTGATGTCCGCTGTTGCAGTACAGATGTAGCGTGTCGTTTTTATCTTGGGTCAGGCTGGCGATGCGTTGTTCCATCTGGCTGAGAGGAATGTTGTGAGCGCCTTTGACGTGCTCTTGCTGGTACTGCTCTGGTACACGGACATCGATCCAGTACTCTGCGGCCCAGAGTGGGGCTGAGGCGGTCAGTAGGCCAGCCAGCAATAGTGCGTGTTTCATGCGCCGAATTTGTGCAAACATCCAGGTATCTCCGGTAAATGGGGGTCATTGGGTGACGATGGGCCGATGGCGTTTTGCCTGGCGATTCGCCAACGCCTAAGCGATAGGCGACATATAGTATGTCTGTGATGTTTTCGCTGTCTGCTGCGATGCCAGCAAAATTGAAATAACGCTAATGGGAGGAGAGGGCTGTGTATAATGCGCGCCGGAAACCGAAGGGGGGATGGTGTGACACAACACGATGATAGTTACTGGATGCGCCGGGCGCTGGCGTTGGCAGAACGGGCCCGAGCGCAGGGCGAGGTACCGGTCGGTGCCGTGTTAGTCCTGGATGATCAGGTGATCGGCGAAGGGTGGAACCGGCCTATTACCCGTCACGATCCGACGGCACATGCCGAGATCATGGCGCTACAACAGGGGGGCGCGGTATTACAGAACTACCGCCTGCTGGAGGCGACGCTGTATGTGACATTGGAGCCATGCGTGATGTGTGCCGGGGCGATGGTGCACAGCCGTATCCGGCGTCTGGTATACGGTGCGAGTGACTTGAAAACCGGCGCCGCCGGCTCGTTACTCGATGTGCTCGGTCACCCGGGAATGAATCATCGCATCGAGGTGTGTGGTGGGGTGTTAGCCGAGGCGTGTGCGGCGCAATTGAGTGATTTTTTTCGCCAACGGCGGGCCCAGAAGCGCGCCGAGCGCGAGGCCCGGCGTCAGGCTGCGCCCGATGAGGGGGCGCAGGAGTAGCCGATCGTTACAGGGTGAGGCGATTGGCACTTAACGGCAGTGCGGCGTTACCGCGTTGCGCTAGCAGTGCCAGACGGGTCGCCTCGGCCGCCTCGCGCTTTTCCTTCTCCTGTAGATAACCGCGTAGGCTGACGGTATAGCGGCGAATATTCTCCACATATTGATAGGCTTCGTGGCCACGGGCGTAGCCATAGTTGAGCCGCTGATAGTATTTCTTCTGGCTCAGCAGCGGCAGACGTTGCTTAACGTCGGCCCAGCTATCGGGATCGCCCCCTTGCTGCTGGGTCAATTGGCGCACATCCAACATATGGCCGTAGCCCATGTTATAGGCGGCCAGGGCAAACCAAATCCGCTCATCTTCCGGGATACTCTCGGGTAGCTTGCTCATCAGACGCTCCAGATAGAGCGAGCCGCCCGCGATACTCTCCTCCGGATCGAGGCGATCCTTGACCCCCAGCCCCTCCGCGGTGGCCCGCGTCAACATCATCAAACCGCGCACCCCGGTCGGTGAGGTCGCCTGCGGATTCCAATGAGACTCTTGATAAGAGACGGCGGCCAATAGGCGCCAATCCATGGTGCGCGCGTGCTGGGTGAAGAACTCTTGCAAGGTCGGCAGCACGTTGTCGATGGCGGCGAGGAAGGTCCGTGTATCGACATAGTCGAAGCTGCCGACATGGCCGATATACTTTTCCTCCAGGCGCGCCAAGGTACCGTCTTCGGCGCTCTGACTGAAGAAGTCGAGCATCGCCGCATACAGGCTGTCGTCTTCATTACGATTGAGGTACCACATCACCGGCTCTTCATCGCTGATATCGAAGGCTACCGCGACCTGGGGATGAATACGCTGGAACAGGGCGATAACCATCGAGTCGGCCACCGTATAGTCCAGTTTCCCGTCGGCCACCTGCTTGAGGAGGTCGTTCGCCGAGAGGCGATCGCTATGCTCCCATTGCAGCTGGGGATACTTTTCCTGGCGATAGTGGTTCAGGGTGGTGATGTGCGCCGAACCGGATTGCACCTTGAGGGTGCCATTCAGTTCGCCGAGGTTGCGCGGACGCGCCTTACCCTGGCGATACACCAACTGTTGTGAGACGGAGTAGTAGGTCGGGCCGGTGCGGTAACGCTGCAGTCGCTCACTGTTGTAGAGCAATCCGGCGGCGATCAGATCGGCATCGTTGCTCTCCAGATCGTCGAACAGCTTGGGCAGGGCGGGGCGCACAGTCACGCGCAGCTTCACCCCCAGATAGTCGGCGAAGCGTTTAGCCAGCTCATAATCCAACCCGGAGAGCGTGTTGCCTTCGCGCTGGTAACTGAGCGGAGAGATGATGGTACTGACGCGCAGCTCTCCACGATCGAGAACCTGTTGTAGCTGATTTTCATTGCCGCTGCGCCACGGAATGTTGGGCCACAGGGCTAACGCTAAAAGCGCGCAGACAATACCGATAAGGTAATAATTATATTTTATACGTTTCAAATAGTTATCCCATGACGGTCTAGCGGGATGCGAGTGCTGGTGTTAAACGTGGAATAAAGGTCAAACCAAAAAAACAGGCGCATTTTGCTTAACAAAACGCCAGTGTGCAACTTTAACCGCATTTTGGGTCAATAAATAGGCGCTCAGGGCTATTTACAAGAAAGGCTACGCAAACGGTTTCGTCGCGCTGGGAGATTCACTATAATGGCGCCGGTTTCCCCCTGTTTCGCCCATTGAGGCGGCTGTAAACAGCTTCCTCGCAGACGAGAGAATTAAATCATCATGGAAATTCTGCGCGGCTCTCCCGCTCTATCGGCCTTTCGTGTTAACCAACTGCTCTCTGCCTGCCGGGATGCATCCCTGCCGGTGAACGCTATCTATGCTGAGTACATGCACTTTGCCGATGTCAGCGCGCCACTGGACTCCGCGGCATACGCGACCCTACAACAATTGCTGACCTACGGGCCGTCGCAAGCCACGCATGCGCTGTCGGGACGGCTACTGTTAGTCACCCCGCGTCCGGGTACCCTTTCGCCCTGGTCCTCGAAGGCGACCGATATCGCCCACCACTGCGGGTTGCATCAGGTTCGTCGCCTGGAGCGTGGTCTGGCCTACTACATCGAGAGTGAGCCGCTAAGCGATGCGCAATGGCAAGCGTTACAGGATCGGCTGCATGATCGCATGATGGAGTGTGTGTTCACCGATCTGGATCAGGCCCAGCAGTTATTTACCCAGCACGAGCCGCAGCCGGTGCAGTATATCGATATCCTGCAAGGGGGCCGGGCCGCCTTAGAGGAGGCTAACCTGCGCCTGGGGCTGGCGTTGGCGCAGGATGAGATGGACTACCTAGTGACGGCGTTCACCCGCCTGGAGCGCAACCCCAGCGACGTCGAGCTGTACATGTTCGCTCAGGCTAACTCCGAACACTGCCGCCACAAGATCTTCAACGCCGACTGGGTGATCGATGGTCAGACCCAGCCCAAGTCGCTGTTCCAGATGATCAAGAATACCTATCAGCAGACGCCGGATTACGTATTGTCGGCCTATAAGGACAACGCGGCGGTGATGGAGGGATCGGCGGTCGGGCGCTTCTTCGCCGATGGCGAGAGCGGGCGCTATGACTTCCATCAGGAACCCGCGCATATTCTGATGAAGGTTGAGACCCATAACCATCCGACGGCGATCTCGCCCTGGCCGGGTGCCGCCACCGGCTCAGGTGGGGAGATCCGTGATGAAGGCGCGACGGGGCGTGGCGCTAAACCCAAGGCGGCGCTGGTCGGTTTTTCCGTTTCCAACCTGCGTATTCCCGGTTTTGAGCAACCTTGGGAGCAGGATTTTGGCCGCCCGCAGCGTATCGTCAGTGCCCTGAATATCATGACCGACGGCCCGTTAGGGGGCGCCGCGTTCAATAACGAGTTTGGCCGTCCCGCGTTACTGGGCTATTTCCGCACCTATGAGGAGCAGGTCGCCAGCCATAACGGCGTCGAGCTGCGCGGTTACCATAAGCCGATCATGCTGGCCGGTGGCCTCGGCAACATCCGGGGCGAACATGTCCAGAAAGGGGAGATTGCCGCCGGCGATCAGTTGATCGTGCTGGGGGGACCGGCGATGAACATCGGTCTGGGCGGTGGTGCGGCCTCGTCGATGACCTCCGGGCAGTCGGACGCCGATCTCGACTTCGCCTCGGTACAGCGCGATAACCCGGAGATGGAGCGACGCTGCCAGGAGGTGATCGACCGTTGCTGGCAGTTGGGCGAGGCCAACCCGATCCGCTTTATCCACGATGTGGGCGCGGGCGGCCTATCCAATGCGATGCCGGAGCTGGTGAGTGACGGCGGTCGCGGCGGGCGTTTCGAGTTACGCGATATTCCTAATGATGAGGCGGGGATGAGCCCGTTGGCGCTGTGGTGTAACGAGTCGCAAGAGCGCTATGTCTTGGCGGTCGCGCCACAGGATCTGCCGCGTTTCGCCGCCATCTGTGAGCGTGAGCGCGCGCCCTACGCGGTGATTGGTGAGGCGACGGAGACACGCGAACTGACCTTAAGCGATCGCCACTTCGCCAACCGACCAATCGATATGCCGCTCGACGTGCTGTTGGGCAAGACGCCGAAGATGACGCGCCGGGTCGATACCCTGCATGCGCCGGCCAATGTCTTGGATCGTGGCGTCATCGAGATCGAGGAGGCGGTTCGACGGGTGTTGCATCTGCCAGCGGTAGCGGAGAAGACCTTCCTGATCACCATCGGCGATCGCAGCGTGACCGGCATGGTGGCGCGTGATCAGATGGTTGGCCCCTGGCAGGTGCCGGTGGCCGATTGCGCGGTCACCTGCGCCAGCCTGGATAGCTACTACGGCGAGGCGATGTCGTTGGGCGAGCGTGCCCCGGTGGCGCTGCTCGACTTCGCCGCCTCGGCGCGTCTGGCGGTGGGAGAGGCGCTGACTAACTTGGCGGCCTGTCACATCGGTGACATTAAGCGCGTCAAGCTCTCTGCGAACTGGATGGCGGCGGCGGGACATCCCGGCGAGGATGCCGGCCTGTATCAGGCGGTCAAGGCGGTCGGTGAGGAGCTGTGTCCGGCGCTGGGTCTGACCATTCCCGTGGGCAAAGACTCCATGTCGATGAAGACCCGCTGGCAACAGGATGGCGAGGAGCGTGAAATGACCGCGCCATTATCGCTGGTGATCACGGCTTTCGCGCGCGTGGAGGATGTACGCCGTACCCTGACGCCACAACTGCACTGCACGCAGCCGAACGCTCTGCTGCTGCTCGATCTGGGTGCCGGGCGTAACGCCCTGGGGGCCAGCGCCTTGGCGCAGGTGTACCGCCAGCTGGGGGATATCCCGGCCGACGTGCGCGACGCCGCGCAACTGGGGGCTTTCTTCGCCGCGATGCAACAGTTGGTGGCGCAGGGGCTATTGTTGGCTTATCACGATCGCGGCGATGGCGGGTTGTTGGTGACCCTGGCGGAGATGGCCTTCGCCGGCCACTGTGCGCTGGATATCGACATCGCCACGTTGGGCGAAGATACGCTGGCGGCCTTGTTTAGTGAGGAGTTAGGGGCGGTGATCCAGGTGGCCCAGACCGATCTGGTCGCGGTGCAAGCCATCTTGGCCGAGCACGGTCTGGCGGCGATTAGCCACGAGATAGGCCAGGCGATGCCAGGCGATCGACTGCATATCCGCCATGGCGCGCAGCCGGTATACGACGAGAAACGCTCGACCTTACGCGCCTGGTGGGCCGAGACCACCTGGCAGATGCAACGCCTGCGTGATAACCCGCATTGCGCCGATCAGGAGCATCAGGGCAAGCTGCTAGAGGAGGATCCTGGGCTAAACGTGGCGTTGAGCTTCGATCCGCAAGAGGACATCGCCGCCCCCTTCATCGCCCGCGGGGCGCGTCCGCGCTTGGCGGTGCTGCGTGAGCAGGGGGTGAACTCGCACGTCGAGATGGCGGCGGCCTTCCATCGTGCCGGCTTCGAGGCGCTGGATGTGCATATGAGCGACATTCTCGCCGGGCGCCTCACCCTGGATACCTTCCAGGCGCTGGTGGCTTGCGGAGGCTTCTCCTACGGCGATGTGCTGGGCGCCGGTGAGGGCTGGGCCAAGTCTATCCTGTTTAATCCGCGTGCACGCGACCAGTTCGCCGCCTTCTTCCAGCGTCCGGAGACGTTGGCGCTGGGGGTGTGTAACGGCTGTCAGATGATGTCTAATCTGCGTAGTTTGATCCCGGGGGCTGAGCTGTGGCCACGCTTCGTGCGTAACGTCTCCGAACGCTTCGAGGCGCGATTTAGCCTGGTTGAGGTCAGCGATAGCCCCTCCCTGTTCCTGCAGGGAATGAGCGGGTCGCGCCTGCCTATCGCGGTGTCACACGGTGAGGGGCGGGTCGAGGTACGCGACACGGCTCATCTGGCGGCCTTGGAGCAGCAGGGATTGGTCGCTCTGCGCTATGTCGACAACTTCGCCCAGGTGACCGAACGTTATCCGGCTAACCCGAATGGTTCGCCGAATGGCATTACCGCCTTGAGCAGCCAGGACGGGCGGGCGACGGTGATGATGCCGCATCCGGAGCGCGTATTCCGCAGTGTGAGCAACTCCTGGCATCCGGCCGAGTGGGGCGAGGATGGCCCGTGGTTACGCCTGTTCCGCAACGCGCGTCGGGCGCTGGGCTGAGCCGGCCTGCGCGGCTGGCGTTTCGGCGCTGGCCGTGCGGTGCGCCAGTCGGCGGTGATCGACTGGCGCGCTGAACAGATTGCTCCTAATATTACAGAATATTAATCGCTGCTACTTTTTATTTGTCGGCAGTTGTGTAACCATATTAGTGGTTGCTCATTCAACTCTTTATGTCAGCGCCTTGATGGCCGGCTCCATAAAACCTCGAATGACGCCATTAGCACGGTGCCTACCGTCCGGAAATATCGATAACAGTCGCTTCGGCGCTTTATCAGGCACAGGACGACACGTTGAGTGAGGCGCTACCTATTCTTACCCTGTGCCAGATTGGCGCGGGTCGCGTACCGGGTTACTCCCCGGTGGCAATCATCAGGCCCGCCGGCTTCGTCCCGTCGGGCTTTTCTCGTTCTGGGCGCTCGGGTAGCATGTGGCGACCCGTTTTCTCGCTTCGCGCCGGGAGTGATGCTGCATGTCATGGCCCCAATTCCCTCGTTCTCTCCGTCAACTGGTCTTGTTGGCCTTCTTGTTGGTGCTGTTGCCGCTCCTGGTGTTGGCCTATCAGGCCTACCAGAGTCTGAATCATCTGAGCGCACAGGCCGCCGACGTCAATCACACGACCCTGAGCGATGCGCGGCGGAGCGAGGCGATGGCGGTGTTAGCGCTGGAGATGGAGCGTAGCTATCGCCAATACTGTGTGCTGGGCGATGAGCGTCTCGCCGCGCTCTATCAGCGTCAGCATGCGCAATATCGCCAACTGTTGGAGCAGCATGCCGCGTTGTTGCCCGATGGGAGTGACTATCGGCAACTTGACGCGCTATTGACGCAATTGGCTCAGCCGCAGTGCGTGAATAGCCTGCCGCAGACGGAGGCCGATGCGGCGCTCGCTCGCTTCTCGCAAGCCAATGGCACGATGGTACAAGCGACACGCAATGTGTTGTTTAGTCGGGGGCAGCAGTTGCAACAGGCAATCGCCGAGCGCGGGCGTTACTTCGGCTGGCAGGCGCTGGTGCTATTCCTGGTCAGCGTGTTGTTGGTCGGGCTATTTACTTGGATGATTATCGGCCCGGTGAAGGATGTCGAGCGGATGATCCGCCGTCTGGGCGAGGGGGAGACGCTGGGGCGGGACACCCCCTTTCGCGGGCCTCGCGAGATCCGTACGCTGGCTCAGCGTATTCTCTGGCTGAGCGATCGCCTCGCCTGGTTGGAGTCGCAGCGTCATGAGTTTTTGCGTCACCTCTCCCATGAATTGAAGACACCGCTGGCGAGCCTACGCGAGGGCACGGCGTTATTGGCCGATGAGGTCGCCGGGCCCTTGAGTGTCGATCAGCGCGAGGTGGTGACCATCCTGGATAGCAGTAGTCGCCATTTGCAGCAACTGATCGAGCAATTACTCGACTACAACCGCCACCTGGCCGATGGTGTCCCGACCTTATCGCCGCTGGATCTGGATGCGCTGGTGCAGCGGGTCGTTTCTGCCCATCGGCTCCCGGCGCGCGCCAAGGGGATGCAGACACAGAGCGATCTGCGTGAGCGCCGCTGTTTGGCGCAACCGGTGTTATTAGAACGGGTACTGGAGAATCTCTACTCCAATGCGGTGCACTATGGCGCGGAATCCGGTACCATTTGGCTGCGTAGCCGTCGGGAGGGCGCGTGCCTGGTGATTGAGGTTGCGAACCAGGGAACGCCGATCCCTGCCGATGAGCAAGCGATGATTTTTGAGCCTTTTTTTCAAGGGAGTCAGCAGCGTAAGGGCGCCGTTAAGGGTAGTGGTCTGGGGTTGAGCATCGCTCGGGACTCACTGCGTCGTATGCATGGCGACTTGCGTCTGGTGGCGGATAGCGAGGCCGATGTCTGCTTCCGCATCGAACTCCCGTTAGCGAGATAACAGTAAGTATGCGTACCTGGTTGCTCCGCGCTCCCTCTCTCCCGCGTTTATGCCGTCTGTTGCCGTGGTTGCTGCTGCTGTTGCTCGGCGGGTGCCGAGGCACTGGCGAGCACAGCGCGAATCCGCCGGGTAGCACCAAGGTCAATGCCAGCACGGTACACGGTGATTATCAACAGGTCGCCTGTGCGACGTTGTGGCGCGAACAGGCGCCGTCGGCGTTGGCCAACGGCCTGTACTGGCTGCGTGCCATGAGTTGCGCGCAACAATTAAACCGCGGCGAGGCTCGCGCTCAGGCCCACCGTTTAGCCGGTGAGAGTTGGTCGGCGGCGTTGAAGCAGAGTCTCTTGATCGGGCGCGCCGAGCCGAGCCTGGCCGAACGTCGCCAAATCCTCGACCGCCTGGCGGCCCTCTATGGCCAATTTCCGCCGTCGTTACAGCCGTTGATCCAGCTATGGCGTAGTCAGCAGGCGCAGATCCTTGCCCTGGCGGAGGAGCGGGCGCGTTATCAACGTCTCCAGAGCAGTAGTGAGGCGCAGCTGGAAGGACTACAGGCGGAGTGCCAGCGCTGGCAGACGCAGCTGGAGGAGACCCAGCGCAAGCTGGAGAACCTGACGGATATCGAACGCCAACTCTCCGCGCGCAAGCAGATCGTGCCAGAAGGTCGAACAGGGGGCGCGGCATCGCCGAACGCCAGCGGCGAGACGAGTAAGGAGCCATAACGGATGACATCAACCCACGCCGCCCAGCTGTTGCTGGTTGACGATGATCCCAGCCTGCTGAAACTGTTAGGCATGCGCCTGAGCAGTGAGGGCTTTCGGGTGGCGACGGCCACCAGTGGGCAAGAGGCATTGCGGCAGTTGGCGCGTGAGCCGATCGATTTGGTGATCAGCGATCTGCGCATGGATGAAATGGATGGTATGGCGTTGTTCAGCGAGATCCAGAAACGCCAGCCGGGGATGCCGGTGATCATCCTGACAGCGCATGGCTCGATTCCCGATGCCGTTGCCGCCACCCAGCAGGGGGTGTTCAGCTTTCTCACGAAGCCGGTGGATCGTGACGCCTTATACCAGGCGATCGACGACGCCTTGAGCCAATCGCGTCCTCAGGGCGGCGATGAGGAGTGGCGCCAGGCCTTTGTCACCCGCAGCCCATTAATGTTACGGCTGTTGGAGCAGGCACGCCTGGTGGCGCAGTCCGATGTGAGCGTGTTGATCAATGGCCAGAGCGGGACCGGGAAGGAGCTGTTAGCACGCGCCATCCACCGTGCCAGCCCTCGCGCCGGGCGAGCCTTCATCGCCATCAACTGTGGCGCCCTGCCGGAGCCACTGCTGGAGTCTGAACTGTTCGGCCATGCTAAGGGCGCCTTTACCGGCGCCGTAAGCAGCCGCGAAGGATTGTTTCAGGCCGCCGCCGGTGGGACGCTGTTTCTCGACGAGATTGGCGACATGCCGTTGGCGTTGCAGGTGAAACTGTTGCGTGTCTTGCAAGAGCGCAAGGTGCGTCCGCTGGGCAGTAATCATGACATCGCTATCGATGTGCGTATCATCTCCGCCACCCACCGCAATCTGCCGAAGGCGATGGAGTTGGGCGAGTTTCGTGAAGATCTTTTCTACCGCCTCAATGTGGTCTCCCTACGTTTGCCCGCGCTCAACCAGCGCCCGGAGGATATCCCCTTGCTGGCGGTTCACCTGCTGCGTCAGGCCGCCGAACGCCACAAACCGCAGGTGCGCAGCTTTTCCAGTGGTGCGATGCGCGCCCTGGTCACTGCCGCCTGGCCGGGCAACGTGCGCCAACTGGTCAACGTGATCGAGCAGTGCGTGGCGTTGACCACGGCGCCAGTGATCAGTGAGGCATTAGTCGAACAGGCCTTGCAGGGCGAGAATAGCGCCTTGCCGACCTTCGTCGAGGCGCGTCACCACTTTGAGTTGCACTATCTGCGTAAGCTGCTGCAGATCACCAAGGGCAACGTCACGCATGCGGCGCGCATGGCCGGACGCAACCGGACCGAGTTTTATAAGTTGTTGTCGCGCCATGCGCTTGATCCAAATGATTTCAAGGAGTAAGGGAGCGGTGATCGCATTCTGAGCGGGAGGTTTTTGGCTCGGTGCGCATTCGTGGGCGCTAAACAAAGTCGTCGGAATGATTTACACTCCCTGCGGATTTTTATCAGTCAGGCTGCGGTATGCCGCGTGCGGCGCCCTGCGGCGTATTGGACAGCGAGTATTTATGAGTCGAACTCTCTCCATTGCACTGGCCCAGCTGAACCTGCTGGTCGGTGACATCGAAGGCAATGCCGAGCGTATGTTGGCCGCCATGGCGCAGCAACAGCAGGCGGGTGCCGATATTGTGATGTTCTCTGAACTGGCGCTCTGCGGCTACCCGCCGGAAGATCTGCTGTATCGCGATGACTTCCATCAGCGTTGCCAGAGCCAGTTGGAGCGTCTGCGCCAAGCCTCCGGGTCGATCGCCGTGATCGTCGGCCACCCCTGGCGTGAGAAGGGGGCGCTGTATAATGCGCTGTCGCTATTCGCCGATGGGCAGCTACAGGCGCGCTATTATAAGCAGCGCTTGCCTAACTACGGCGTGTTCGATGAGATGCGTTACTTTAGCGCCGGCGATACGCCGTGCGTTGTCACCCTGAAGGGCTACCGTTTGGGGCTCCTGATCTGTGAGGATGTTTGGTTCAACGAACCGGTGGATGCGGTCGCGGCCGCGGGTGCCGAGATCTTGTTGACCATCAATGCCTCTCCCTATAACCGCGAAAAACCCTACATGCGTAATACCCTGCTGGCGGATCATTGCCGTCGCACCGGGTTGCCGCTGCTCTACCTGAATCAGGTCGGGGGTCAGGACGAGTTGGTGTTCGATGGCTGCTCCAAGGTCTTCGATGCGCAGGGGCAGTTGACCCACCGTCTCGCCGCCTTTGACGAGCAGGTGACGCAGGTGCAGCTGGTGGAGACTCGGCCGCAACCGATGAGCGATCCGGCCAGCGAACTGCCTGCGTTGGCGCAGATCTACCGGGCGTTAGTCCTGGCGGTGCGCGACTATGTCGGCAAGAACGGCTTTCAGGGCGCGGTGCTGGGACTGTCAGGCGGCATCGACTCCGCGCTCACGCTGGCCATCGCGGTGGATGCGTTGGGCAAGGAGCGCGTGCAGGCGTTGATGATGCCGTTCCGTTATACGGCCGACATCAGCGTGGCCGATGCGCAGGAGCAGGCACAGACCATGGGGGTCGAGTTCGATATCCTCTCCATCGAGCCGATGTTCGATGCCTTCATGGGGCAGTTGGCGCCGCTCTTCGCCGGCACCGAACGCGATACCACCGAAGAGAACCTCCAGGCGCGTTGCCGGGGCGTGGTATTGATGGCGATCTCCAACAAGCGCCGTCGTCTGGTGTTGACCACCGGTAACAAGAGTGAGATGGCGGTTGGCTATGCCACGCTGTATGGCGATATGGCCGGTGGGTTCGATGTGCTGAAGGATGTGCCGAAGACCCTGGTATTCCAGTTGGCCAGCTACCGCAACACGCTGGGCTATGTGATCCCTCAGCGAGTGATCGATCGTCCGCCTTCCGCCGAGCTGGCACCGGATCAGGTCGATCAGGATAGCTTGCCGCCCTATGATGTGTTGGACGCCATCCTGCAAGGCTACGTCGAGCAGGATAAATCGGTGGCACAGCTGGTGGCCGATGGCTTCGACGAGGCGGTGGTGCGCAAGGTGATCCGTTTGGTGGACATCAACGAATACAAACGCCGTCAAGCCGCCGTCGGGCCTCGTATCACGGCGCGTAACTTCGGCAAAGATCGCCGTTATCCGATAACCTCCGGCTTTGGCCGCAAAAACTGGTGACAGAGGAGCAGTGATGAAAAAGATTGATGCGATTATTAAGCCGTTCAAACTGGATGACGTGCGTGAGGCGTTGGCCGAGGTGGGTATCACCGGTATGACGGTGACCGAGGTGAAAGGCTTCGGCCGCCAGAAGGGGCACACCGAATTGTATCGTGGGGCGGAGTATATGGTCGACTTTCTGCCCAAGGTGAAGCTGGAGATCGTGGTGGCCGATGATATCGTCGATACCTGCGTCGAAACCATCATGCAGACGGCGCAGACGGGCAAGATCGGCGACGGCAAGATCTTTGTCTATGATGTGGCCCGCGTGGTGCGTATCCGTACCGGTGAGCAGGACGAAGAGGCGATCTAACCCCATCCTCTGTCATCGAGGACGACGCGTGCTTGACGCGCCGTCCCTCTCTTTTCCGTTTTTCGTTTTTTGGCATTAGCGCGCATTGTTGGCCCGTATTGGCTTATTTTCTGTCGCTATTGGCGGGTAAACGAAAAAAAACGCGCCGCCTTAGGTGTCCATCGTTGGACGCGCCCTCGCTTCTCCTCTCGGGATCGATCCGTTACACTGCATCAGTAATCCGATTGAACTCATTGATGAGGCGTGCCCATGTATCAAGATCTGATTCGTAGCGAGTTAAACGAAGCGGCGCAGACACTGAATAATTTCCTGGCCGATCCGGCCAATATCCTGGCTATCCAACAGGCGGCACAGCTATTGGCCGCCTCGTTTAAGGCCGGTGGCAAGGTGCTCTCGTGCGGCAACGGCGGTTCGCATTGCGATGCGATGCACTTCGCCGAAGAGCTCACCGGGCGTTATCGTGAGAACCGTCCCGGCTATCCGGCGATCGCCATCTCCGATCCCAGCCATCTCTCCTGCGTGAGCAACGACTTCGGTTATGACTATGTCTTTTCGCGTTACGTCGAAGCCGTCGGGCGCGAAGGGGATGTGTTGTTGGGGATCTCAACCTCGGGTAACTCCGGCAACATTATTAAAGCCATCGAGGCGGCGCGCGCCAAGGGGATGAAAGTGATCACCCTAACCGGCAAAGATGGCGGCAAGATGGCGGGAAGCGCCGATGTGGAGATCCGCGTGCCGCATTTCGGTTACGCCGATCGCATCCAGGAGATCCACATCAAGGCGATCCATATCATGATCCAACTGATCGAAAAAGAGATGGCGGCCTGATGGCGTTGGGGCGAGCGTCGTGTTCGCCCCAAGACGAGCGAGGAGCGGGAATGTGTGAGCTGCTGGGCATGAGCGCCAATGTGCCGACGGATATCTGCTTTAGCTTTACCGCGCTGGCGTTGCGCGGTGGCCGTACCGGCCCGCATAAGGATGGCTGGGGGATCACCTTCTACGAAGGGAAGGGCTGTCGCACCTTTAAGGATCCCTTACCCAGTCACAGCTCGCCGATCGCTCGCCTGGTGCGTGAGTACCCGATCAAGTCTTGCGCGGTGGTCTCACACGTCCGCCAGGCGAATCGCGGTAGCGTGGCCCTGGAGAATACCCATCCCTTCACCCGTGAACTCTGGGGGCGCAACTGGACCTTTGCCCACAACGGCCAGCTCGACGACTACCTGACGTTGGCGACCGGTAACTACCAGCCGATCGGGGAGACCGATAGTGAGTATGCCTTTTGCTGGCTGCTGCAGCAGATGCATACCCGTTATCCTCACCCTCCGCATGACGAGCAGGCGCTGTTTCGCTTTATCGCCGCGTGTGCCGATACGTTGCGCCAACGTGGTGTCTTCAACATGCTGCTTTCTGATGGCCGCTATGTGATGGCCTACTGCAGCACGCAACTCCACTGGATCACGCGTCGTGCCCCATTCGGTCAGGCGACGCTGGTGGATGAGGATGTGATGATCGATTTTCAGGCCGAGACAACGCCGGATGACGTCGTCTCGGTGATCGCGACTCAGCCGCTGACCTGCGATGAGTCTTGGCAGCGCATTGCGCCGGGTGAGTTTGCGCTATTCTGCCTGGGCGAACGCCAGGCGTGAGGGCGCGCTGCCAGCAGGCAGGGGGGCGTTAACCACGTAGCGGCCATCCTGCACGTTGACCTGTGGCGGCAGTGCGTGCTGAGCAAAGTATTGATAACCCGGCTGTAATTCGCGCCAGAAGTTAATATAGCTAGAGTTCCGGTGGCGTTGCATATTCCGCTCGGTCATATGGAAGGGGTAGATATTGATGTCTACCAGCATCTGGCCGTTGCGGAAGGCGCTCTGCACGTAACGGTAGATCTCCGAGATCCCGGCGTTGGTCATGGCGTAGCAGCCGACCGAGACGCAGTCACCATGGATCATCAGGTATTTTCCGGAATAACCGTGCGCCTGATCGTAGGGGTTCGGGTAGCCGATGTTGATCGCCTGGTAATAGCGGCTATCGGGTTTGAGATGGCGGGCGTCGATTTGGTAGAAGCCTTCGGGGCTCTTAAAATCGCCTTCGGTACGTTTCGGACCGAGTCCCCCGGAAAACTTACAGATGGGGAAGCGCTTCACCAGCTGATAGCCATTCTGCACTTTCGCGTACAGCTCCAGTTGGCGCTCTTCCTTGAAGATTTGAATATAGACCGGCGATCCTAGCAGGCTATTAACGCCGCTACGCGGCACGGAACCGGACTCGCTGGCGGACGATTTGCACGCAGCCAACGGCAATGCCAGGCATATCGCCAGCAAGGCAACTATCTTACTCATGTAGAACCCTGTCAAAGAAGTAATAGCACGACGTTTTTCGGATAATGTCGATTGACCCACCCTAAAGTGCGCACAGTGTAATCCAGAGCCACCGGCGAGAGTGAGCGTTTTTTTCGCCCGCTATAGCGGAAATTTCCGGCGGCGCACACGAGGCCCTTTTTTATTATGCAAGGTGGGGATGATGGCGTCGGTTTATAACTATTTGGCATGATTGGACGGCGGAGGATCGGACCTCCATAATAGGCGCCTTTAGCGTAAGCGATGGGGCATCCAGCAGGATCGCTCCGCGAGAATAGGCATAAAGCATGATGACACTCCTTCTCTCTGGGCGGGGCACCCTGGCCCGCCTTCTGACGCTGCTGGCGACGATCCTGTTGTTGAGTGGCTGCGGCCCGACGCAGGTCGATCTCGCCGGCAAAACCATGGGGACCTACTATGCGGTCAAATACCTACCGGCTGAGGGGACACCGGCAGCGGCTCAGGTTCAGGCGGAGATCGATCGCCTGCTCGAACGGGTAAACGATCAGATGTCCACCTATCGCCCCGGTTCAGAGCTGAGCCGCTTTAACCAGAGTCGGCGGGTGAACACTCCCTTTCCCGTCTCATCAGATACCGCTCGGGTGGTGAACGAGGCACTGCGTATCAATAAATTGACCGATGGTGCGTTAGACGTGACCGTCGGGCCACTGGTGAACCTGTGGGGCTTCGGTCCGGAGGGGCGCCCCGATCGTGAGCCGTCGCCTTCGCAGATCGCGCAGCGACGTGCCTGGGTGGGGATCCAGCACTTATCGCTACAAGGCAATGCGCTGGTCAAGGATATTCCTGAGTTGTATGTCGATCTTTCGGCAATCGCCAAGGGGTATGGCGTCGATGTGGTGGCCGACTATCTGCAGTCGTTGCACATCGATAACTATATGGTCGATATCGGTGGTGAGGTCCGAACCCTGGGGCATAATGGCGAGAAGAGCCCTTGGCGTATCGCGATCGAAAAACCCTCTACCGGCGCGCAGCAGCGGGTACAGGCGATCATCGAGCCGGGCGCGATGGCGGTGGCGACCTCCGGCGATTATCGCAACTATTTTGAGCAGGATGGGCAACGCTTCTCGCACGAGATCGATCCGCAGACTGGCCGCCCGGTCACGCACCGTCTCGCCTCGATTACCGTGTTGGCGCCGACCTGTATGACCGCCGACGGACTCTCCACTGGGTTGTTCGTCATGGGGCCCGATCGCGCCTTGGCGCTGGCTAACCGGATGAATATCCCGGTGTATATGATCGTTAAGGGTGAACATGGCTTCGAGGAGCGCACCTCGACGGCATTCGCCCACTATCTGGCCGCCGTGCAACCGTAAGTGGGAGGCCCGATAGCCGAGGCTGACACCGGCCTGGAGCTGACGCGCCAGGCTGGTGATGCGCTATCTCGTTAGACGCCGCCATGCGGCTGTGGATGCTGCGCCGTATGACGCTGGCTGTAGGCATGTAACAGCAGCGGCAGCGCGACGAAGCCAACCGTCCCCGCCAACAGGAGCAGGACATAGAGCGCCGGTGAGCCGACCGGGATTTGATCCGGCGGAATAAAGCTCAATACGAAGGCCAATAATGCGGCGGCGAGACCGACGCCTGCCACCAGCCAGACACCGATGCGCCCACCGGGGATGCGGTAAGGTCGAGGCGTCTCGGGCTGGGTATAGCGCAGGGTGATCACCGCAGCAAACATCAGGATATACATCAACAGATAGAGAATGGCGGCCAGTTGGCCGAGGATCTGAAAGGCGGCCTGCACGGAGGGGAGGCAGACCAGCATAATTGCCATCAGGGTGACGATGGCCCCTTGTAACAGCAGGATATTGCGTTGTACTCCGTTATGATTGGCCTCTTGTAGCCAGGTCGGTAGATACCCTTCTCGTCCCACCTCAAACAGGCCGCGTGAAGGGCCTGCGACGATCACTGTCACCTGTCCTAATACCCCGATGGCGACCATCAGCGCCACCACATGGCCGAGCCAAGGCACCCCTAACGAGCTAAATAACAGGTTATAGGCGACTAACAGGCTTTGCACCAGGTTGATGCGATCGGCCGGGATCAATGCGCTGATGGTCAGGGTACCGAGGACCAGCACTACCACGGTCATCAGCGCACTGATCCCGATGGCCAAAGGATAGTTGCGCGACGCGTTCTTCAGTTCACGTACGTGGACGGCGTTGATCTCCATCCCCGAGTAGAACAGGAAGACGCTGGCGGCGAGCACCAGATTGTGCAGATTGGTGATATCGGGAAACAGGGCATGCCAACCGAGGGTAAAGTGGATCGGGTTACCCAACGCGATGTAGGCGATACCGCAGCCGATGAGGATGGCGGCCGGGATCAGGGTGCCGATCATCCCGGCGATGGCGCTGATGCGCGAGGCCGATTTCACCCCATGCAGGTTAATCCAGGTCGCCAGCCAGTAGACGAGGAGTACGATGACTAAGGTATACAGGGCATTGGAGGCGAGGTGAGCGTCGGCACCGGGAAGGGGCAAGGCATAGGCCAGCGCGACGGCGGTGAAGATAAGCATGGTCGGGAAGCAGATGGTGGTTGCCAGCCACTGCAGAAAGATGGCGAGCAGGCCGAGGCGGTCGCCAAAGGCTTGGCCAATCCAACGGAAGACGCCCCCCTTCTGGGGCCAGCCGGTGGCGAGTTCGGCGGCGCATAGCGAAACCGGCACCAGGAAGCATAGAGCGGCGAACAGGTAGAAGAACACCGCCGCCAGGCCATACTCGGCTTCGGCCGCCAGGCCACGCAGGCTGACCACGGTGGTGATGTTCATCATGGCGAAGGTGCCGGCTCCCAGCGTGACCGCCGCCAGTGCAGATTTACTGCTCGATTGCGAAGTCATGATAAGGTTCTCACGCTAATGGGCCGCGCGAGGCGGCCCAGGGCTTGCGGTTATTGCTGATCGCTATTAGCCGGTTGCCAAGAGGGCTTACGGCAGGCGTAAATAATCAGCGGAATGATGAAGAAGCAGATGGAGCCGACGACCAGGATCAGGATGTAGCTGCTCGGGTTGCCGACTGGGATCTGATCCGGAGGGATAAAGCTCAGGAAAAAGGCTACGAGAGAGCCGACGAAACCGGCGCCAGCGATGATCCATATCCCGATCCGTCCACCAGGGACGCGATACGGACGCGGCGTATTCGGCTCTTTATAACGTAGATAGATGGCAGCGGCGAACATCATTATGTACATCAGCAGATAGAGGATGGTCGCGAGCTGTCCCAGGATCTGGTAGGCCGATTGCACCGAGGGCAGCACCACCAGCAGAACGGAGATGATGCTGACCACGATGCCCTGGAAGATCAGAATGTGCTGCTGGACGCCGTGGCGGTTGGTCTTCTGTAAAAAGGGCGGCAGATAGCCGGAGCGGCCAACCTGCAGCAGACCGGTAGACGGGCCCGCGACGATGGCGGTGATCTGACCTAGCACCCCGAAGGCCAGCATCGCGGCCAGTACCTCGCCCAGCCAGTGCAACCCGAAGTGGTCAAATAGCGCGTTGTAAGCGATGAGTAGACTTTGTACCAGGTTGATCTGTTCTTTCGGGATCAGGGTGGCGATACACAGGGTGCCGAAGACAAAGATAACGACGGTGGCGACGGCGGCGCTGATGATGGCCAGCGGATAGTTGTGTGACGGGTTATCGACTTCGACCACGTGGACCGCGTTGATCTCCATCCCACCGAAGAACAGGAAGATACTGGAGGCTAACACCAGATTGTTCAGGTTGGTCAAGTCAGGGAAGAAGTCGGCGGCACGGGCGACAAAATGAACCGGGTTGCCGGTCATCACATATACCAGCGTGAGGATCATCAAGATCCCGGCCGGGATGATGGTCCCGATCAGACCGCCCAGCGTAGCCAGCTTGGCGGATGAGCGGATCCCGCGTAGGGCGACCAGTGTGGCGATCCAGTAGACGAGCAGTAGAATCACGACGGTGTACAAGCGATTCGCTGCCAAATGAGAGTCGACGTCGGGATGAGGGCCGATAAAGGCCAGCGAGACGGCGGCGAAAATCAGTACGGTCGGGAACCAGATCGTGGTAGCGACCCACTGGAGATAGATGGCGACAAACCCCCAGCGATGGCCGAAGGCCTGACCAATCCAGCGGAATACCCCCCCTTTTTGTGGCCAACCCGTTGCTAATTCGGCGGCGACCAAGGAAACGGGAATTAAGAAGAAGACGGCGGCGAACAAATAATAGAAGGCGGAGGTGATACCATATTCAGCTTCGGACGGCAGACCACGTAAACTGACCACCGTGGTAATATTCATGATTGCCAGCGTCACAATGCTGAGCTTGGCGGAAGGTTTCCCTTGCGCCGTAGAGTCCGATGTGGAGGCCATAATTGCTCCTTGATATAACGTGTTTTAGGCGTATCTCATAAGAGCCTATCCCATTAGGCTATTTTATTTGCCATGTTGGCCCTGGGCAGTGCTCACACAAAACTTAACCAAGTTTTGCACGCCCTTCAGGGCGGCCCGAAGGGGGAGCGAAGCGAATAATCCTCACGTATTGCGTGTACGCTTCGGTTGTTCCGCGCTGTCCGTATCCAAACTGGCTGCAACAATACATGCCTACTGGGATAGGCTCTAAGTCAGCTATGCGAAATATAGAGGCATAAAGGCCGGGCTAACCCGGCCTATGCATGGGTACATCTTAATTACGGCATAGCGGCTAATTATTTAGCGCCGAGTACCTCATTACGAGCAGCGGTAACACAGTCAATCACATGCTGCATAATTTCATGTGTTAAATGAACGTTCATCGGGTAAACCTTCAGCGCGAATACCATGGCCTCTGGGTCACTGGCGTCACGATTATATTCGGTGACGCGGAAGCCGGTGCTGAAGCTCATGTACGGAGTATATTGCCCGTTAATTTTCTTACCGCTACGGAACCACTCATACAGTTTGTTACCCACATCCATGGTCAATTTGTTATTGGCCACTAATTGGGATTTATAAGCCGGATCAGTCAGCTCATGTTGATATTGTTGATGTGCCATGACGCCTTCCGGATAAATACGGAACAGGGTGACCAGGCTGTAATCATCCGGGTTGACACAAACGGTATCCGCATTTTCATGCAGTAGGTTACGCAAATAATATTGGTTTTCCAGGATACCGCCCATGATGGCTTGGAAGCCTTCATAGCCGAAGTACTTCATCGTCGCCCAACCAGCCAAGGCGCCGGTTGCGGCACGAGAGACTTCCAGCGTGTAGTCCAGGGGGTTGTACGGAGAACGCGGTTGCAGGTAAGCGGAGCCCGGACGTTTCAGAATGCTTTCGAACTCTTCGGCGTTACGATAGGTGAAGCAGCTGCTGGCGTAAGGCGTAAAGCCGGCTTTATGGAAGTCGAAGCCAATGGCATCGGCATACTTCATCGCTTCCAGTGCGTGGCAGTTGGCTTCGATGAACGGTAACAGTGCCTCGGTGAATTGCAGCGGGTTCTTGGCAAAGTCATATTTTCTAAAGGCCAACCATGACCAACTGGTGACGGCATCGCAGTACAACAGCGCTTTACCGTAAGGGGAGGCGTTCGGATATTGATCCAGCAGTTTACGTACCCCGGCGACCGGGTCAAAGGCGTTGGCATCGGTGGTCCCCATGGTACATACCACGGAGGCGACTGGGATTTTCTTGGCTTGCAATGATTTCAGCACCGCTTCCAAATCTTGCAGATCCATGGCGTTGGTGTCGGGATCGGTCTTGATGCGGATGATGTTATCCATCCCCAACCCCATCCAGTCGGTGCTGTTTAGCATGGTGTAGTGCGCCTGCTGTGAGCACAGTACTTTGGCATCGGTACGGATACCGCTGTGACGGGAGTTAGGCAACACACGGGTCAATGCGTATTTTACATGATAGGTCCAGCAGCCTGAACCCCCATAGGTGTAGACACAGCCTGAATGTTTAGCATCCCAACCGACCAAGTTGGCCAGCATCCCCGCACTTTCCAGTTCGGCGCGGTGCACGTTCCAGGAATATTCCCCTTCTAAGATATTGGGGGAGAAAATCTCTGACATGATAGCCGCGATAATAGAGGCGGTGTTGGCCTGCGGGATCACGTTACACATGGTCAGCGGATGGCCCCAGTTAGGGAGCCCTTCGAACAGCGCGCTGGTTTGTGCGATGACCTGATCGCTGCTGCTCATTTTATCCGCCATTTCAATATCTTTAACTTTATCGAAATCAATAGTCAAAGCCGGATTTTGGCCGAGATAAGCTGGGCCACCATCGTTAGGACGCAGCTTATTCAGATGTTCAATGGCTTTGGCTATAGACTTGGATAAAGGATCATTATCGTCACTGAATGCAGAGGGAAATGCAGAGCACATTTCTTCGCGATATTTGGCCCACTGTTTGTTGCTATTACCGTTATTCGCTTTCATTTGGATGTCCTTGATATGGTCTTTATCACAAGTGTGATAAGCCGCAAACCCATCTCTCAGCGCTAGCTGCGTTGGGAAAAGGAGAACGACCACGGATAGGTAACTAAAAGCTATATTACATATAGTGACTCTATATTTTGGGGAAGCTGTCCCCTCGCTGTAGTTAAACAGCTAACAAAACTGCTGGCGAGGTATCTGCTTAATTATTCATACCCGGCGAGCTAACGTGTTTAATTCTAGCACCACAAAATAAGTCAGTTGAAAATAAATAGTGTAACCATCACAAAGAGCTGATTATGCTGTAATCGAGGCCGATAGTTTCATATTACAAATAAAATAATGATAGGCCGTGATGGTTGTGTGATGGGAATCTCAATAATGGCGCTAGATGATGAGAATGCAAATGCTATGCCTGATTATTTAATCGATTTTGTTTGCTAATTTCTAATGACACAGAGTGGCAGAAGGATGAAACATTGTGAAATGGTTGGTTATCATGATTGATAATATCCGCATGGTGAATTACCCATCGATAAATATTTCTTGGTTAAAATTACATCATAATTAAAGTTTACTCTTATTATTATTTACGACCGTGCGGGAAGCTATCTATTTGGTTATAGTTTATTAGCGTGATGATAAAACGTGGCGGGTTGAATAATAATACACAATGCTGTATATTTATACAGTTATTGATTGAGGGTGGGGCGATCAGATGCGTAAGATCATTCATATCGATATGGATTGTTTCTTCGCCGCGGTCGAGATGCGCGATTTTCCGGCGCTGCGCGAGGTCCCGTTGGCGATCGGCGGCAGCGGCGAGCGGCGTGGGGTCATTAGCACCGCGAACTATGCCGCACGGCGCTATGGCGTGCGTAGTGCGATGCCGACGGCGCAGGCGTTGAAGTTGTGTCCTCATCTGACGTTGCGTCCGGGGCGTATGGCGGTTTATAAGGCTGTGTCGGGGGAGATCCAGCAGATTTTCCGCCGCTATAGCGCCTTGGTCGAGCCGCTATCGCTGGATGAGGCCTACCTCGATGTCAGTGACTGTCCCTTGTTACAGGGCTCGGCGACGCGTATCGCGCAGCAGATCCGCGCCGATATCGCCAACGAGTTACACTTGACCGCCTCCGCCGGCGTGGCGCCGCTGAAATTTCTGGCTAAGATCGCCTCGGATATCAATAAACCCAACGGCCAGTATGTGATTCCGCCCGAGCAGGTCGATGCGTTTGTTCAGGCGTTGCCGTTGGCGAAGATCCCCGGCGTGGGGAGGGTGACGGCGGCCCGCTTGGCCGAACTGGGATTACACCGCTGTGCCGACGTGCGCGCCTACGATCTTGCCACCTTGCTGCGTCGTTTCGGTAAATTTGGCCGTGTACTGTGGGAGCGGAGTCACGCCCGGGATGAACGCGAGGTCAATCCCACTCGGCAGCGTAAATCGGTTGGCGTAGAAAAGACCCTGGCGCAGGACATCAGTGATTGGGCGGCCTGCCAGCAACTGTTAGCGCAGCTGTATCCCGAGTTGGAGCGGCGTTTGGCTCGCGTCCAACCGGATCTGCGCATTGCCCGGCAGGGGGTCAAACTCAAGTTTGCCGACTTTCAATTGACGACGCAGGAGCACGCCTACCCTTATCTCGATCGGGACGATCTGTTCGCGGTGGCGCGCCAGGTCTGGGAGACGCGCCGTGCCGGACGCGGGGTTCGTCTGGTGGGATTGCATGTGATGCTGCCCGATCCGCAACGGCAGAAACAGCTCACACTGGACATCCTCTAGCCGCTCTAGCGCACACTTCTCTCTATCTCGTTAACTCATTATCGCGTTGCGGATAGTTGCAGGCTTATCGCGTGAGTCCCCACCCCCTTATCCCTCCGCCTCCCCACTGGCGTTTTTCTTACCGTTCTTGCTGTCGCTTCAAACTTTTACGAGACCATTACTTTTATAATTCCCGGCGTTGGCATTCAAGGAGTATAAGTAATGGATATTATTGATCGTTTTATTAGTTACACCCAAATTAATACCACCACCGATCGTGACAAGGGTGCGCAGGGCATCATGCCCTCCTCGCCGGGACAATTGCGTCTGGCGCAACGCTTGGGGGACGAGTTGCGTACGCTCGGTCTGGAGGAGGTGGTGGTGAGGGAGAACGCCATCGTCACCGCCACCTTGCCGGCGAACTGTACCGCGTCGTTGCCGACGGTGGCGTTCTTCGCCCATTTGGACACCAGCGCCGAACAGAGCGCCGATACCCATGCCCAAGTCCTGCCTTATCATGGCGGCGATCTGTGCCTGAACGCCGAGCGGCAGATCTACCTGCGTCAGAGCGAGTTCCCCGAGCTGGCTGATTACATCGGCGATGAGCTGATCGTGACCGACGGCACCAGCCTGTTGGGGGCGGATGACAAAGCGGCCATCGCCGCCATCATGAACGCCTTGCAATTCTTGCAGGCTAATCCGCAGATTGCCCACGGCCCGGTCAAGATCGGCTTCGTACCGGATGAGGAGCAGGGGCTACGTGGCGCCAAGGCTTTCGATACCGAGTCGTTCGCTGCCGACTTTGCTTACACCCTGGATTGTTGTGGTATTGGTGAGCTGGTGTGTGAAAACTGGAATGCCGGCGACGTGGAGGTGGTGTTCACCGGCGCGTCGGCGCACCCGATGTCCGCCAAGGGTAAGTTGAAGAACTCGCTGCTGATGGCGCACAAGTTTATTGCCATGCTGCCGCCGGGTGAGGCGCCGGAGTATACCGAGGGTCGCGAAGGATACTATTGGGTGAAGCAGTTAGCCGGCAATAGTGCGCGCACCGTGTTGAAGCTGGATATCCGCGATTTTACCGAGGCAGGCTATCGCCAGCGGATGGCGTTCATTCGCCAACTGGCGGATAGCTGTGCGGCGCTATGGGGCGAGGGGAGTGTCGATGCCCGTCTCTCCGATCGTTATGCCAACGTCGCCAACAGCCTGCAAGGGGAGGCGGCTTTCCCGGTCGAGATCGCGTTACGTGCCTATCAGCGCTGCGGCATCACGCCGCGTCCGGTACCGATGCGTGGCGGCTATGACGGTGCCGTCTTGTCACAGAAAGGATTACCCTGCCCCAATCTATTTACCGGGGCGCATAACTTCCACTCCATCTATGAGTACCTGCCGGTGAAATCGCTACGGGCGGCTAGCGAGGTGGTGGTGGCGGTGATTGCCGAGACGCATGCCCACTTCACCGCCGAGGAGCAGGCATGATCCAGGTGATTATCGCGCTGCTGGTGATCGTGGTGGTGGCCCGCCTGATCCTACGCGGCTATAAGGCCGAGCCGGTGCTGTTGGTGGCTGGCCTGCTGTTGATGTTCTGTACGCAGTTGGCGGGGTGGGGCAATGTGTTGCCCAAGGGCGTCGCCACCACGGGGATCGGCGCGCTCGATCCTTTCGAGGTGGTGCGTGATCTGTTTAGCACTCGCGCCGCCGATCTGGGCTTGATGATCATGGCGCTGATGGGCTTTGCCCACTATATGGATCATATCGGCGCCAATGAGTCGGTGGTACGGGTGGTGACGCGTCCTCTGCGCCGCCTCCAGTCTCCCTATACGCTGCTGTTCTTCTCCTACCTGTTGGCGAGCTTGCTGCAACTGGCCATTCCCTCGGCCACCGGGCTGGCGGTATTGCTGATGGGCACCATGTTCCCCATCATGCTGGGGTTGGGGCTCTCCGCCGCCTCGGCGGCCGGGGTGATCGCCACCTCGCTCGGCGTCGCCTATACCCCAACGGCGATCGACGCCATTCGTGGTGCCAAGGCCGTCGAGATGGATGTGGTGGAGTATGTGCTGTATCACCAGGGGCCCGCCGCCTTGGCGACGGTTCTGGTGGTGGGGATCTGCCATGTCTTCTGGCAGCGCCATTGTGATCGCCGCGCCGGTACGCTGCCGCAGGCGGCGACCCAGCTGCAAGACGATGCGCCCGCTCGCTCTCCGGCCTTTTATGCCCTGTTGCCGATGCTGCCCATCCTGATGGCGGTCGGCTCCTCCAAGCTCTTCGTCAGCGGCATCAACCTGAACATCGTCACGATCGTGATGATCGCCATGGCCCTGTGTATGGCGATTGAGTGGTTGCGTCTGCGTGACTTTAAGGCGGTATGTGACGGTTTCAGCCATTTCTTGAAGGGCATGGGGCAAGCCTTCACCGGCGTGGTTGGCCTGTTGGTCGCGGCGGGGGTCTTTGCCCACGGCATCAAGGTGATCGGCGCCATCGATCAGGTGATACTCTTCGCCGAACATGTCGGGTTGCCGCCCTTCGCCATGGCGATCGTCTTCGCCCTGGTGACCTTTGCCGCGGCGATCATCATGGGGTCGGGTAATGCGCCCTTCCTGGCGTTCGTCGAGTTGATCCCGCAGATCGCCAGCAGCATGGGGGCCAATGCGGTGGCGATGATCCTGCCGATGCAGCAGGCCTCCCATATGGGGCGGGCGCTGTCGCCGGTGTCGGGGGTGGTGATCGCCGTCTCGAGCGGCGCCAAACTCTCCCCCTTCGATGTGGTGCGGCGTACCTCGGTGCCGCTGATCGCCGGCTTTATCTTCCATACGGCGTTGATCGGCCTGTTCTACTGAGTATGGCAGTGCGACGTTAGCGGTCGCGACAGAGGTTGGTTGAGAGGAGGCCGCAGCGCGTAAGGTTGCGGCCTCTTTTTTTGCACTGCCGCAAAGCGGGCTACACTGAGATCATCACTCGCGGGAGGAGGAGAGAGCCGATGAAAGCGTGGCCTGTATTGGCGGTCGCCACTCTGGCATTGCTGGTGGCTGGCTGTCGTTCACCCACACCGCCGCGCGGCGTGGCGCCGTTACAGGGGTTCGACCTCGCGCGTTATCTGGGGAGGTGGTATGAGGTGGCCCGTTTGGATAACCGTTTCGAACGCGGTTTAACGCAGGTGAGCGCCGACTATAGCCTGCGCAGTGATGGTGCGGTCCGGGTGGTCAATCGCGGCTACGATGCGCGCCGTGGGCGTTGGCGCCAGAGCGAGGGACGCGCTGACTTTACGGGCTCGCCGACGCGGGCCGCATTAAAGGTATCGTTCTTCGGGCCATTCTATGGTGGCTATAACGTGATCGCCTTGGATGCGGCGTACCGCTATGCCTTGGTGTGTGGACAGGATCGTGACTATCTGTGGCTATTGTCGCGCACGCCTACGATGCCGCTGGCGGTGCGCCAGGCGTATGTCGACTTGGCCGCGCGACTCGGCTTCCCGACCGCGCGTTTACACTGGGTACAGCCAGAAAATGATACGCCGCCAGCTCGATGAGATGACGGCGTGGGCAATGCGCCCGCCAGGGCGCGCTAAAGGCGCCGCTGGCGATGGGGCGGCTTTGCCGCCCGACGGGTGTTAGGCTTTTTCCGGGATGGCTTTCAGCAGGGCGGTCAGCAACTGCCAGTAACGGCCGACGCTCGGGATATTCACCTGCTCATCCGGTGAGTGCGGCCCGGTGATGGTCGGCCCGATGGAGACCATATCCATCAACGGATAGGGTTTCTTAAACAGACCACACTCCAGACCGGCATGGATCACCATGATATTCGGCAGGGTGCCGAACAGCTTCTGATAGGTATCGCGCACCAGGTGCATCACCGGTGAGTTGGCATCCGGCTCCCACCCTGGGTAGCTGCCTTTGGCCTCGACGCGGGCACCGGCCAAGATCCCCAGAGAGGTCAGCTGGCTGACGACGGCGTCTTTGCCACTCTCGTTGAGTGAACGGATCAGGCAGATGATCTGTGCCTCATTCTCCGCCGTGGTGACGACCCCGAGGTTGAGGGAGGTTTCGACCACGCCTTTCACCTCGTCGCTCATGCGGATCACCCCGTTCGGCGTGCCGTTGAGCAGGGCGATGAAACGTGCCTGGCTGGCCGCATCCAGCGGTTGCAGGGCACTCTCGACATTCTCGATCGTGACGCGTGGGCTTTTCTCCACGGCGCTCAGTTCACCCTGCATGATCGCTTGGAAATGCTGGGCTAGCGTCTGCAGGCGATCGAGGTTAGCCGCTGGCAGCGCCAGGGTCGCGAAGGCTTCGCGCGGGATAGCGTTACGTAGGGTACCGCCGTTGATGTCCAGGACGCGCAGGCCCAGCTCGTCGGCATGACCGGCCAGGAAGCGGCCCAGCAGTTTGTTGGCGTTGCCCAGCCCCAGGTGGATATCGCCGCCGGAGTGGCCGCCCTTCAATCCCTTGATGCTCAGGCGAACCACGCTCATCCCCGCCGGTAGCGTCTCACGCTGTAAGGCCAGGGTGGTGATGACGTCGATGCCGCCGGCGCAGCCCATGTAGACTTCGCCTTCTTCTTCGGAGTCGGTGTTGATCAGGATCTCGCCCTGTAACCAACCGGCCTGCAGACCGAAGGCGCCATCCATCCCGACCTCTTCGGTCATGGTCAGCAGCACCTCTAACGGGCCGTGCATCACGCTATCATCGGCCAGTACCGCCAAGGCGGAGGCCATGCCAATACCATTATCGGAGCCGAGTGTGGTGCCACGGGCCTTGACCCAATCGCCGTCGATATATGCCTGGATCGGATCCTTGGTGAAGTCATGCTGGGTGTCGTTGTTCTTCTGCGGCACCATGTCCAGATGCGCCTGCAACACGACGGGGATACGCTTCTCCATGCCGCGGCTGGCCGGTTTACGCAGCAGAATATTGCCGACGGCGTCGCGCTCGGCATGGATCCCTTTCTCTTGCGCCCAGGCCATGATGTGTGCCGCCAGAGCCTCTTCATGATAAGAGGGGTGCGGAATGGCGCAGATGTTGGCAAAAATCTGCCACAGCGGCTGTGGCGACAGTTGAGACAGTTCAGACATAGTAAGTCCCCTGATAAACGGTTGTGCTGTGAGGGCGCATGCCCAGTGGGTGTCAGGCGAATCAAACGCGGGCGTAACCGCAACCGCTTACGCACCGCCGCTGGCCGCAGAATAAGGTGCGCGGCACAGCCCGATTGCCAGAGAATACCACCATATAGCGCCAGGGGGGCAGACTTTGGCATTAATTAGCACCCGAAGGGAGCGGATAAAGGGAGGAATAGCGCGAGCGCGGCGGCGGTTTAGCGTCATAGTGCTGGTTTTTATCGTGGCTCCTCACTATAATCTCGCGCAACCTTTTTTCCCCCCGACTAATTTATAAGCCATTTAACACTTTGTTATCATTGGCTGGGATATGTTTTATGAGCGAAAAATACGTTGTGACCTGGGACGTGCTGCAGATGCATGCGCGTAAATTGGCTGCCCGCCTGTTGCCTGCCGAACGCTGGACCGGGATCATCGCCGTCAGCCGCGGCGGTCTGGTGCCAGCCGCGCTGTTGGCGCGTGAACTGGGCATCCGCCATGTCGATACTGTCTGCATCTCCAGCTATGACCACGACAACCAGCGTGAGCTCAAGGTGTTGAAATGCGCCGAGGGTGATGGCGAAGGCTTCATCGTCGTGGACGATCTGGTCGATACCGGCGGCACCGCGAAGGCGATTCGCGACATGTATCCCAAGGCTCACTTCGTCACGATTTTCGCTAAACCGGCCGGGCGCCCGCTGGTGGACGACTATGTGGTCGACATCCCGCAGGACACCTGGATCGAGCAGCCGTGGGATATGGCGGTGAGCTTCGTCGAGCCGCTGAGCGGCCGTTAATTCCGCCCTCCCTTAGATAACGCCCGGCGTATTGCTGGGCGTTGTTGTTTCTCCCGCTCAGTAGCCCACCATCCCTGCGTTGCCAATCTCCCATCTTGTCGGGCATGATAGCCGCTATGTCGTATCGTCTATCCTGAATATGGACGATCCGTGTCGCGAGGCGACGAAGGAGTATAGGGAGGCCGCCGTTCCGTTATGAGCGAAATCAATCAAACCCGCGCAAATCTGTCTGAGACTCTATTTAAACCGCGTTTTAAACATCGGGAGACCTCCACGTTGGTCAATCGCGCCAGCAGCGAGGGGGGCCCAGGCATCAATAACGCCCTCGATGGCCGCTCGCAGGCAAACTGGTATCGCATCATCAATCGGGTGATGTGGGCTTGGCGTGGCGCCGACCCGCTGGAAGTCGAGATGGTCTTGGCGCGCATCGCCGCCAGTGACGCCGAGCGTAGCGACGAGCGACTGCTGGATACGGTGGTGGGCTATCGCAGTGGTAACTGGATCTATGAGTGGTCTCATCAGGCGATGACCTGGCAGCAGCGTGCCCAGCAGGAGAGCGTGGCGGCGCGCGCGGGTGATATGTGGTTACAGGCCGCCAACCTATACAGCATCGCCGCCTATCCACATCTGAAGGGCGACGATCTGGCTGAGCAGGCCGAGGCACTGGCGAATCGGGCCTATGCCGAGGCGGCGCGCTTGCAGAGCTTCGAGTTGCGCGAACTGACTTTCCGTATTCCCGATGGTAAGCAGATCACCGGTTTCCTGCATCTGCCGGATGCCGAAGGTGGGCCGTATCCGACGGTATTACTGTGCGGCGGCTTGGATATGTTGCAGAGCGATAGTCATCGCCTGTTCCGTGACTACCTGGCCCCGGCGGGGATGGCGATGTTGACCATCGATATGCCTTCGGTCGGCTTGTCGTCTCATTACACCCTGACGCAAGACTCCAGCCGCCTGCATCAGGCGGTATTACAACAGATGGTCGATCTCCCCTGGGTCGATAGCACACGGATCTCGGCGTTGGGCTTCCGTTTCGGCGCCAATGTCGCGGTGCGGTTGGCCTATCTGGAGCCGCGCCGCCTGCGCGCCGTGGCCTGTCTGGGGCCGGTGGTTCACCATCTGTTGTGCGATGCCAACCTGCATCAACGCGTGCCACCGATGTATATCGACGTACTCGCCAGCCGATTAGGGATGGCCTCGGTATCCGATGCCGCATTACTGACGGAGCTTCGCTGTTATTCATTGAAAACACAGGGATTGCTTGGGCGTCGCTGCCCGACACCCATGCTGGCGGCCTACTGGGATCGTGATCCCTTCAGCCCACGGCAGGAAGCGCAACTGATCGCTAACTCGTCGAGTGACGGCGCCTTGTTACCGGTCGCCGCCTCGCCGCTGTACCAAGGATTCGATCGTGCGCTACGTCAGATTTGTGAATGGATAAATAAGCACTCATCGTAATTACATTGCTTAATTTACGTTTTTTGTTAAAAGAGGGTAACCGCAATAAGGAGCGTGCCCGATGACATTACCTCAAGGTTACCCGAAAGGACGTTTGATCAAAAAATTCATGGCGCTGGGGCCATATCTCCGCGCCGAGCAGTGCGCGGATGATCGTTTCTTCTTCGATTGTCTCGCCGTCTGCGTCAACGTGAAGCCCGATCCGGAAAAGCGCGAGTTCTGGGGCTGGTGGCTGGATCTGCAGGTGACCGAGGATCGTTTTCATTATCGTTACGCCTTGGGGTTGTATGATCGTGCCGGCTGCTGGCAACCGCAGGCGATCGCGGATGAACTGGTGAATGCGCGCCTGCAGCAGACGCTGACCACCTTCCACGGCAATCTACAACGCTTGCTGGATTCCCTCTCGATGCCGCTGCATCCTGCCGATGACGACTCCCTGCGTCTGAGTCGTGCCGAACGCTGACCTGGATCATACGCGAGGCCTTTTCCCGGTTTTGCCTATGCTTTCCCTTTCGCCTGTTGGCATAATGCGCTATGCCTGATAAAAATGCAGGCGGGAGGGAGTGATGGCTGCAGGCCGCCTCCCTCTGGTCAGCGTGCCGGGAACCGCGGTTCCCCCCTTTTCTGTGAAAATACAACGGTTATAGAACATGACGAGTGGCAGTCAAACCCTGGTGGTAAAACTGGGCACTAGCGTGTTGACCGGTGGCTCCCGCCGCCTCAACCGCGCCCATATCGTAGAACTGGTCCGTCAGTGCGCCCAGCAGCACGCCGCCGGACACCGTATTGTCATCGTGACCTCCGGGGCCATCGCCGCCGGGCGCGAGCACTTGGGTTACCCAGACTTGCCCGCCACCATCGCCTCCAAGCAGTTGCTGGCCGCGGTGGGGCAGAGCAGCCTGATCCAGCTATGGCAACAGCTGTTTGCTATCTATGGTATCCACATTGGCCAGGTCTTGCTGACCCGTGCCGATATGGAGGATCGCGAGCGTTTCCTCAACGCCCGTGACACCCTGCACGCATTGATGGATAACCGTATCATTCCGGTGATCAATGAGAATGATGCCGTCGCCACCGCCGAGATTAAGGTCGGCGACAACGATAATCTGTCGGCGCTGGCGGCGATCTTGGCCGGCGCCAATAAACTACTGCTGCTGACCGATCAGGCGGGGTTGTTTACCGCCGATCCGCGCCATAACCCGACCGCCGAGTTGATCCGTGAAGTGAGCGCGATCGACGACACCTTGCGTGGCATCGCGGGCGATAGCGTATCGGGTTTGGGCACCGGTGGCATGACCACCAAGCTTCAGGCCGCCGATGTCGCCTGCCGAGCGGGGATCGAGGTGGTGATCGCTGCCGGTAGTCGGCCGGGAGTGATCGGGGATGTGATCGACGGCGTCTCCGTGGGTACCCGTTTTCATGCCGAGCAGACCCCGCTGGAAAACCGTAAGCGTTGGATCTTCGGTGCCCCGCCCGCCGGCGAAATCGTGGTGGATGATGGGGCGTTGGAGGCGATTGTCACCCGAGGCAGCTCCTTGCTACCGAAGGGGATCCGCGAGGTGAGCGGCGACTTTTCCCGTGGCGAGGTGGTGCGCATCCGTGGCTTGGATGGGCGCGATTTGGCGCATGGCGTCTCCCGCTACAACAGCGACGCATTGCGCATGATCGCCGGACATCACTCGTTGCAGATCAGCGCCATCCTCGGTTATGAGTATGGCCCGGTCGCCGTACACCGTGACGACATGATCGTCAGTTAAGGAGCCATCATGTTGGAAGAAATGGGGAAGGCCGCCAAACGGGCCTCCTATCAGTTGGCGCTGTTGGGCAGCGCCGAGAAGAATCGAGCCTTGGCGCTGATTGCCGACTGTCTGCAACAGGATAGCGCGGCGATCCTAGAGGCGAACCAAGAGGATGTGGCACAGGCGCGCGCCGATGGGCTGAGTGACGCGATGCTGGATCGCCTGCTGTTAACCGAGGCGCGTCTGGCGGCGATCGCCGATGATGTCCGCCAGGTGTGCCGCTTGCACGATCCGGTCGGCGAGATCATCGATGGACGTCGGCTCGACAGCGGTTTGCAATTGCAGCGCCGCCGCGTACCGCTCGGTGTGGTCGGGGTGATCTACGAGGCGCGGCCCAATGTGACTGTCGACGTGGCCTCGCTGTGCCTGAAGACCGGTAATGCGGTGATCCTGCGCGGCGGTAAAGAGACCTGGCGCACCAATCGGGCGACGGTGGCGGCGATCCGGCGTGCGCTGGCCCTGGCGGATCTGCCCCAGGATGCGGTGCAGGTGATCGAGAGTCCCGATCGGGCGCTGGTCAACGAGCTGCTGCGTATGGACCGTTATGTGGACATGCTGATCCCGCGTGGCGGGGCTGGCCTGCATCGTCTGTGCCGTGAGCAGGCGACCATCCCGGTGATCACCGGCGGTATCGGTGTCTGCCATATCTATGTCGAACGGAGTATGGCGATCGAGGCGGCGCTGACGATCATCACCAATGCCAAGACGCAACGCCCGAGTACCTGTAACACCGTGGAGACGCTGCTGGTCGACGCCGCCATCGCACCGACGCTGATGCCGCGCCTCAGCGCCCAGATGCAGCTATCCGGCGTCACGCTGCATGCCTGCCCACGCGCGCTACCGTTACTCCAGGATGGCCCGGCGGCGGTGGTTCCGTTAGATCCGGCGGCGTTGGATGACGAGTGGCTGTCGCTGGATCTCAGCGTGGTCGTCGTGGATGATCTGGAGGGAGCCATCGATCATATTCGTATCCATGGTACACAGCACTCCGATGCCATCCTGACGCGTGATATGCGTGCCGCCGAGCGTTTTGTTAATAGCGTGGATTCGGCGGCGGTATATGTCAACGCCAGTACCCGCTTCACCGATGGCGGCCAGTTTGGTCTGGGAGCCGAGGTGGCGGTCAGTACGCAGAAGCTGCATGCGCGTGGCCCAATGGGGCTAGAGGCGTTGACCACCTATAAGTGGATCGGCTACGGTGACGATCTGGTGCGTGCCTGATCGCGTTGCAACGGCTCCCTATATGGGGGAGCCGTTGCATTAACCTCAGTCTGTCAGCGGGTGGGCTCGACTCAATCGGCCACCTTGACTAACAGCTTGCCGAAGTTTTTGCCCGAGAGCAGCGCCTGTAACGCGGTAACGGCCTGCTCTAACCCCTCGACGACATCCTCCCGATAGTGGATCTGGCCTTGAGCCAACCACTGGCTCATCTGTTGATAGAAGGCCGCATAATGCTGGCCGAAATCTTGACCAATGATAAAACCCCGGATCAACAGCCGTTTTCTTAAGATGGTGCTCATCAGCAGCGGGAGGCGATCGTCGAGGCTATCGTTCGCCACGCTATTGTATTGGCTGATTAGGCCACAGAGCGGCACGCGTGCCCGGGTGTTGAGTAACGGTAGCACCGCATCGAAGACCGCCCCGCCGACGTTCTCATAGTAGACGTCGATCCCGTTCGGGCAGGCCGCCCGTAGTTGGGCGGGGAAGTCGGGCATACGGTGATCGATGCAGGCCTCCAGGCCGAGGGTATCGCACACGTAGCGACACTTCTCCGCGCCCCCCGCGATCCCGACGGCTCGGGCACCGCGTAGACGGGCCACTTGGCCGACGACCGAGCCGACCGCACCGCTGGCGGCGGAGACCACCACCGTCTCACCAGGCTGTGGATCACCGATGGCGGTCAGCCCCATATAGCCGGTGAATCCCGGCATCCCCAGCACGCCGAGTAGCCAGGTGGGGTGTGCCATCCCTGCGGGGACTTTCTGCAAGCCATCGCCATTGGAGAGGGCATAATCTTGCCAGCCACTTTGCGCCAGCACCCACTCCCCAGCCTCATAGTCGGGATGGTGTGAGCACTCGACCCGAGAGAGGGTGCTACCGACCATCACGTCACCCAGCTGCATGGCGGGAGTATAGGAGGGGCCATCATTCATCCGTCCTCGGATATACGGGTCGATAGAAAGGTAGAGGGTACGCAGCAACAGCTGCCCCTGGGCGGGTTGCGGGATGGCCGTCTGTTGTAACTGGATGTCCTGCTCCGTCGGCATGCCACAGGGCCGTTGGCGTAACACGAGACGCCGATTCGTCGTTCCTGTCTGTGTCATCATTTGCTCCTTTGTCGCCGTGTTGTAGAGACTAACAGGGACAGCCTAGAGCAAAATCGCGTGGGGCAATGTGACGGTGTTGACGCTATCTCGCCCCATAGCATGAACGGTGTATTGTCGAGGAAATGACCATTCGTTTTACTAGCCCTTGACGCTCCTTAGGTTTTTCACTATGGTATCTCCCGCACTTCGGGCAACACGCCCAACTCCCTCAGTGCCGATATAGCTCAGTTGGTAGAGCAGCGCATTCGTAATGCGAAGGTCGTAGGTTCGACTCCTATTATCGGCACCATTATTTCATCCAGCATCATCCCCAATCTTCCATTTTTCCTTGTTTTTCGCAGAATTAACTATTTTGTTTATCTGCCGCCATCCACCTTTTGCCATTGTAATCCAAAATTAAAACGGGTACCGGTGATGCCTCTAATTGGTTGAATCGGATGTATAATGCGGGGCTTTTGAGGTTCTCTCATGGCCAGCTTTCCCGTTCATTGCCCCCGTTGTCAGTCTGCTCAGGTTTACCGCCATGGTCAGAACCCTAAAGGCTATGACAGATTTCGATGCCGTGACTGCCACCGCGTGTTTCAGCTCACTTACGCTTATGAAGCCCGTAAGCCGGGCGTTAAAGAGCAGAATACCAAAATGGCCTTCAACGGTACCGGCGTTCGCGATACCGCCAGGACATTGAAAATTGGCATTAACACCGTCATCCGGGCTTTAAAAAACTCGCGCCGAAGCGAATAACGTCTTCACCCGTCGCCCATGCTGATGTGGCGCTTATCTGCGAACTCGATGAGCAATGGCGCTTTGTTGGTAGCAAAGCCCGGCAGCACTGGCTCTGGTACGCGTACAACATCAAAACGGGCGGTGTACTGGCCTATACTTTTTGTCCCCGGACCGATGAAACCTGTCGGGAGCTACTGGCACTGCTCACGCCATTCAACATCGGCATGATAACCAGCGACGAGTGGGGCAGCTATGGCCGGGAGGTGCCGAAGGATAAGCATCTGGCTGGAAAAATATTCACCCAACGCATTGAGCGTAACAACCTGACGCTGAGAACCCGAATCAAAAGACTGGCCCGTAGAAGTATCTGCTTCTCACGTTCTGTAGAACTTCATGAAAAGGTTATCGGAGCCTTTATCGAAAAATACATGTTCTACTAATTGGATGTACCATCGTCAATTTGAGTCTCTATCACGGCATCAAAGATTAACGTCTATTGGAATGTTCTTCAGCTCGTTAGAATCTTTTTCCTGAATACCGTCTGGTACAGTGGGGAATGCAGCGGATGAAATAGTGTACAATAAGGCCATGCATAACGTTAAATCACCGCGTTCTACTGTGGCTATTTTATTTCGTGCATTAAGCCTTAACCTGCATCGTTGTCCTTTATACGCTGATACACCATACATCTTAGATGAAATAATATTCTTTATTTGCCCGATATACTCGGACTGGCTCATATTAGGTTTAGTGTTGTGATAATAATGAACGGTAACAGTATTTGATGGTAAACAATTTGTCGTTGAAGGCTCAGGTGTTTTTTGCACACAACCCGATACTATTAGCATGAATGAAAAAAAGAGTAATGTTCTCATTGCCAGCGCCATGTTAATTTTGGTTAAAATGAAATATGCTTTTCTTCTGCATATTGTTGTAGGATAGCTCTTGTCTTCAATCCATAAAAGGGAAAGTAAAAAACCAACGATACATCTATGTTATATGCTTGTTACTCCAACACATTTAATGACGTATCCACTTGCTAATGGTTTACACAATAGCAAATAAATTCATCTATTTGTGATGCGGCTCACGTTATTAATTTAAAATAAAGATTAATACTCCAGCTTAAATATACATCAAAATATTAAATTCATAAGAATGATAAACAAGACATATACGGTAATGTGTATCATATTGAAAACTGATTAACAAGCGCTATTATAGAGAGATCTCAACACTGTTACTAAGAACATAGCCTCTGGAGATCCCCGTCAATGAAAGGACATGCACGCTCCCTGTACCTCACGTTATTACTCTCAACCATAACACTCACCGCCTGTACACCACACCAGAGTAGTGTAGAACGTCACACTCGGCATTATGTATATACCTCTGATGATGGTTTCGATCCAAACTTTTATGTTCATAAAACAGATACAACAAAAATGTTAATTCCCTTTTTCCAACAATTTTGGGATATGGGAGCAAAGGATAAGGCAGCCGGTATATCGCCAGAAGAGGCTAAGCAGCGAATTAAATACTATCAAAGCGTAGAGTTTCTAAACTCATTAAAGAAAACCAGCCTATTCGCTGGTAGAGAGTATGCTGACAATGACCCTATCCCAGCGAAAGAAGCTAAACTATTTACTGACACGATTTCAAAAGTTTACTTTGATGGCTATGAGGGGAAGAAGTGATATAACGAAGCCCGCTGATGCGGGCTTTTTATTGTATAGAGGGGGATGCTCATCTATTTGATAGATATGATATTATCATCTCAAGTACCCTCTTAGCTTGACCATGCTAGCCCCCTGGTGGAGCCGCGCTTCGCGAGTAACCGTTCTTACCTTCAAAATCAAATGCTCTATCGTGAGTACCTGTCGATCAGAGGCACTCATATCAGTGCTATATTCGGACCAGCCAATTCAGTGTCTTTGTCTAGCTCAAACGAAAACGATACCGTTATCAAACTGGAAGCATAATAGTAATCATTATCCCGTTCCTTCTTGATTTTTGAACTTCGATCTAAATACGAATAATGTGTGATGAACACTAAAATTTTTAGTTAAAAACTCGAGATTGCAGTGATAAATATCACAATAATCACTGCATCATGAATTGATGAAAGATATCTATTACATCTCAGTCATCATGATAGGTAATATGATTTGCTTGCAAATCTTTATGCTTGTGTTTAATTTTTTAGTGTCAGTAATGACACTCTGGTCACCATTGCATAATTATACGAATAAAGTGTGTAAGGATATTCTATGAATAAAATATATGCTCTGAAGTACAGTGCAAAACAGGATGCACTGATTCCTGTACCCGAGTTTGCGACTCGTGTTAAGAAGTCTTCACGCATGAGTCGCACAGCCTTAGCGATAATCCTCGCAACAATAACGATGGGAACAATTAGCTTTGCTCAGGCGTCAGTTGTGAGAGAGGATATTGCTTATCAAACCTTCCGGGACTTTGCAGAAAACAAGGGAAAGTTCGCCGCGAATGCAACTAACATAACGATTTACGATAAAAAAGGCGCGATCGTAGGATATCTGGATAAGGCCCCTATGCCGGATTTTAGCAGTGCTAACTTTCAGTCTGGTATTGCAGCATTGATATCACCGCAATATATCGTCAGCGTTAAACATAACGGCGGCTACCAAAGTGTGAGCTTTGGCAACGGGCAAAACAATTACAATCTTGTTACCCGAAATAACCATCCCTCGTTAGACTTTCACGCGCCTCGGCTCAACAAACTGGTGACAGAGGTTGCGCCTGCATTAGTTACGGATGCCGGTACGGTAACTAACATTTATGCTGACAAAGAACGCTTTCCGGTATTCTATCGGGTAGGCTCAGGCTCACAGCAGATCAAAGATAGGGCAGGGAAAACGGTCTGGATTAGCGGGGCATATGGTTATTTAACCGGTGGCACCGTAGGGTCTCCTTGGTCTTATAACAACGGTAAAATGATCAGCAGCCGCACTACAGATACATTTAACCCAGAACAAGGCCCACTCTCCTCAAGTGGCCTTAGTGGTGATAGCGGCTCCCCTCTCTACGCATACGATACAACTCGGCAAGCCTGGGTTCTGGTGGGAACACTCAGCTCCGGTAGTTCAGGCGGAACGAACTGGGCGGTGATCCAAACCGACTTTACCGACAAAGTAATGCAAGATGATCAGGATGGGGCTATTACGTTCAAGCAAGGGATCTCCCCCTTACGGTGGAAATTCAATGCCGAAGAGGGAACCGGGACATTAGCCCAGGGCGAGGCGAGTTACATCATGCATGGTCAAAAGGGCAACGATCTTAATGCTGGCAAAAACCTGACCTTGCAAGGTAACGCTGGCCACATCGTACTAGAAAACTCGGTTAACCAGGGGGCCGGGGCGCTGACTTTTAATGGCAACTACACGGTTTCCTCAGAAAATGACGCGACCTGGACAGGAGCTGGCCTGAATATCGCCAAAAACGCTGAAGTCACCTGGCAGGTAAATGGCGTATCAGGGGATAACCTGCATAAGATTGGTGAGGGTGTTTTGCGTGTTGCCGGGCATGGGGTTAATCCGGGAGGACTCAAGGTTGGCGATGGTACGGTGATCTTAGCCCAACGTCCCGACGAGAATGGGCAGGTGCAAGCCTTTAGCACTATCAACCTGGCGAGTGGCCGTCCTACCGTCGTACTTAGCGATAGCCATCAGATTAATCCCGACAAGATCAGTTGGGGTTTCCGTGGCGGACGGCTCGATATCAATGGCAACGATATTGCTTTTCGTATCCTCAACGCCGCCGATAATGGTGCAAGCATCGTTAATAGTAGCAAGCAGGCAGCAACGGTTAGCCTGACGCCCTACACGGACACCCATGTTCCGATTAATGAATGGGATGCGAATAAACGCTCTGGCGGTGCAGCCGGATTATTATATATCTACAATAACCCCTACTCACATACGGTAGATTATTTCATCCAAAAGAAAAAAGGATATGGATACTTCCCAACCAATCAAACCACTAACAACGATTGGGAGTTTGTTGGCCATGATAAAGAGAACGCGATTGAGTTAGTAAAATCACGTCGTCCTATCGATGATCGGATTTATCACGGCAATATTGCCGGGAACATTAATCTACAAACCGATACCAGCCACAGCGATGGCGGTCTTATCTTCGACGGCAACATCGATACCCCCGCTGGCGAATGGCGTCACACAAATGGGCGATTGACCCTTCAGGGGCATCCCGTTATCCATGCCTTCAACAGTAAGGGTATTGCAGATACGCTTAAGAACCAGGGCGATAACTCCGTTCGGACGCAACCCACCTCTTTCGATCAATCTGACTGGGAAACCCGAACCTTCCGGCTTAACTCACTGCAACTGAATAACACTACCTTCGAGCTGGCCAGAAATGCCGTCTTTAATGGTGACATTAAGGCCACGCGCTCCACGGTAAGGCTAGGATCGCCAGACCTATATATCGACCTGAATGATGGTACCGGGAAAAAGGTAACCCCACAAAGAGGGGCTTCCATCGCCACAGATTTAGCCGATATGAGTCGCTACCAAGGAAGTGTCACACTACAGGATCAATCCACCCTGACCATCAATGAGATCTTCAACGGCGACATCCAAGGGCAGAACAGTCAGGTGACGGTGAAATCCACGCAGGCACAACTGACAGGCTACAGCAACTTCAGTAAGACCCCGCTCACACTGCAACCGGGGGCTAGCCTGACCGCCAACGGTGGATGGTGGAGCGATGCAACAATCAGCGTTGATCAGGGAGCCAGATTAACGCTTGCAGGCACACCAAATACGGATCAATCCGGCCAAGTCAGCCCCAACTTTTATTCCGCAGACTATGGCCAAGGCTTCCGGTTACGTGGTGATGCGGCGCTGAAATTCTCCCCCTATACCTTCGTCAGCGGTGACATTCAAGGTGAGGGCGCCTCTCGTATCACTATTGGTGGAGACGATGAGATTACGCTGAGCGACAAGCTAAGTCAGGCGGATCGCATGATGTACAGCCTGTTTAATAATTTCCGTAATGTCTATGCTGGCCAGGTCACGCTTCCGCAAGGACAGATGAGCATGAGCGATACGCTCTGGCAAATATCAGGCCATTCCCATATGGGGGCACTGCATATGCAGCGCTCGCTCGCTGGCTTTACCGGCAAGGCATTTAGCACACTCACGACCGACACGTTACAGGCTAATCAGTCGGCTTTTGCACTGAAAACCGATTTGCAAGATAGCGATAAGCTCGTCATCAACAAACGGGCGGAAGGGCGAGATAACACGCTGCTCGTGAATTTCTTGCGGCAACCGTCAGTGGACACGCCACTGAATATTCCCTTGGTCACAGCTCCCGCCGGTACCGATCACGCGCTGTTTAAAGCGGCTAATCGAGTGATTGGTTTCAGCTTGGTAACACCCACGATCCGCAGTGAAGAAAAGGACGGTCAGGTACAGTGGATACTCGATGGCTATCGCTCAGCTCCCGATAAAGGCTCGGCCACCTCAGCCAACAGTTTTATGGCGATAGGGTATAAAAACTTTATGACCGAGGTGAACAACCTGAATAAGCGTATGGGTGAACTACGTGATACGCAGGGGGCGGATGGTCTGTGGGTGCGTCTCATGAACGGCGCCGGCACCGGTGACGTCGGCTACTCCGATCGGTATACCCATCTTCAAACGGGCTTTGATAAAAAGCATCGTCTCGCTAAGGGTGATCTATTCACCGGGATACTGATGAGTTACACAAATAGCAGCGCTAGCGGGCAGGCTTACACCGGAAACACCCACTCACTCGGGGGCGGCTTATATGCATCGATGCTGTTTGACTCAGGTGCTTATCTGGATGTGATCGGCAAATATGTTCACCATGATAACGACTATAATGCCCAGTTCGCCAATCTTGGCAAGCGGAGCTATGGTACACACTCATGGTATGCTGGCGTGGAGGGGGGATACCGTTACGCACTCACTGAAAGCCTGTATATCGAACCTCAGGCTGAACTCGTATATGGCTCGGTCTCGGGTACGACACTGAAATGGAGCGATAACGGTATGGATGTCTCAATGCGTAATAAGACTTACAACCCGCTGATCGGACGCACCGGGGTCGCATTAGGTAAAACCTTGAGCGGTGAGGGATGGCGTGTCACGGCGCGAGCAGGAATCGACTGGCAATTCGATCTGATCGCTAATGGTGAAACGGCATTACGTGATGCCTCTGGCGAAAAACGTTTTACCGGTAAAAAAGACAGCCGAATGTTGTACAACCTGGGGATGAATGCGGAGGTCAAAGACAATACCCGCTTTGGGCTGACGTTAGAGCGCTCTGCATTTGGTAAATATAATATAGACCATGCAATAAACGCTAACTTCCGTTACACCTTCTAATCCCCCTATCGAAAACAGCGCCAGCTGGCGCTGTTTTCCTCAAAAGAAAGGATATTTAGTGACTCTTGTGAATTAATGTTATTGCAATCATTTGAATTGTTTTGTTAGGGCTTGCGCGGTACGACTCACATTGTACCTATGGACTACTCTTAACTTCTGCGGCTGCTGTCATCCTGGCAGCCGCATTTTTTCTTGCCTGACAACAGCAATCGCCAGCAGGGCTGTTTAGCCAAAATCTGATTTATTCATAGGTAGTCGTCTCCTGTTTGCCCAGCTAAATATGTTGTGGTGGATTTACAGACCATCAATTGCAGCCATAGATCTGGACTTTGCCGAGGTGATGTTGGACTGCTCCCACCCCGCTAGACGCTCCTACCCTATAGTTACACGATACGCGCGCCGTTGCGCGTGAGAGGGTGACGCTCGCTAGTTATAGACGAATTCATAAGTAAAGGTCGTACTGAGATTCTCTGCATCAGTCGTGGGCGTATAGTCTAACGGCGATCGAGTGATTACCATATTGATGGTAAATTGTTCGCTCTCTGAGGCAGGGGTAAACAATAGGCCTTCTCTCTGGTTGTCATAATTAGGTATGGCAACACCCCCATTCGTGTTTATGTTGAGCGACTTGACGACCTCTCTAGTGACACTCCGCCATTGCTCACTATTGATGGTTTTAGCAAACAAGATTAAACGGTACTGTAATATACTTAAATTCTCACCGCCAAAACTATAAACAAAATTCTGACCATGCGGTTGTACCCTTAGTTTAAATAAAAGTGGTGTATCGGCACATTGTGATACCGTAAAGGTAAAGGGGAGTGTGACTAACACGTCATTAAAGCTGGCGGTCCTTACCTGAGCCTGGCTGAGGGTAAACTCATCGCTGTTTTTGTCGACCGATATGGCGCAGCTGCTGTTAATCAGATGGCCGGTAACATTGATGGTGCCGCTACCGCCGGGTACGGCGAAGCCAGAGATCAGGGAGGTATCTCCACTCGAGGGCTCCGCACCCCACGCCGCCGTACCACTTAATCCCACGGCCAGGGCCATCGCTCCGATGCCGCCCATCCACCCCCGATGATTCCGTTGATCTGCCATAAGCTCTCACTTAAATATATTAATTGTTTATGGGTTAATGCCATCGCCCCGGCGCGCTGCCGTAATCCATCGGTGCATGGTTAGGATGTGATAATATAAGACAATTATCTCAAAGAATATTATTTATACTGTTACATCCTTCGCCAGTGGACGCCATATTTGCTATGTCGTCAGGCTGAATTTTCAGAGAAAGTGAGATAAGCAGGGTTGGGATGTATTAGTAATATTTTTTAGATTGTACCGTTATATTTTATTTATCTATTTTAAAGCGACAGGGTCGCCTTGAACTGGCGACCTGCGTTATTGAATATATCGAACGTTTGCGGAGTGGCAGCATCAGATCTCGCCTCATCCAGCAATAGGGATCGCCCCGTGGCAAAGCGGAAGCTCAGCATCGCCCACGGGTGCCATGACCACACACCCCGGATATCTCCTTAGAAAAACGCCATATGCCGCAGCAGCCAGTCACGCAGTGCCGCGATATCGGCGCGCTGCGCCATCTGTTGCGTCGTGACCAGATAGTAGTTTGCGCCGGGTAGCGACATCGTGAAGGGTGCCGACAATACCCCGCGCTGCAGGAGATCCCGCGCCAGCAACTCGCTGGCAATGACCACGCCCTGGCCCGCAACCGCCGCCTGTAGCGCGTGCGTCTCGTCGCTGAAGGTTAATCCTGAGTCAATATTCAGCTGCGCTGGCCCGTAGCGGCGCTGCCAGTTTTCCCAGCTCGGCGAATCGGCCGGCACGTGGCGATGTTCGACATGGAATAGGGTTACATTACGTAAATCCTCGATCCGGGTAATGGCCAGTGTCGGGCTGGCGACGACGATAAAACGGTCTTCGTACAGCAAGGTGCAATGCAGATCGCACTCCGGCGTTTCACGATAGCGAATGGCGACATCCACGCCGCGCTGCTTGAGGTCCACACGCTCGATGCTGGTATGCAGTCGCAGATCGATGGCGGGAAGCTCCGCTTTAAATTCCGCCAAGCGTGGTACCAGCCAATGCGTTAAAAAATTGGAGGTGGTGGTGACGGTCAGCGATGGCGACGGCTGAGAATGGACAATTTGCTCGGTGGCATCTTCCAGTGCACTAAACGCACGCTGAGTTCCGGCAAAAAGGATTTCGCCGCTGGCAGTAAGCGTTACGCCCTGGGCGCTGCGCTCACAGACCCGGCACTCCAGCACCGACTCCAGGAGCCTGATCTGATGACTCACCGCCGTCGCGCTGACGCCCAACAGGTCAGCCGCGCGTTTAAAGCTGTGGCAGTGGGCAACGGCGTGAAAGGCGCGCAGCGCCCCTAGCGGCGGGAGGCGGTTTTTTTTCATGGCTGAGTTTTTCTCATCTATGGCTGAAATCTATGCGTTTGTCTGGCTGATTATATTGGAGGTAGGCTACCGGCGAGTCATGTTAACACTGAATTTAATTCATCAGTGTATGAGAATATCTGGAGCGAAAATGAGTATTTGCCTGAATCCACATACCGCGAGGGCGACAACGGGTGCTGATCGGCGCACGCAGATTATCGCGCTGAGTAGCGTCATCGCCGCGGGAGCCTTGTTATTGGATGTATCTGCCGTATTGGGCGTTGTCGGTTGTCTGGTATTGCTTCTTGCATTGATGGCTGCCTTTATCGCGGGTCATCTCCTCACTCGTTGGCAACCCTGGCCAGCGCGTTACTGCCTTGCGATAGCGCGTTATGCCTTTTTGCTGTCGGCGGCGGGTTGGCTGTTGTTATTAATCGCTTGGAATGGTGCATGCGACTGGCTGGAGTTCGTGCCTGGGGTCGTGATGGCGGGATTAGGGCTGGGTATCGCTTGGCGAAATAATGACGTAGAAAAAAAGGCGCAGGGGATGATGGCGCATGCGGTGACGCTCGTCAGCATCGTTGTTATCACCCTGGCGACCCTGCTAACCCATCACTACGCCGAGGTGGGAAGAGGCGGTTTCGCTTACGCACTGGCGGTGCTGGTCGATCTGGCGTTACTGGGGGGGGTACTGGTGAAGGTCCGTGAGCAGGATTTAAAATAAGTTAATTTATAGCCCAGCTACCTGAAGATATCTGATGCGTGTTATTCAAATAAAAGCTTTACTTATAGCGCGGCCGCCGCTCTTTTCTGCTGTCAGCGTGGCGCGATAATTCGTCACTCATTCTTTTCAAGAATGAAATGTTCTACGGAATAAGACGATAAGTAAATCGAGTATTAATCAATGGTTAACGTTGGGTGTGGTGAACTCTATCGGTTATCAATGCACCAAAATAAATAAGGGAGGCGGCAGCATGGTAGGACAGTCGCCTAACTTACGCCGCTTAATAGCAGTATGATTTACATAGATGTAACCATGCGGGAATTTATTTCCTTACTAGGTTAATAGGAAAAAATGTGTGAGGAGGCTTGGGATATCGCTATCACCGGGGGGGCGTCAGACTCTGCTGGGGTTATATGGGGTTAATCAATTGATATTGCTAGGTGACCATTATATTAAACGCTGGGAGGTTCTTCTTTAATCGTATGTGTTTCCTGGTGATGTTTTACCGCGGGTGAGTCATAAACTCGCTTTACTTTTATTATCTGAATTCGCGAAGAGTGTCACTGAATCTCACTATAAGCTATTGCTATTCTCAATTTCAGTTCGTGAAACATCCTGCATACCTCGGTATTGGCTGCGTAATAAAATAGCGAAATAGATAGTGCATGCTATCTAAAAGACGCTAAGGCGTGAGCAGATATTTGGAGAAAACGTGGACAGGGGCGTTTATCTCTCTGGCGGACGACGTCAGTCTCCGTATTTAAGGAAATGGTGTGTTTCCGGTGTCTTATAGCGTAATGATGAGGGATACGTAATGTTTGCGTTTAAAAAGTGTCTGATTGCACTTTCAGTTAGCTTGGCCACGGTGTCTTCCGGTTTTGCGTGTACGACGTTGTTGGTGGGCAATGAGGCGTCGGCAGATGGCTCCATGTTGGTTGCGCGGAGTGCAGACAGCGATGCGCTGAAAGCACAACACTTCGTGATTCATCCGGCGAAACAGAATCAGACCGGCGTATACAGTACCAAAGCACATAACGGTGCGAATGATTTTACCTGGCCTTTACCCAAAAACTCCTTGCGCTATACCACGGTACCCAACTGGAAAACGCAGTTACATGGCGCGACCGGTTTTAACGAGTTGGGGGTTGGCGTCAGTGGCACCGAGTCTATTTTCGCCTCGCCAAAAGCCTTGGCCTTTGACCCCTATGTAAAAGATAAAGGCATCACCGAAGACGATATCCCCGATATTCTGTTATCTCAGTCGAAAACGGCGCGTGATGCCGTCGCTTTACTGGGGAATATTATCGAAACCACCGGCGCGGGAGAGGGATTTGGTGTGGCCGTGGTGGACAAGAACGAAATCTGGTATCTGGAAACCGGCACCGGCCATCAGTGGATGGCACAACGCCTACCGAATAACCAGTATTTTGCTACAGGTAACCAAGGTCGCTTGCAGGATTACGACCCGAAAAATCCAGACATGATGGCCTCCAAATCCCTTATTTCGTTTGCTAGCGAAAAAGGGCTTTATAATCCGGAGCGCGACGGGAAATTTAACTTCTCTAAAGTGTATACGCGTGATGATGAGCGTGATCGTAACTATAACGATCCCCGCGTTTGGAGTATCCAGAAGATGTTTAATCCTTCCGTCAAACAGGATGTGGCTGACGGTCGCCAGTTCCCCGTCTTTATGACGCCAGAACATAAAATGACCTTGAATGAGGTGAAAGCGGTGTTGCGTAGCCACTATGAAGGCACGGCACACGACCCCTACACGAATGGATTGAACGGCAAAGAGCCTTGGCGCCCGGTGAGTGTATTCCGTACCTATGAGTCACACGTGATGCAGGTTCGCCCCTGGCTGCCAAAAGAGATCGGCGAAACGACCTATGTTGGCTTAGGGATGGCCGATCTGACCGCATTTGTGCCGTATTACAGTGGATTGAAAGCCTATCCGGCGAATTACTCGATAGGGACGGATAAAGCGGATGATAAGTCTATCTATTGGAAATACCGTAAGCTACAGACGCTGACCATGACGGATTATCCGAAGCTCGCCCCTATCGTTAAGAAAGCGTACCAGGCGTGGGAGGATAAGGTTGCGAAGGAGCAACAAGAGGTTGAGGCGAAATATCTGCAAATGGCGAAAACGAATAAACCGGCCGCCGATAAGATGCTAAATGACTTTAACCTACGGATTATGGCCGATGCCGAAAAACTGACGGACGATCTGACCAATCAGCTTTTTACTATCCGTACCAAAGATATTCAGTCCGATATTTTCTTTTCTAACGCAACGAAGAAGGACTGAGTCCTAATCTCAGCAATCGGCTGGCGCATCGGGGAGTGTGCCAGCCGCTCTTTTCGCAGAGGGTTATCGCCCCTCTTCCTGCACTGGCCGCGGCTCCTCAATCGCCACAATCTCCTGATCCGATTCGCGGAACAGCAGCATAAACAGCAGGGCGATGACGAGGATCATCAAGGCGCCAAAGGTCCACATACCGGTCCAATCAAAAGTCAGGCCATTGATGGGCTCGGGGTAGGCAAACATTTTCTCCATCATGACGCCGCCGAGGCGGTAGCCGAGCAAACTGCCAAATCCTTGGCAGCATAGCGTAATCAGTCCCTGTGCGGCGGTACGCATATGCGCCGGTGCCTTTTTGTCGACGTAGATATAGGCCGTGACGTAGTAGAAATCATAGCTGACACCGTGTAGCAGGATGCCGAGGAAGAGTAGCGCATAGCTGAATAAGTGATCGACGCCGCCATAGATGAAGAAACCATAACGCATGGCCGCGGTGAGTAACCCTAACAGTAGTACCCGCTTGATGCCGAAACGCCGGGTGAAGAAGGGCAGGGCCAGCATGAAGAAGATTTCGGAAAATTGGCCGAGCGTCATCCATCCCGTCGCGTTCCTCATGCCCACTTCGGTCAGATAGCCGTTCGCAAAGATGTAATAGAACGCCAGTGGCATCGCAAAGAGGAATGAGCAGACAAAGAAGACCAGGAAGTTTTTATCGCGCAGCAGTACCAAGGCGTCCAGGCCGAGCATGACCTTCATGTTCAGCCGGCCACGGCGTTGTGGGGGCGTATCGGGGAGAGTGAGGGCGAAGAGGCCGAGTAGGACGGAGCTGGCGGCGGTGATCAGCAAAGGGATATGGGTAGCGGAGATATCGGCGTAACCCAATAACGACGGGAGGAAGCCGCAGACGAGGCCGGAGCCGATCCAGCCGAGCGTGCCCATGACTCGGATGCGTGGAAAGTCACGCTCAACATCGGCGACATTCGCGAAGGCGATGCTGTTGGTCAATGCGATGGTAGGCATATAGGTCAGCGAGTAGGCCAGTAATAGCGGAAAGAAGCCGCTAAAGTGGGTCTGCTGTGCAGCCAGATAGATCAGAAGCGCGCCGAGCAACATCAACACGGCCAGAACCTTCTGTGCCGAGAAGAAACGATCGGTCAGCGAGCCGATCAGGATCGGAGATAAGATGGCAGCAATCGCCGTACAGGCATAGGACCAGCCGATCTCGCCGGCGCTAAAACCATTTTTATGTAGCCATAGCCATAGCGGGACGAACCAGGCCCCCCAAATAAACCATTCCATAAACATCATCAGCGACAGCTTCGCTGTAGTCTTCATTGCGCGATCCTTCGGCAGCAGTAGAGAACCCGTAACAATAGCATCGGTATTGATAGGTTAGATATCTGATTAATCCACTTATCCGATGATTGCGTGCTGAGTCGGTTGGCTGAAGGTGCCTCGTTACGGGGCAGCGTCCGCGGTAAGGGAAGGATAGGATTACATTTTTATCATCACTGGGTATTTTTCTGTGTGTGCGTCGCCTTTCCGTTGGGCTCGCTGAATGTGCCGGAGCTCAAGCCATGTGATTGCGTGTCGAGTGAATGCCCTCCGCCTAAAGGCGTGCTCTCAATCGGTACAGGAGCGCCAGCGGCGTCGTGCGCACCGGCCTATGGTTATCCACCACGCCTTGATGTCTGAGCCCGGGATGCTAATGTTGGTATGACTATTTTTTTTGGCGCTAACTTAACCTGATTGATCCAGTTGTAATACGCTATCTTATTTTTAAATTTTAATTTTTGAAAAATATTGCTTTTCATACTGTAAATTGTCTTTCGATTTAGCGAGAATTGCTTAGCAATTGCGTGGATGCTGTAATCTGACTTGATGTAACACAGTAGTCTTTTCTCTATAGAACTAAGCGACTCCATCATGATGCAATACTTACAGACGCTCGTATTCTGTGTAATGCTATACTGTGCAATGATTTTACCTTTCACATCATCTAATGGATCGTTGTAATAAATATATTTACTACTCTCATCATGCTGATACTTTTTGCCAATATACAGCATAGTGCTTTCATCAGAGAGCATGCATAGGCACCTGGTATAGGCAAAATCTTTATCAATAAATGTAATGTTAAATGATCGCTGACACTCGTGACTGAGATCCTCGATGAGTCGCCGCAAGCTAACAGCATAAAATTTTGGAATACCAATAAAATCAAGCATGATAACCTCGATTAATTCACTCTAATTATTGTAAGTAATGCTAATGAGAGATAGCCCTGGTGCTGGCCTCTGTTTTACTCTATCGGGATATAGTGCTCTAATTTTATTTTTTGCACCGTCTGATCCGTGTCCGACTCGTTAATATAGATAAAGCGTTCAATGTCATGCCCAATTCTTCTAACAAAAGCGTGTTTGCTTAAAACTTCCATATACAGGCGAAGAGAGAAGACTTGGTATTGTTCCCAATTACCAGTAAAGTCAAACTTGATATATTTACCTGGCTCGATACAGCTGGATATCATCATACCGTCAGATGATGGTACTTTGTCACCTTGAATACCAATAAAGCTGGATATGGCAATGGCGTCATCTCTCTTATGGCAGGGCGCGAAGGATGATGTGCAATAGATATCCTGTCGCCATTGTCGCATCGCCTTGAGGATCCGCAGTCCTTTCTGTGGGCTGATGATCGCAGGTAACTTACTGGTGGATAGTTGATAGTTACTCTGCTGCCCAATGAGTCGTTTATAGGGAAGCCAGCAGATATCGAATCTAATACTCTCATGTGAACCTAAAGGGAGTTTAGGCTGTAACTTAGCGAGATACCATGTTTTGTTACGCCGGTAGCCTCGTGGATTCAGGCCAAAAGCCTTTTTAAACTCTCGACTATACGATTGCACCGAATCGAATCCTGAACTGAGTGCAATGTGTGTAATCGATTGTGAGGTGAGCCGCAAGAGCATCGCTGAGCGACTGAGTCGACGTTACCGGATATATTTCCCCAGGGTGATATTGTACTTTTCTTTAAAAAAGTTATGCAGGCTGCGGTTAGAGTATCCAGTCACGATAGATAAATCATCAATTGTGATGTTTTTATCGCTATTCTCCTCTATCCAGTTCACCATTGAGCTTATAATGATCTCCTTCATCATTTTTATTTCCTTGAGTAACAACTGAGGCGCTGCATAGCACAGTGCAACATCAGCACTTTACAAGATGGTAACAATTATTTTGTTGTGAAACTTAGCTTTTTATGCATAGCACGTAGATAAAATTTATTTAGATAAAACATAAAATAAACTCTCTATTGCTATGAGGATGATAGTCCATTGGAGAACGATATTAATATCGCACTTGGCGATAAATATATAATTATTGTGTGGATTTGGTTCTGTTCTATGCTGAGGTCCAATAACCGGGTGAGAGCAGTATTGTTATCGGCCATTTTTTGCTAGTGCAGGGCGCTTAGCGTGATTCTGCCAGCGCTCCAGGCGCAATGTATGGCGGGTGGAATAACGACGTTAGTCGTGGGAGCGATCGGCTGAAGTGGGGTTATCCGCGGCTATCAAATATTGATGTATGCAATCTTTATGCAAGAAGTTATCACGTTTTGTTTAAGGATTTTTTCCTCAGCGATGGCGTAGAGTGAAAAACACCCGATGCCATAGGAATAACAAGATGAAAGAGACTCGCTCGCGGCCGATTCACCCGCTATGGCTACGTGTCTGTCACTGGATTAATGCTTGCGCTATCGTCTTGATGATCTTCAGTGGGTGGCGCATTTACGATGCGTCACCGCTATTTAATTTCTCTTTTCCTCGCGCGTATACCTTGGGGGGATGGCTCGGTGGCGCTTTACAGTGGCATTTCGCCGCGATGTGGCTGCTGGTGATAAACGGGGCCGTGTATCTGGCCCTCAATCTGTTGACCGCTCGCTGGCGCCAGCGTTTCGGGCCCCTCTCATTACGGCAGATCGGCCACGATATGGTCGAGGCCTTACGTGGGCGCTTGTCTCATGGTGACCCTTACCATTACAACGCCGTGCAGAAGTGTGCCTATCTCGTCGCCATCCTGGCGGCCTTAATACTGGTGCTTTCCGGCTTGGTGCTGTGGAAGTCGGTACAGTTTCCGCTGTTACGAACTTTATTCGGTGGGTATGAAGTGGCGCGTTATATCCATTTTTATGCCATGGCTGTGCTCTGTGTTTTTCTTGTGTTGCATCTACTGATGGTGGCACTGGTGCCGAAGACATTGGTTGCGATGATCCGGGGTCGCTGAGGAGTAACGATGAATAAGCAGTCTAGCGATTTGTCGGCGAGTGATGCCCGACTACTCATCCAGGACGCCCAGCGCCTAGTCGCGGCGCGTTTGTCTGGATCGACCCGCCGCCGCTTCTTACGGCAGGGATTGACCTTGGGGGGAATCGCCATGCTCACGGGCTGTGATCTCAGTGATAACCCTGATGTCGAGAATGTATTGAGTCGGATGTCGCGCTTCAACGATCGCGTGCAGGGCTGGCTCTTTAACGGTCAGCGTTTAGCGCCTGAGTATACGCAAGCCGAAATAACGCGCCCCTTTCCCTTTAATGCCTTTTACACAGCAGAGGCGATTCCCCAGATTGTCGCCGACGATTACCAACTAACCATTCATGGGTTGGTGGGTGATAAGCGCAGTTGGCGTTTACCGGCACTGTATCGTCTGACGCAGTACGAACAGATTACTCGCCATATCTGCGTCGAGGGCTGGAGCGCCATCGGCCGTTGGGGAGGCGTACGGCTGCGCGACTTTCTACAACTGATCGGCGCCGACAGGCGCGCGCAATATGTCAGTTTTCGCTGTGCCGATGACTACTACACCAGTATCGATATGGCCTCCGCATTACACCCGCAGACGATCCTGGCGTTGAGCTGGGATGGTCAGATATTACCCCCGGAGTATGGCTATCCGTTGAAATTACGTATTCCGACCAAGCTGGGTTACAAAAATCCAAAACAGATTGTTGCCATCGACGTTACGAACCGCTTTCCCGGCGGTTATTGGGAAGATCAGGGCTACAACTGGTTTGGCGGTAGTTGATCGGCTCGCTACTCCTATTCACCGAGAAATCACTAAAGGAAGTAAACATGAAAAAAATACTCGCAACCGTATTGGCTGGCTCCTTGCTGATGGCTTTCTCCGCCGCGTATGCGGCAGATAGCATGGCGAAGGATGCAATGGGGCACGATGGCATGAAGCAGGAGCGTGCCATGTCTCACGAGGGGATGAGTCAGGATAAGATGAAGAAAAAGGCGCCCATGTCCCACGATGGCATGAGTAAGGCTCCGATGAAGAAGCAGGACGCGATGTCCCACGATGGCATGAGCAAGGCTCCGATGAAGAAGCAGGACGCGATGTCCCACGATGGTATGAGCAAGGCTCCGATGAAGAAACAGGATGCGATGTCCCACGATGGCATGAGCAAGGATAAGATGAACGAGGGAATGTAAGCCCCGTGTTGTTGGACGGAGCGGAAATAACAGACGCTGGCGCCATGCGGTTGCCGGCGTATTTTTTTATCTGGTCGGGAGACGGCGGCGTGCGATATAGGCTGGACTCGCGCGGCGATGTCAACGCGTCTTATGCCGGTTAGCGGGCGAATCGGCTGGGTATGGGGGGAGTGACGGAGTGCGAGGGGCCGGTGATCGCTCGGCGCATCTAGGGAGCCAAGATCGCCACATGAGAAGGCTGAATCTTCATGTTATCGCGTGTTATGGGTGAGGCGTGCGGAAGAGGCCAGCGAGCGGCGGGTAGAGCGAGAAGGGAACGTTTGTGTGCGCAGTAAGACTCAGTACGACGAGGAAAAAGCAAGCGGGCAGCGTTGCTGCCCGCTTGGATCAGATTAACCGGATAAGGTTAAACGTGGTTGCCCTAACTTAGCGCAGATCGTAGCGATCAGCGTTCATAACCTTGTTCCAGGCGGCGATAAAGTCACGGACAAACTTCTCTTTATTGTCGTCCTGTGCGTAAACCTCGGCATAGGCACGCAGGATAGAGTTGGAACCGAAGACCAAGTCTACACGGCTAGCAGTCCATTTCTTGGTACCGTCAGCACGATTGCAGATTTCATACAGATTGCTACCGGTCGGCTTCCAGGTGTAGGCCATATCCGTCAGGTTAACGAAGAAGTCGTTGCTCAGGACGCCGACACGGTCAGTGAAGACGCCGTCTTGGCTACCGGCATAGTTGGCACCCAGTACGCGCATCCCGCCAACCAAGACCGTCATTTCACAGGCGGTCAGGCCCAGCAGTTGAGCACGATCCAGCAACATCTCTTCGGCGCTGACGACATAGTCTTTCTTCAGCCAGTTGCGGAAGCCATCGGACAGCGGCTCTAGAACTTCGAACGATTCTTCATCGGTCATCTCTTGGCATGCATCGCCACGACCCGGGGCAAACGGAACGTCTACCGCGACACCGGCCGCTTTCGCTGCCTGCTCAATACCAACATTACCGGCCAGCACGATCACATCGGCGACGCTAATGTTGAATTCGGCGGCGATCGGCTCCAGTACGCTCAGTACCTTAGCCAGACGAGCCGGTTCGTTGCCTTCCCAATCTTTCTGCGGTGCCAGGCGAATACGAGCGCCGTTAGCGCCGCCGCGTTTGTCGGAACCACGGAAGGTACGGGCGCTATCCCAAGCGGTGCTCACCATGTCGGCGATGCTCAGGCCACTGGCTGCGATCTTGGCTTTCACTGCGGCAACATCGTAATCCGTGCGGCCAGCCGGTACCGGATCTTGCCAGATCAGGTCTTCTTGCGGTACGTCCGGACCAAAATAACGGGATTTCGGCCCCAGATCACGGTGGGTCAGTTTGAACCAGGCACGGGCGAAGACTTCGGAGAAGTAAGCCGGATCCTGGCGGAAACGCTCGGCGATCTGACGGTAGGCCGGGTCGACTTTCATCGCCATATCCGCATCGGTCATGATCGGGATGGTACGACGTGACGGATCTTCAACGTCGGCCGGCATGTCTTCTTCTTTGATATCGATCGGAACCCACTGCCAGGCACCCGCCGGGCTCTTCGTCAGGGTCCACTCATGACCGAACAGCATATCGAAGTAGCCGTTATCCCACTGAGTCGGGTTAGAGGTCCAGGCGCCTTCGATCCCGCTGCTTACCGTGTCACGGCCAATGCCGCGTGAGGTGTGGTTCATCCAACCCAGGCCCTGCTCTTGCAGATCGGCACCTTCTGGCGCTTCGCCCAAGTTAGCGGCACTACCATTACCGTGGCATTTACCGACGGTATGGCCACCGGCAGTCAGTGCCACCGTTTCTTCATCATTCATCGCCATACGGGCGAAGGTCACGCGCACGTCGTTGGCGGTTTTTTGCGGATCCGGATTACCATCAACCCCTTCCGGGTTGACGTAGATCAGGCCCATCATAACGGCGGCCAGCGGGTTTTCCAGATCGCGTTCGCCGGAGTAACGGCTGCCTTCGCTACCGCTCGGTGCCAGCCACTCTTTCTCTGAACCCCAATAGGTATCGATTTCCGGGTGCCAGATATCTTCACGACCAAAGGCGAAACCGAAGGTTTTCAGACCCATGGACTCATAAGCCATGGTACCAGCCAGAATGATCAGATCCGCCCAGCTGATTTTGTTACCGTATTTTTTCTTGATCGGCCACAGCAGACGACGTGCTTTATCCAGGTTAACGTTATCCGGCCAGGAGTTGAGCGGAGCGAAACGTTGGTTACCGGTGCCAGCACCGCCACGACCATCGGCGGTACGATAAGAGCCAGCGGAGTGCCAAGCCATACGTACCATCAGGCCGCCATAGTGACCCCAGTCAGCCGGCCACCAAGGTTGGCTATCGGTCATCAGTGCACGCACATCATTTTTCAGCGCTTCAACATCCAGCTTCTTCAGCTCTTCTCGGTAGTTGAAGTCCTTCCCCATCGGGTTGGTTTTGGTATCATGCTGATGCAAGATATCCAGATTCAGGGCATTCGGCCACCAGTCTTTTTTAGACATGCTCGAAGACGTCATGCCACCATGCATGACCGGGCATTTACCGCCAGAAAATTCGTTCTTGTTTCCCATTTCTCGCACCTTCAGTAAATTTATGGAGTACCGCTCAGGCTATTACTACGAATAATGCACTGTGTGATGGAGCACTGCCTTCTATAAATCAGTGGCCATTATACCCGCCTACTGAAATTTGTATTGCGCCTAGACTCAATTTCAGAAATAGGGATGGCCAATTGATTCTTAAGTCTCGATAGGCCCTTGCCACTATTTAAATCCATTAATTACTTTGTTTATCGATTGAGGTGAACAACCGAAAGGTAGCCAATAACGTCAGAGTACGGTGTCGCTTCGTTCGATGTTAGGGTTCCTCCCCCAGCAAGGGTAGTCCTGAAGTCAGGAATTCGCTATAAATCATAAAAATATATTCGATGTCGGGGTGCTGACGAAGCGGCGGTCGTTACCTGGTCGAGGCCTGTGTCGTCGGGATGGAAGGCCGTTATAGGCGTGTTCAATTAAACAGCAAACTGCTGATTTTCCCTCGTTCGCAGTTAAAGCATCTATTTTTATATGAAAGCATGATTTTTTGTATGCGTTTATGTGGGTTTTGTTGGCATAAAACTTGGTTGGGCTATGCGCTAGGGGCGCCGGGGTCGACATTGCTCTGATTGCCGGAGGAGGGCGGCCTACCTCGAGGCGATAAAATGCAACGCGAGAAATGCTATATTATTTTTTCTTATCCGCCATTCATTTTTCTTAAATAAGAGAATCCTATGCTCAATGCGTTAAAAGTTTATGCTTGTCGCCATGCATTAAATTTATTGCCATAACCATAGGTTATTCCCCTTTATTTTCTTGATTAGCGTCATATAAATGTGTTTTATTTTTTATTTACTTAATTGATTTATAAGAGATAAATATTTGTATCAAATCGTGCTGGATATAATTTGTGAGCAGTAACACATCTCCCTAATATCTATATTTAGTAGAGTCTGACTACACCGATTGAGGGAATAAGTACGATGAACATGAATACGTTTATTCTGCCCAAAACACAGCAGTTGGTTGTCTTCCAAGAGGTGATTCGTTGTGGCTCAATCGGTGCTGCGGCTAAGCGCTTGGGGATTTCACAGCCAGCCGTGAGTAAAACCATCAGTGAAATGGAAGAGTACTTTGGCATTGAAATTATCACGCGGAAAAATACTGGCGTAACGCTAACTAGCGCGGGGCAGGTACTGCTCTCCTACGCCGAATCGATTACCCGTGAAATGAAAAACATGGTCAGTGAGATCAATGGATTGAGTTGTAGTAGTGTGGTCGATGTGGCTTTTGGTTTTCCCTCTCTAATCGGTTTCACCTTCTTATCTAGCATGATTAAAATCTTTAAGGATGTGTTTCCGAGCGCGCAGGTATCGATGTTTGAGGCACAACTCTGCACCTTTCTCCCGGCGATTCGTGATGGTCGTTTAGACTTCGCCATCGGCACCTTGAGTGATGATATGCAGTTACAAGACTTACATGTCGAGTCATTATTTGAATCGGAGTTTGTCGTCGTTGCCAATAAGTCGCGCAGTGCGCATTCACCGACCACGCTCGATGCCTTAAAAGATGAGCAATGGGTATTGCCACAGACGGATATGGGTTATTACAAGCAGTTATTGATGACCCTGCAAAAACATCATGTCAGTAGCGCCAATATCATTAAAACCGACTCGGTGGTAACCATTTATAACTTGGTATTGAATGCTAATTTCTTAACCGTGATCCCCTGCGATATGACTTCACCATTTGGTTCCAATCAATTTACCACTCTGGCGATTGAAGATAGCTTACCCATCGCGCATTACGCTGCCATTTGGTCGAAAAACTACCGAATTAAACGCTCCGCTTCGTTACTGGTCGAGCTGGCCAAGCAATATTCACCGAGTCATTGCGCACAGTTTAAACCTTTGGCGAGTATTGCCGATTAATTTTTACAGGATAGCTTGCGGCCAGTGTCAGCCGTAAGTTTAGTATTGTCGTTAATTTTGAATATATATTTACTCTTAGTGAGGATACCATGCATATTACCTATGATCTTCCGGTCAGTATTGACGATATTCAAGCGGCAAAAAATCGTCTGCAGGGGAAGATATATAAAACTGGCATGCCACGCTCGAACTATTTAAGCGAGCGCTGCCAGGGAGAGATATTTCTGAAGTTTGAAAATATGCAACGTACGGGGTCATTTAAGATTCGTGGCGCATTCAATAAACTCTGCTCGCTAACGGAGCAGGAGAGACGAAAGGGTGTGGTGGCGTGTTCGGCGGGTAACCATGCTCAGGGGGTGTCACTCTCTTGCGCCATGCTCGGTATTGACGGCAAGGTCGTGATGCCGACCTGTGCGCCGAAATCGAAGGTCGCCGCAACCAGTGACTATTCTGCCGAGGTCGTGCTACACGGCAATAACTTCAACGACACCATCGCTAAGGTGAGCGAGATCGTCGAGATGGAGGGGCGGATATTTATTCCTCCCTATGACGATGCGCTGGTCATCGCCGGGCAAGGCACGATTGGTTTGGAGATTTTAGAGGATCTCTACGACGTCGATAACGTGATTGTCCCGGTCGGTGGTGGGGGGTTGATCGCCGGGATTGCTTTGGCGGTTAAATCGGTGAACCCGACCATTCGAGTGATCGGTGTGCAGTCAGAGAATGTGCACGGCATGGCGGCCTCTTACTACGCGGGTGATATTACGTCGCACCGGACTAATGGCACATTGGCCGATGGTTGCGATGTCTCTCGCCCCGGAAACCTACCCTTTACCATCGTTAGCGAACTGGTTGATGACATGGTGTTGGTGAGTGAGGAGGAGATCCGTAACAGCATGGTTGCGCTGATCCAGCGTAACAAGGTGATTACCGAGGGCGCTGGCGCGTTGGCCTCTGCCGCCTTACTGAGCGGTAAACTCGATCACTATATCAAAGGTAAGAAAAGCGTCAGCCTGATCTCTGGCGGCAATATCGATCTCTCCCGTGTTTCCCACATCACCGGCCTGGTGGATGCCTGATCCTTTTGAGAGGAATTAACGATGAGTAACACTGACAGTGTCGTCGTGAGTCAAGCTGAGTCAACGACTTGGCGCAAAACAGATACACGCTGGGTTTTAGGGTTATTCGGTACGGCTATCGGTGCCGGGGTACTATTTTTCCCCATCAGCGCCGGTATTGGCGGCTTATTACCGATCATCTTTATGTTGATCTTGGCTTTCCCCATCGCCTTTTTATGTCACCGTGCGTTGGCGCGCCTATGCCTCTCTGGACGCGGCGTATCGGATAATATTACCGATACCGTCGATCAGCATTTTGGCCCTACCGGCGGGGTGGTGATCACCTTCCTTTATTTCTTTGCCATCTGTCCCTTGCTATGGATTTACGGGGTGACGATCACCAATACCTTTATCGCCTTCTGGGAGCATCAACTCCATATGCCGGCGATTAACCGAGGTCTCGTGGCATTACTGATCCTGATGCTGATGGCTTTCTTTATCTACTTCGGTAAGGATCTGATGGTTAAGGTTATGAGCTATTTAGTCTTTCCCTTCATCGCCAGCCTGGTGCTTATTTCGTTATCGCTGATCCCCTATTGGACCTCCGATGTGCTTACCCGCTTCGATATGCAGAGCCTGAGTCTGTGGGGGGGCCAGGGTATTCTGGTGACGGTCTGGTTAGGGATTGCCATCATGGTCTTTTCCTTTAACTTTTCACCGATCGTCTCCTCGTTTGTCGTCTCGAAGCGTGAGGAGTATGAGACCGAGTTTGGCCGCGACTTCACCGAACGTAAGTGCGCGCAGATTATCTCCCGCGCGAGTGTGTTGATGGTCGTGGTTGTCATGTTCTTTGCCTTCAGTTGCCTGTTTACCCTTTCTCCTCAGGATATGGCACAGGCCAAGCAACAGAATATTCCGATCCTCTCTTATCTGGCTAACCACTTCAGTTCGTTGGGCGATGGGAAATCGACCTATGCCACCGTTTTGGAGTATGCCGCGTCAATCATTGCGCTGGTCGCTATTTTTAAATCCTTCTTTGGACATTATCTGGGGACCTTGGAGGGGTTAAACGGTCTGATCATCAAGTTCCGCTATCACGGTAATAAGGCCCAGGTACCGATGAAGAAACTTAACATGCTTAGCATGGTGATCATCATGGGATCGACGTGGTTCATCGCCTATATCAACCCCAATATCCTGGATCTTATCGGTGCGATGGGGGCGCCGATCATCGCCTCATTATTGTGTCTGCTACCGATGTATGCCGTATGGCGTGTGCCAGCCCTGTCGAAATATAAGGGCCACGTAGATAACTACTTCGTCACGATTATCGGCCTGCTCACCATCCTGAACATTGTCTATCAGTTGCTGTAATGCTCTTCAAACGACATAGCGGGAGTTATTCAATGCATGAGTTTCCTGTGGTTCTGGTGATTAACAGTGGCTCGTCGTCGATTAAGTTTTCGGTGCTCGATGCGACGAGCTGTGAGCTATTACTCGCGGGGATAGCTGAGGGGATTAACGGGGGAAATGCTCGTCTCTCGGTTAATGGCGGCGAGGCCGTTAAGCTGACACAACAGGGCTATGAGCCGGCCTTGGCGGCCATTGTTGCCGAGTTGGAGAAGCGTAATTTAAGCGATAGCGTCTCTTTAATCGGTCATCGGGTCGCGCATGGCGGCAACCTCTTTAAGCAGTCGGTGATCATCGATGAGAGCGTGATGGCGCAGATCCGCCAGATCGCCCCCTTGGCTCCGCTGCATAACTACGCCAATCTGAGCGGCATAGAGTCCGCTAGACACCTGTTTCCAGGTGTGACGCAAGTTGCGGTGTTCGATACCAGCTTTCACCAGACCCTGGAGCCAGAGGCGTGGCTGTATGCGCTGCCTTACCGCTATGCCGAAGAGTATGGCGTCCGGCGTTATGGGTTTCATGGCACCTCACATCGCTACGTGGCACATCAAGCCCTCGGGTTATTGGACCTCCCTGAAACGGATTCGGGGTTGGTGATCGCCCATCTCGGTAATGGAGCCTCCGTGTGTGCGGTGCGTAACGGGCGTAGCGTAGACACCTCTATGGGGATGACGCCGCTGGAGGGGTTAGTGATGGGGACGCGTAGCGGTGACGTTGACTTCGGGGCTCTCGCCTGGATTGCCGAGCAGACGGGGCAGTCTCTCGCCGATCTCGCGCAGATGGTCAATACGGAGTCGGGGTTGCTGGGGATTTCCGGCTTATCTTCGGATCTCCGAGAGCTGGAGCAGGCGGCGCAGGCGGGCCATCGCCGCGCCTACTTGGCGATCCGCACCTTTGTGCATCGCGTCGCTCGTCATATCGGTGCACATGCCGCTTCGCTACATCGCCTCGATGGCATCATTTTTACCGGGGGTATCGGTGAAAACTCGGCGCTAGTCCGGCGCTTGGTGATGGAGCACCTGGCGGTTTTCGGCGTCCGAGTCAATGAGGCACACAACAATCTGTCCGCCAGCGCCGGTAATCGCGTGGTGTCGAGTGACGACTCCGCCGTGCCTTGCGCCGTAATCCCGACCAATGAAGAGAAGATGATCGCCCTCGATGCCTTACGTCTTGGGGCGATGCAGGCTGCTACGCACTATGCCTAGTTACTGGCTTGTCGGTTAAAGAGAGTCTTTCCATGAATATGAAGAGTGAAGTGCGCATCGATAGCGATGCGTGGCGCGGTTTTGCCGGTACGGAGTGGAAAAACGAAATTAATGTTCGTGATTTCATTCAAAATAACTATACGCCTTATTACGGTGACGAGTCATTCTTGGCCCCGGCGACGTCAGCGACGACGGCATTATGGCAAAAGGTGATGGCGGGGATCCGCGTCGAGAATGCGACCCATGCGCCGGTCGATTTTGATAGCAATATCGCGACCACCATTACGGCACATGCTCCGGGTTATATCACGCGCGATCTGGAGACCATCGTTGGTCTACAGACCGATCAACCGCTCAAGCGTGCACTGCACCCTTTCGGGGGGATCAACATGATCCGCAGCGCGTTCCAGGCTTATGGTCGGGAGATGGATCCCGCCTTCGAATACCTATTCAGCGATCTGCGGAAAACGCACAATCAGGGGGTATTCGACGTCTACTCACCCGAGATGCTGCGCTGCCGTAAATCGGGGATCCTGACCGGTCTGCCGGATGGGTATGGCCGTGGACGCATCATCGGCGATTATCGCCGCGTAGCGCTGTATGGCATCGCCTACTTGGTGCGTGAGCGTGAGTGGCAATTCGCCGATCTTCAGCCCCGACTCGAACGCGGCGAGGATCTGGATGCGGTGATCCGCCTGCGGGAAGAGTTGGCGGAACAACGCCGCGCTTTATTGCAGATCCAGGAGATGGCGGCCAGCTACGGCTATGATATTTCTCGTCCGGCCCGCTCTGCTCAAGAGGCGATCCAGTGGCTCTATTTCGCCTATCTGGCGGCGGTGAAGTCGCAGAACGGTGGGGCGATGTCACTCGGACGGACTGCAACCTTCCTCGATATCTACCTCGAACGCGATCTGCGTGAAGGGGTGCTAGACGAGGTACAGGCGCAGGAGCTGATTGATCACTTCATCATGAAGATCCGCATGGTGCGCTTCCTGCGTACGCCGGAGTTTGATGCGTTATTCTCGGGCGATCCGATCTGGGCGACGGAGGTGATTGGGGGTATGGGGCTCGATGGCCGCACGCTGGTGAGCCGCACCTCGTACCGCTACTTACACACGTTACATACTATGGGACCCGCGCCTGAGCCGAACCTGACTATCCTCTGGTCGGAGTCGTTACCGCCAGATTTCAAACGTTATGCGGCGCGTCTCTCTATTCAGACCTCGTCGTTGCAGTATGAAAACGACGATCTGATGCGCGCTGACTTCAATAGTGACGACTATGCCATCGCCTGTTGTGTCAGTCCGATGGTGATTGGCAAGCAGATGCAGTTCTTTGGCGCTCGCGCCAACCTGGCCAAGACCCTGTTGTATGCGATCAATGGCGGCGTCGACGAAAAACTGAAGATCCAGGTCGGACCGCAGCGGGCGCCGTTGATGGATGAGGTGCTGGATTATGAGACGGTGATCGCCAGTCTCGATCACTTTATGGATTGGTTGGCGGTACAGTACATCAGTGCGCTGAATCTGATCCATTATATGCACGATAAATACAGCTATGAGGCGGCCTTGATGGCGCTGCATGATCGCGATGTGTATCGCACCATGGCTTGCGGCATCGCTGGCCTGTCAGTGGCGGTAGACTCCCTCTCCGCGATCAAGTACGCCAAGGTGAGACCGATTCGTGATGAGCAGGGGCTGGCTATCGACTTCGCCATTGAAGGTGAGTATCCGCAGTACGGCAATAACGATGATCGCGCGGATCGGATTGCCTGCGAACTGGTGGAGCGTTTCATGAAGAAGATTCAGGCGTTGCCGACCTACCGCCACGCGGTGCCGACGCAGTCGATTCTGACCATTACCTCGAACGTGGTCTATGGGCAGAAGACCGGTAATACCCCCGATGGGCGTCGTGCGGGAATGCCGTTTGCTCCGGGGGCTAACCCGATGCATGGCCGCGATCGCTGCGGGGCCGTGGCTTCATTGACCTCAGTGGCCAAGTTGCCCTTTACCTATGCCAAGGATGGTATCTCTTATACCTTCTCCATCGTCCCGCAGGCCTTGGGCAAGGAGGAGGAGACGCGTAAGACGAATCTGGTGGGACTATTGGATGGCTACTTCCACCATCAGGATGGGGTGGAAGGGGGGCAACATCTCAACGTGAATGTGATGAATCGGGAGATGTTACTGGATGCGATCGCGCATCCAGAGAATTACCCCAATCTGACGATTCGCGTATCGGGTTACGCCGTGCGTTTTAATGCGCTCACGCGAGAGCAGCAGCAGGATGTCATCTCACGTACCTTTACCCGTTGTTTCTAACGCTTAGTGTGGAGGCGGGCGTTGAGTCGTCTATGTCGCGGGGCCGTCCTTCTGGGCGGCCTCATTTTTTCTATTTTCTATGCCTTGGATGCGCGTTGTCGCCGTAAATATCGCTCGTGGTTCAACATGTGCAACGTGATAAGAAACAGGCCGATCAGAAACGGGCATTCATATAACTCTTCAATCAGATCTCGGTAAGGGCTCGCACTGGATAGGAGAGGGTGGGCAAGCGCGCGTTGATGCTCGACGGCGTCGGCACCGGCGAAGGCCAACACTACCGCCACCAGGCGCCATATGGGGATCGGGTGCAGACGGTAGCGTGCGGCGATGGCACGACGTAACTGGGAGGAGAGTAGCGAGAGTAGCAGTGCGGCGATCAGTAGGGCAGCGATGCCATGAAAGAGTAGCCGTGGCCCATGGGGGAAATAGACCCGCCCCCAACTGATGCTGCGCCCTAACAGGGTGAGCCACCATAGGGTAGCCCAGTACCAGAAGCGGCGGTCATCCACGTCGAGCCGTTCGCGCCAGCAACGGTAGGGGATAAACAACACGACAAAGGCGAGCCATAGCGCCTGTCCCTGCTCAATATAGTCAATCGATGAGGCTAACCATGCGGGCTCGCCGGATGGCGGCAGCCAGATGGCATAGAGTGTGATCGCGATAATCATAATAAATAGGAATATATCACCGAGTGATATCGTTATTTTCATTATCTACTCTGTTATTTTTATTCGCGGCTTGTTGCGTATTGCGCTGGACGGCTCCTTATCTTGAGATATAACTGGATTGGGCTGGCTTTTCCATATTATTCATTTCGGTTATTTTTATTTTCTGGTTTATTAAAGTGAATGTATTTTATTATTTTCTATATTTTATTTATTTTGTTCTTATAGCTAATAACTTGGCTGTTATGCAGTTACACACACAGGTAAGCAGAATTTAATATGCTGATATTTATTGCTTGACATGGGGTGTTGGTGTTTCCTGACGAGGTTGACTGGTGGGTGGCCTAGCCATGTCGTTCCGCGTGGTGAGTGAGGTCATTATGACGGCGGCCTGGCTGACAGAATAAATAGACCCTGTCTTTTGATAACAGCCAGTTGCAGACGGGGAGGGGATCGCGACACCGTTATTGTTGCCATCTCCCCGATTCGTCCTCGCGGGGGACGCCCCCGATCGTTGGCTTGCCAGATTGAGCGATAGCGGCGCGCGTTGCCGCCTCTGAGAGGGGCGCGCCGAGCGTGGCGGGGGGAGACGCCGGCGCGTGATGTCGTGGCGATTATCCTCCCTCGCCGCTTGAGATCGCGCCTGTTAACGCGTAGTTTACCCTGCTGCCCCGCTCGCCGAGCGAGGCGTTATCTTGTCGGAGTGCCCCGTTGGGCTGAGACCGTTGATTCGGGATCCGCAGAACCTGATCAGGCTGATACCTGCGAAGGGAACAAGCGTCTTCGTGTTATCACCTCACGTCAGGTGAAAGCCTCTCTGGCGTTATCCGTCGTCCGACAAACTGCATTTCCGCCTTAGGGGCGGAGGATGTCATTCGTTCAAGTCCCCGCGCCGACAGGTCTATCTCGCCTTGTCCAGCGCGTGTCGCGCCCATGAATCGGCGTCGATTCCCCCTAGGGGGAGTCCGCCTCGTTTTACGCAAGGAGAATGCCTGATGTATCAGCCTGATTTCCCGCCGGTGCCCTTTCGCTTAGGCGCCTATCCCGTGGTCGACAGCGTCGAGTGGATCGCTCGCCTGCTGGAGGCCGGGGTGCGAACCTTACAGTTACGCATCAAGGATCGCGATGACGAACAGTTGGAGGAGGCGGTGAAGGCGGCGATTGAGCTAGGTCGTCGTTATCAAGCCCGGTTATTTATCAACGACTATTGGCGCCTGGCGATCAAGCACCAAGCCTATGGCGTACATCTCGGTCAGGAGGATCTGGCTGCGACGGATCTGGCGGCGATTCGGGCGGCGGGATTACGCCTGGGGGTTTCTACTCATGACGATATGGAGATCGAGGTCGCACTCGCGGCGCGTCCCTCGTATATTGCGTTGGGGCAGGTCTTTCCCACCCAGAGCAAGCAGATGCCTTCGGCGCCGCAAGGGATCGCACAGTTGGCGCGTCACATTCAACGTCTGGGTGATTACCCGACTGTCGCCATCGGGGGGATCACTCTGGCGCGGGTGCCTGCGGTATTGGCGACCGGTGTCGGCAGTGTGGCGGTGATCAGCGCCATTACCCAGGCGGCGGATTGGCGCGAGGCCACGGCACACTTGTTGGCGCTGGCTGGTGCCGGGGGCGAGTGAGCCGCCTAGGCCGATACGACGTCAGCTAACGGCAACGAGGCGTGCCTCATTGGCTTTATGGTGGCGTTAGCTGGGTGGCGTAGGCCTCTCCAGCATCAGGACACGGATTAGGCGGGGCGTTGAGTGGCCCCGCCATGAGGCTTACGCTAACCAGGCTCGCCCTAACCGATCGGCGGCCAGGATCGCGGCGTAGACCTGTGCCGGTGTGACGCTAAAGGGCATGTTATGGATGGTCTCGCCCTTGGCGCAACTGGCTTGCGCCACGGCCATAATCTTCTCGTTCAGTTGCGGTCCATCCTCGATCCCCAACTGTGCGAGGGTGACGGGGAGCCCGACCCGTACACAGAAATCGAGTACCGCCTCGATCTGCTCGCTGTCGCTGTTTTGTAGCACCAACTGGCATAGCGTGCCGAAGGCGACCTTCTCCCCATGGTACATCTTATGGCACTCTTCCAGCACCGTCAGGCCGTTGTGGATCGCGTGAGCCGCGGCGAGCCCGGCGCTTTCAAATCCTAGCCCACTCAAGTAGGTATTGGCCTCGACGATATTATCCACCGCAGGCGTGGCGACGCCCGCCTCGACGGCCAGCTTCGCTTTGAAGCCCTCCTCGAGTAGCGTTTCATAACAGAGGCGAGCCAGCGCTAATGCCGCCCGCGTTGACTCGCCACCCGCCATGCTGATGGCATGAGAGTCGACACAGGCCTGGGCTTCGAAGTAGGTGGAGAGGGCATCCCCCATCCCCGCGACCAGCAGGCGTACCGGCGCCTTGGCGATGATCGCCGTGTCCATTAACACCATATCGGGGTTAGTCGGGTAGATCAGATATTCCTCGAACTCGCCATGCTCGCTATAGATCACCGAGAGTGCGCTGGTCGGTGCGTCCGTCGAGGCGATGGTTGGCACGATCAGTACCGGTACGCCTTGGTAGTAGGCTAAGGCTTTCGCGGTATCCAGTGTCTTGCCGCCACCGATCCCGATCACGCCTTGGCAGCCAAGGCTCTTCAACTCGGCACCCAAGCGATCGATCTCCTTCCGGCAGCATTCACCGGCGAAGCGGGAGAAATGCCCCTCCACCCCGGCCTCGCGCAAGCTGGTGGCTACCGTGTCTCCGGTCAGCCCCATCACGAAATCGTCGGCGATGACAAACTGGCTACTGGCTAAGAGCTTGGCATACTGCCCGATGGACTGTAGCGCGTCGGGTCCCTGAATATACTTGGATGGTGATTGGATGACTTTTAACATCATTACACTCCTGTCAGGAAAGAAAGTCGCGGGGAAGAGGCGCGAGGGCCCCCCTCTCTCTGGCGATTATGCCGTAGCATTCAGCCGGAAGACATGCGCTGGGTTAGGTTATGCCGATCGACTAACGATCGTTTGATGAACGGGAAGGGTGTGGGGTGAGCGTACGCAATATCCGCCCCCTTAACTACGGGGAGCGGAGTGTGAAGCGCAACGGATTAGGGCATCAGGCCGATAAATACGGTTTTTTTGCGGGCTTCGCTCATCAAGGGGGCTAGCTGTTCGACACAGGTACGGTAGTGTGCGGTCGTCTTGTGATAGGCTACAGCGGCCTCGTCGACATAGGCTTCATAGATGTAGAAGCGGCTTGGCACCTGTGGATCTTGCAGGACATCGAAGCGTAGGTTGCCGGGTTCTTGAATTGAACCCTGATGGTTATGGCGAAATACTCGAATAAATTCGGCAATCTTGTCGGGATGCACGTTGATTTCGACCAGTGTGACATGCATGACGGATCTCCTGAATGTGCGGAGCGGTGTTAGTCCGCTCCACATCAATTAACCTTGTTCGCTGAGGAATAACTGGTAGGCATGCTCGGCATTTTCGTGCTGATGCACTACGGTGTGTACTGCTTTCAGCATGGCAATCGGGGCATGGGATTGGAAAATGTTGCGTCCCATATCCACCCCTGATGCCCCTTGATCGATGGCACGCCAGCACATCTCCAGCGCCTCTCGCTCCGGCAGTTTTTTACCCCCGGCGATGACGATGGGTACCGGACAACCTGCCGCGATACGTTCAAAACCTTGATCGACGTAGTAGGTCTTGATGATCTGTGCACCCATTTCTGCCGCGATGCGGGTCGCCAGCGAGAAATAGCGTTGATCGCGGACCATCTCCTTACCGACCCCGGTGACGGCCATGGTAGGCATGCCAACGCGTATGCCGGCATCGACCAACTGAATAATATTTTTAATTGACTGATGCTCATGCTCACTGCCAATGTAGACTTGCGCGGCGACGGCACAGGCATTCAGGCGTACGGCATCATCCATGGCGACGGCGATGGCTTCATTGCTTAATTCCGTCAGGATGGAGTTGGCGCCCGAGGCTCGTAGGACAACGGGCTTGTTGCTGGTCGGTGGCACGCAACTGCGTAAGATCCCTCGGGTACACATCAGCACATCGGTATGGGCGAATAGGGGCGCGATGTTGACGTCGATGCGTTCTAGTCCAGTCGTGGGCCCCTGAAAGTAACCATGATCGAAGGCCAACATCACGGTATGACCGCTATACGGGTTAAAGATACGTGATAGGCGGGACTGCATCCCCCAGTCTAGCGCACCGCATCCCTTGAGGTTGAATGGGGTATTACGCTGTGGGGTGTCGAGGTGAAAGTCTTTGCCGTCTTTAATGTCGTCTAAATCTGCCATGATAGGCTCCTAGCCATTAGGGGCATTTAAAAATCGTATTGATCAATGTTGTCTTTAGTGAACACGACGCGTTGCGGCAGTAGCACGATGCCATTGTCTTTGGCTTCATAGTGATAGCCCTGCACACTGTTTGGTGAAACTTCCACCATCCCGACACCGGGAATATCCAGTTTGTCGCCGACTTGTAATGCTCCTTTTTTCAGCAATGTATTGGCGACATAGACCGAGATTTTCCCCTGTTGGACGACATCCCACAGCCCAAACTCTTTTACCGTGCCGCGTTTGACATAGGGACGCATCACATTTGGCGTACTGAAACCGACGATGGCGATATGGTCGCGTTTAAGGTTTTCAGCCGCCTGTGCAGCGGCAGGCAGCGCATTAGCATCGGGGGCGATGATGACATCCAGATCGGGATAAGCCTTGATGATGCCCTCCGCGGTTTGTAAGGATTTCGTGGCATCGTTATAGCCAAACTGAGTGGTAACGACCTTCCAACCTGGATAATCTTTGGCGATTTTTTCCTTGGCCTCTTTTACCCATTGGTTTTGATCCGTTACGGTCGGACTAGAGTAGAAGAAGGCAACCTTCGCTTGGGGCTTCTGAACTTGGCGTGCCGCCATATCGACCAACATGCCGCCTAACTGTGTTGGTGTGCCTTGATCAATATAGTAAGAGCGGCACTCTGGTTGGGTATCCGAATCCCAGGTCAATACCTTGACGCCGCGTTGCATCGCTCGCTTCAAGGCGGGGCACAAACCGTCTGGCGAGACAGCGGAGACGATGATGGCGTTATAGCCTTGGTTGACGAAGTTATTGATCAGTTGAACTTGACCGGGGACGCTAGGCTCCGTAGGACCGTCATAAGTCACTTCCACACCGAGGGCTTTACCTGCCTCTTGAGCTCCGTTACCGCCGCTGGTGAAAAATCCAACGCCGACGAGCTTAGGAATAAAGGCGATGCGCTCCGCCGCTTGTACGCTTAGCGTCGCGCAGGCGAGGGAGAGGGCGGTAAACAGCGCGATAGGTTTGATACTGGGTTTACTCATTTGCTTCTCCTGGTTTGCAACGGGACATCAACCTTGCCGTACGGTTCGCCAACGCATGATCCAGGCGCGGATCTGGTGGCGATGTAGGCTGAGGGATCGACCAACGACAACAACGATGAGCAGTGCGCCAGCAAGCGCACTGGAGATCTGATTAGGTACGCCCGCCATCTGTAACCCCTGTTGCAGATAACCAATCAGGAGTGCGGCGATGGCGGTGCCGATGATGGAGCCTGCACCGCCGTAGATGTTGGCTCCTCCTAGGACCACGGCGGTGATCGCTGGCATTAAAAAAGCATTGCCGAGATCCGAGCGCGCCGAACCGAAGTAGGAAACTAGTAGGATAGCGGCGATAGCGGAGGCTAACCCGGTCAGGCCATACAACGCATAGAGAGTCGGCTGAATGGCGATAGCGTTATATTGGGTGACGCGTTGGCTTTGACCAAACAAGAACACATTACGGCCAAAATGGGTGCGGTGAAGTAATAAGGCGAAGAACAATACACAACACAAGAAGAGAAGTAACGGTAATGGCAGGCCGAATGGCGCCAAGTTAGCGAAGTCGGTGAAGGCGGCGGGGAATCCGCCAATCCCTTCATAGCCAGTTGCGCCAGCGATTCCCGACAACAGTAGCGCGCTACCAGCGTACAGATACATCGTTCCCAGGGTGATCACCAACGGATTGACACCGGTATAGAGGATTAAGCCGGCGTTCAGGAGACCACATGCTCCCCCCAGCAGCAGTGTGAGCGGGATGGCAAGATGAAGCGGTACCCCAGCTTGAAATAATACCCCCAGCGCGATGGCACATAGGCCGATAGTCGAGCCAAAGGAGATATCGATGCCTCCGCTGACAATGACCAGGGTGAGCGGCAGGGCGACGATCCCAATACAGATGAAGTCACTGGTACTAAAGAGTAAGACATTCAGATCCAACATGCGTGGATTGATGAGCCCAAAGGCGAGTAGTTCGAGGATTAATAGGGCAGCCAACGCCCATTCCCAACCATAACGCTGCCAGTTACACCTCATGCGGCCTCCTTCTTCTCATCGGTTTTCGATGTCGCACAGACCGAAGGATCGCGGAGAGATCTCTCGGTAGGCGGCATGAAACGGGCATATTTTTGCTGACGCAGGTTTTTTGCTAATGCCTGGCGTAGACGGCCATCGAAGATCAATACGGCGAGCAGCACCAAGCCGGCAATAAAGTCATTCCACCAGGCCGGGATGCGCAATAGCACCAGTACGCTGTCGATTTGGGTGAGAAAATAGGCTCCGAGTAGGGCGCCGATAATGCTACCTGAGCCACCTAAGAGGCTAATCCCGCCAAGCACACAGGCGGCTATGGCTTTCATCTCCAACCCGGTTCCGGTTTGATTCGGGATAAAGCCGATCTGTGCGGCAAAGACGATCCCGGCAAGCGCTGCCATGATGCCGTTAAGGGTGAAGGCGAGGAGCCGTACCCGTTCCGTCGCGATGCCAAGTTGGCGAGCGCCCTGTAGATTGTCACCGGTTGCGTAGAGGCTGCGTCCCGATGACGTCTTGGCTAGCCACCCTGCGATGATTACCATCAGAATTAGGGTCAGCCAACCGATAGGAGAGAGACCAAACATCCATGGCGCGGAGAGCTGTTTTAAGTCGGCGGGCAGTCCCTCGATCCATTTACCCCCGGTCCACAGCAACATAACGCCGCGATAAAGTCCAAGGGTTCCCAGGGTGGCGACAATCGCCGGGATTTTCAGCCAAGCAACTAGCATACCGTTGAAACAACCTGCTGCGGCGCCTAGTAGTAGCGCCAGGAGGCAGGCGAGAGGCAGGCTGTAGCCAGTATTGAGCGCGAGGCCGAGTAGTACCGCGCACATTCCGGTGATGGAACCGACGGAGACGTCGATATTACGGGTGAGCATGACCAGCGTCGCACCGATGGCGAGTAGCATCAGGATTTGTGCGCTGTTAAAGATCATTCCCAAAGTCGATAATGTGAGGTAACGGCGATCGAATATTCCAGGTAACAGAAAGAGCAATAACACGGCTAACAGCGCGGTAAGCTCTCGATTGGTTTGGATCAGTTTCAACATACGGCCTCCTGCTCACCTTGTACTGAGCGACTACGTGGTGCTTGTCCGAAGGCGACTTGCATGATGTTTTCGGCATTGATCTCCGCGCCACTTAAGGCATCGGGATAGATCGACCCTTGATGCATTACGTAGACTCGATCAGCCAACTGTTCGATTTCTTCCAGATCGGAGGAAATAAACAGCACCGCAACATGCTGTTGCGCGATACTGCGCAGCAGCTGGTAGATATCTTGGCGGGCGTTGACATCTACGCCACGGGTAGGCTCATCGACGATGAGCAAGCGTGGCGCAGCCTCCAGACACTTGGCGATCAGGAGTTTTTGTTGGTTGCCGCCAGAGAGGGTCCGTACTGGTTGATGTGGTGAGGAAAGGCGAATATCGAGCGCGCGCCGATAACGTTCGAGCGTGGCTTCATCACGTCGCGGTTTAGCCCAGAAGCCACGAGCATTATGTGTCAAGGCACAGACATTCCAGGCCAGAGATGCATCCTGATATAAACCGGAGGATTGGCGATCCTCGGGCAGGTAAACAAGTCCGCGCTCCAGACGTTGGCGACAGTTCAATATGCCGATAGCCTCACCGAGGAGGTGGATCTCTCCCGAGGAGGATGGCCGAATGCCGTAGAGTGTCTCCGCGAGCTCACTGCGTCCTGATCCAACGAGTCCCGCCAGCCCCAAGATCTCACCAGCTTGTACCGTCAGGGTCACCTGCATAAAACCTTCACCACTGAGATTCTCGACTGTCAACACCGTACTGCCTAGCGGCTGGAGCGGGCGACTTCCGGGCAGGTCCAACCATAGCCGTTGTTCTGCTTCGAGTGGGATAGCTCGTGTACCGGGAGTCATGGCTTGAATGATGGCGTCGTTACTAAGGTCTGTGGTGGCACCACTGAGAGCAATGACACCATCACGCATGACGCTGATGCGCTGCGCCAGTCGGCGGATTTCTGGCAGTTTATGAGAGATGAATACAATGCCTACGTGCTGTTGCAACAACTCATGCAATAACGTGAACAGACGTTCGCTTTCGGCTGGGGTTAGTGAGGCGGTAGGCTCATCAAGGATCAGGATTCGTGAGTCGCGCATCAGTCCACGCATGATCTCGACTATTTGCCGGTCGGCAACATCTAGCGTCCCAGCGATACTCTTCGGATCGAGTTGGCAGCCGAGCGCGACTAGGAGACGGGACATTTTAGCAGGCAAGCCGGGCCCGCTCAGGCCGAACAAAATATTCTCCTGCACCGATAGGCTGGGGAAGAGCAATGGCTCCTGGGGAACCAGGTAGATCCCTAATTGGTGAGCTTTCGCCGGTGTGAGTGAACTACAGGGCCGGCCATCGATCTCGAGGCTGCCGCTATCGGCGGCGATAATACCGGCAATTACTTTCATCAAGGTCGACTTACCCGCGCCATTACCACCGAGCAGGGCATGAACCTCACCGTGTTGCAGCGTAAAATCGACGCCTTTTAAGACATCTACACCCGAATAGCTTTTGCAAATATTTCGCGTGCACAGTAAGGGAGGAGTAGCCGGGTGCTCGCTATGCATGTGGCCTCCGTTCACCCGTGGTACGGGTGGTATGATTGAACAAATGTTTTTATGAAAAATAATTGTTCATAACCTTAGTCAAGAGGTGGCGATAAAACCATCACCGCGATCACGTTTTGTGAAGAAATGATTTTTGTTGGATAACTTGTTCAATTGCGATGTTGAACTGTGGCTATAATCACAGTTATTCGCCACGATTAACTGAACAATTGTGTCCATTATGTATAAATGTTCAATGTGAAGTGAAATTATGATGACGAATGAAAGCGGGATACTGGAAGGTGGTATGTGCGAAGAGGAGCAGGTGGCGCGTATCGCTTGGTTCTATTATCACGATGGCTTGACGCAGAGTGAGATTAGTGAACGTTTGGGGTTAACACGGTTAAAGGTCTCTCGCCTACTAGAGAAGGGGCATCAAAGCGGCATCATTCGCGTCCAGATTAACTCTCGCTTCGCTGGTTGTCTTGAATACGAGGATGCGCTGCGCCAACGCTTCGAGCTTCAGCGCGTACGCGTCTTGCCCGCTTTGCCTGGCGCGGAAAATAGCGGTCGTTTAGGGATCGGAGCTGCGCATATGTTGATGGAGACACTGCAACCCCATCAACTGTTGGCGGTGGGGTTTGGCGAGGCGACCATGAATACCTTAAAGCGATTGAGCGGCTTTATTTCTGCTCGCCAGATTCGTTTGGTGACGCTTTCCGGTGGAGTTGGTCCTTACATGACGGGGATCGGGCAGTTAGATGCGGCCTGTAGCGTCAGCATCATTCCAGCGCCATTGCGCGCGTCCTCTGCGGCGATCGCACGGACATTGCAGAATGAGAACAGCGTGAAGGATGTCATGTTGACGGCACAAGCGGCTGATGCCGCAGTAGTCGGCATTGGAGCCATCAATCAGAAGGAGCAGGCAACCATCCTGCGTGCCGGCTATATCACCGCAGGGGAGCAATTACTGATTGGCCGTCAGTCTGCCGTAGGCGATATCCTTGGTTATTTTTTTGATATAAAAGGGAAAATAATTCAAAACATGCAGATTCACGACGAGTTGGTTGGGTTGAGTCTGGCCGCGCTCTCGACGATCCCGCAGGTTATCGGGGTCGCTGGCGGTGTGCATAAAGCAGAAGCGATCATGGCAGCGATGACCGGAGGGTATATCAATGGATTGGTCACGGATCAAGAGACTGCGGCTCATATATTGGCCTTAGCATAACTGCTTTATTGTAGAGCATATCGCGAGACGATGGCGGGTGATATCCCTTTGACCCTAGCGGGGAGAAGGATGGAGTGAATGATTGGGAGATGTAGCGCAGTGAGTTGATATTAATCATAAGCCGAGGATGAACACGATGGCGCAATGTGGAACTGATACGGAAGCGAGTGGCTACCTGATGGCACTGGATGCTGGTACCGGTAGCATCAGGGCAGTCATTTTTGATCTCCAGGGCAATCAAGTCGCATTGGGGCAGGCCGAGTGGTGCCATCTAGCGGTGCCCGATGTTCCCGGTTCGATGGAGTTCGATTTGGTGCATAACTGGCAATTAGCTTGCCAGTGTATCCGCCAGGCACTCCATGCCGCGGGGCTGGCACCGCAGGCGATCATCGCGGTCGCCGCGTGTTCGATGCGGGAGGGTATCGTGATCTATGATGCGGAGGGTGAGCCTATCTGGGCCTGCGCCAATGTTGATGCACGTGCCGCTCATGAGGTCAGTGAGCTCAAGGAGTTGCATGATAATAGCTTCGAAAGTGAGGTTTATCACTGCTCCGGTCAAACGTTAGCGTTGAGCGCGATTCCTCGTCTGCTATGGCTCGCTCATCATCGTGGTGATATCTATCGTCGTGCCTCAACGGTCACGATGATCAGCGATTGGTTAGCCTATATGCTGAGTGGCGAGCTGGCTGTCGATCCGTCGAATGCTGGGACCACCGGGTTATTGGATCTACAGACGCGCAACTGGAGGCCGAGTCTGTTACAAATGGCCGGATTACGCGCCGATATCCTGTCGCCGGTTAGGGAGAGCGGCATGCCGCTGGGGGCGGTAACGACGACGGCTGCCGCACAGTGTGGTTTGCGGCCAGGAACCCCGGTGATCGTTGGCGGAGGAGACGTACAGCTCGGTTGTCTCGGTCTGGGCGTTGTCCGCCCCGCGCAGACGGCAGTGCTGGGGGGGACTTTCTGGCAGCAGGTGGTAAATATGCCGTATCCGCTGACCGATCCCAATATGAATGTCCGCATCAATCCTCATGTGATCCCCGGTATGGTGCAGAGTGAATCCATTAGCTTTTTTACGGGGCTGACCATGCGTTGGTTCCGCGATGCCTTCTGCGCCGAGGAGAAGCTGATTGCTGAGCGTTTGGGGATGGATGCTTACACCTTATTGGAGGAGATGGCCAGCCGTGTGCCCGCGGGTGCCTATGGAGTTATGCCGATTTTCTCTGATGTGATGCGCTTCAAGCGCTGGTATCACGCGGCCCCTTCTTTCATCAATCTGAGTATCGATGCGGAAAAATGTAATAAAGCTACCCTATTCAGAGCATTGGAAGAGAATGCTGCCATCGTCTCTGCCTGCAATCTACAACAAATCGCCGATTTCTCGTCAGTACAGGCCGATGCATTGGTCTTTGCCGGTGGCGGTGCGAAAGGGAAGCTTTGGAGCCAGATTTTGGCGGATGTCACTGGCTTGCCGGTGCGTGTTCCGGTGGTGAAAGAGGCTACCGCCTTGGGCTGTGCCATCGCCGCTGGGGTCGGTGCCGGGGTCTATTCTTCACTGGCGACAACAGGTGAAGCCTTAGTACGTTGGGAGCGTGAGCATCATCCTAATGCACAGCATGCCGCAGTATACCAACAGGCGCGTAAGACCTGGCAAGCGATCTATCAAGATCAGCGCGGACTGGTGGATGAGGGGCTCACCACGTCGTTGTGGAAAGCACCTGGGCTGTGAGAACGAGAGGAGGTGGATGATGAATAAGAGCAACGAGCAGTGCCATGAGTACCGCTTCGGCGATAGTGGTCCAAAGTACCTGATCCGGGGGCCTCAGTGTGACATGGGTGTGGTCATGCTACAACCGGGGCAGTCCTTCCCTAACCATCGTCATCAGGAGTCTTGTGAGATTTTCTATACTCTCAGTGGTGAGGTTTATCTCTATCTGGAGGGGGAGCCTCATTTATTGCGTCCCGGTGATGTATTGCAGTGTGAACCGGGTGAGGCCCATTTCTTGGTAAACCGGGGTGAGCAGCCGTGGAAGGGGGTATTTATCAAGTCGCCGCATCGTCTAAACGATAGTCATCCCGCTGAGCCACCGGCCTGGTGAGCCGCACTACCGTGTCATATACCGTGCCTGCGTTGGGAGTGAGCTCGGCGTGGGCCTCGCGTAGCCATTAATCTTCCGTGCCATGTGAAATAGAGCGGGAACTTTTTGACGTGCGCTGATGGGCTGTTTGAGGGGATAAACCTGGTCATAATACACGGTATTTATGATGCATCTTTTCTGGTTATACAAAATGAGCGAGTGATAACTGTCTTTACTTTATCAAGGTGCTTAACCCTTTAGGAGTAATTAGCTTGGACGGTCCTGTAAAAATACAGATGACTCGTTTACTCTCTATTTAGATTCACCTCGGAATACTCCTGATTCAGGCTCATTTTTTGTCAGTCAATTTGCCTTGCTGACAATCCCATTTCTATAATCGTCACACTTTTTACCTACCATGGCACTAGGCCATGGATGCATTTTATTGACCTCTGAGAGAAGCGATTCATCATGCAACGCCATTATAAAAATACCGCTATTGTCGCCTTGGTTGCGGCCTGTCTGTTGTTGTCAGGTTGTGGTGCGATGACCACGGCGATTAAAAAACGTAATCTGGAGGTGAAGACCCAGATGAGCGAGACGATTTGGTTGGAGCCGTCCAATCAGAAAACGGTTTATCTCCAGGTCAAGAATACTTCCGATAAGCCTCTGAGCGATCTACAGCCGCGTATCGCGCAAGCGATTCAGGCCAAGGGATATCAACTGGTGAGTGATCCCGACCGCGCCTATTACTGGGTTCAGGCCAACGTGCTACGCGCCGATCGTATGGATCTGCGTGAGGCGCAGGGGCTACTAAATCAAGGCTACCAAGGGGCGGCGATGGGGGCGGCATTGGGCGCTGGGATAACGGCTTATAATACCACCTCGGCAGGGGCGACGTTGGGGGTCGGTTTGGCGGCGGGGCTGATCGGTCTGGCGGCGGATGCGATGATTGAGGACGTCAACTACACCATGGTGACGGACGTACAGATCGCCGAGCGCACTACGGCTAAGGTGAGCACGGACAACGTGGCGGCATTGCGTCAGGGTACCTCTGGCGCGAAGATTCAAACCAGCAGTGTGCAGGGCGGCAATCAGCAACGCTACCAGACTCGTATCGTCTCTAGCGCCAATCAGGTCAACCTGAAGTTTAACCAAGCTGAACCGGTACTCGAAGCGCAACTGGCGAACTCTATTGCCGGTATTCTGTAAGCGTTACTCCTCCTGGTGAGGGGATAACGCAAAGCGCCCCGTCGATGACGGGGCGTGATGTTTTCGCAGAGGGCTCGGTTAGGCGCGCAACTCCATCATATCGATCCATTGTGGCAAGGGGACGATGGCGCCGGGGCGATAGCGGAGCTGCAGCGAACCCAGCAAGTGTGCCAGTTGGCTTTGCACCGCGGGGAGATTTTCTCGTACATGCGGTACCACCAGAATATGCTGTTCGAACCAGCATTGCTGGTTTTCCGCGAAGCCGCGATTAAATTCACGCAGCCACTCTTCGATTATTTTCGGGTTACGCCGTAAGATCTGGCTTACCTGCTCACGGGTTTCGCTGACTGGGAATACCAAGGTGCGCATAAGATTGAGGGCATCATCGCGATCCACCACCCTCAGCACGATGGCCGATGCGGCATCGCTACCCTGTTGGCTATTTATCTCGGGGGCTGCTAGCGTTGCGGACTGAACCATGGGAACTCTCCTTGAGAATATGAAGATACTGGTCTGATGACGCCATGCGTCATTGGTCTGCTAACAAGATTAGCGCATCCTTTATGGGGTTACCTCTCGCCATATCACATTGATGTCATGGCGTATCCGGTCAGCGATGTTGCCAGCGTGGCGAGTTATTTCTGAGAGTCGTTTTCCGCATCACTATCATTATGGTGATAGTGGTCTTATTATGCTGTATTTATAGGGAAAACTCCGCCGCTAGAAATATATGGCTTAGGCGCCAACCAAGCTTATTCACCGTGGCGTGTCGATAATAAATCCAATTGGAAATTATTCATTTTTTGAACGCAATCCATTGCCTAAGCTTGGTGACATCGCGCTGTTTGATATATGCACGGGTGAGCGTGGTGAAAATTATCAATTTGATTAGATTTCTACTAATTTATATTATAAATAAAGGCTAATCTTAAAAAAAGATTAGCAAGGGTTAACTTTGCGCGGCCTTCTTAGCTATTGCCATCCCAGGACGATAACGATAATTCCACCGACTGATTGCGATAGCCCGGTGGATAAGATGAGTCACGCTTTAATTGGTAGACTGCGATGGGTGACGATCTGGGGCGTAACAAGCCGTGTGGGGCGAGTGACACCGCCGGGTGTCGTAAGCACCACCCGCCGCCGCTGACCTGATTTTCCGCGGGATCTGCCGGGTAAGTCCGGGGAGGGTTTTTGCATCGATAACGTTGTTCTACGATAGATCCGTACGGATAACTTCACGTGTTTTGCTGTCAACGGCCAGTACAGCTTTCGCCCGATACGACGGCGTTCCTTAGTGTGTTTTTTGATTCTCCATTCATCTTCGCCGCAGACCTTCAATCCGGTGGAATCCATCATCCGATGCGCTACTTCACCTAGGATGGGCGTTTTAAAGCAGACGTTAACCGACGTAGCTCGCTTGATGACTCGGGTATAATCCGGGCGGCGTAACGAAACGCTTATCAGGGCAAAATGGAATCCATACAGCCCTGTGCAGTCCATTGGGGCAGCCGGAATGTGCGTTTAATCACCAGAATCGTCGTGGTGGCGTGGGTGGAATAGCGCCGATATCTCCCCCGTGATGACGGTACTGCTGACTCATACCAGGCCTGGATCGCCTCGTCATCCAGCCAGCAAGTGACGGAGCCACGATTGACGAGGGTTTTGTTGTCGTTGCGCCAGTGGGGGATCCTGAACTCCTGCTTTGCTCCGGGACGACCCGTGTTAGCAAATGACGCGTGATCGGCTCCTTCAACTCAGCAAGCGTTCGATGCATTCAACAAAGCCCAGAGAAGTGTATTACGTCCCCATCGGGAGCGAGGCTATGGCCGCCTGATTTCCCGGATTTCACCCTCTTCCACAAAACCGCGGTGCAGTTCAAAGCACCTATTTGGTCATAAATCCTGGGCCTGCTTATACCCGTAAAATATCTGAAGCGAACGGCGGATTAATACAAAGGGATCAGAGTCAACCCCCACGCCGGTCAATTCGAACCGGTGATGTGGAGGGGGCGACTCTATATTTAAACCCTAGAGTACACCCTACCGTGGTGATGTCAGTCAAAGGCAACTATATCAATGAATTGTGATTATGTTATTCATTCAGCATGATTTAAATATCACAAAAAAGTTAACTTTTTCTTATTGACTGCATTATGTTGATTGCATTATTAAATATTCTCCAACAATGTATTATTGAGTGAGTTAAAAAGATGAATAAATATTTAAGACTTTCTCTGGTCGGGATGGTGCTTTCCGCATCCTCAGTTTCATTCGCTGCACAGACGGAAGCTGCTAAAAATCCCATTAGCGTTCATGTGTTGAACCTGAAAACGGGGGTGCCGTCTGAAGGTGTTAGCGTGATCCTGGATAAAAAAGAGGGGGATAAATGGGTCAAGCTGAATTCGGCTGTTACGAGTCAGGATGGGCGCATTAATGCTCTATATCCAGTTGGCAAAGATATCGAGCCAGGCGATTATCGAGTGATCTTTGAAACGGGTAAGTATTATGCCAATCATAACGAAGATACTTTCTTCCCTGAAATTCCGGTGATCATTCATGTGAAAAAAGCCGGTGAGCACTACCATATACCGCTACTGCTGAGTCAGTATGGATACTCAACATATCGTGGAAGCTGATGAGCTGACTCCACAGAAATCATGTATAAAAAGACGCCGGCTAGGCGTCTTTTAGGATTGGTGATTTACAGTGATTTTATCCTGCAACGGGAAAACGTGGACTGGCCATACCCCGGAAGATGATCTTGAGGCCTGTAAGCATGCCTTGTGGTGAGGACAGAATTTTTATGGCTCTGGGGGGAGTCCATCGATTTAACATTAATGGGCGGTTTTAATCTGGACATATAATCTGTTTGATATAGTTATAATAACTATAATTATAGTTTTGCTATGTATCAAACACCCTATTAAAAATATTAGCTACTGCCATGCGTTCAATAAATTAACGTGAATGTTATCTGCGCTTAGTACGTAACCGATTAACTAGACATTCAATGAGCTAACTCGTGCTCATATCTTAAACCGTTATGAAATGGATGCTAAAAATATCATCAATTTAATTAGATTATTGTTGATTTATATTACAAACAAAGAATAGTCTTAAAAAAAGATTAGCAAGGATTAACTTTACGCTGCTTTTTTAGCCATTGCCGCCCAAGGACGATAACGATAATTCCACCGACTGATTGCGATAGCCCGGGGGATAAGATGAGTAAAACTTTAATTTGTAGACTGCTATGGGTGACGATCTGGGGCGTAACAAGCAGTGTGGGGGCGAGCTCCCAGTGGGACAATACACCGACCGATGAGTCGCGCCGAGCGTTACAAAACAGTACCCGGCAGCTTAATTCATTGCTGGAGCAGCAGACGCTGCAACGCCTAACCAAACAACAGCATGCCGTGCCCTCCGTCGCAGGCGCGGATCAATTACGTGATATCGACACCTGCCTACCGATCAGTGGGGTTTATTTAACCGGGATTACGCTATTGTCCTTGCACGATCTCGCGGCATTGGATGCGCTACCGACGAACTGTATTAGTAGTCGAGATGTTAACCGGTTAGCCAAGCAAATTACCGCCTTATATTTGGATAAGGGGTATATCACGGCTCGGGTACAGTTTTTGCGCCCCAATGCGCGTGGTGAGTTAGGCCTACGAGTCACTGAAGGGTATATCGAGCGTATTGAGGGTGGCGATCGGGGCGTCAACCGGCGCTGGCTGTTTCCTGGCTTGATCGGTAAGCCGTTGCGCTTAAGCGATCTGGATCAGGGATTGGATCAGGCTAATCGTCTGCGCTCGAACCACGTCAGCATGGATATTTTACCGGGTGAGCGGGTCGGCGGCTCGGTCATTCGCCTGTATAACCAACGCAGTCGTCCCTGGCAGGTGAGCACCTCGTTGGATAACACGGGTCAGCAGGGGACCGGAGAGTGGGTGGCGCGTGGTAATGCCACGCTGGATAGCCCCTTAGGGCTCTCCGATTTCGCCAGCTTGAGCCTCTCTTCGACGCTGGCGCGACCTGCGGAGCGTTATAGCCGCAGCTATATGCTGTTTTATTCGCTGCCTTACGGCGCCTTGACCTTCAGCGGATTCGCCAGTTTTTCGCACTATCTGATGTATCAGCCGTTGCTGCATACCCGTATTCGTCTGGATGGTGCGTCCAGCCAATATGGCTTGCGTGTCGATGGCGTGATTCAGCGTAGCCAGCGGCAAATTAACACGTTGAGCGCCCAATTAACCGCGAAGCGCATTCGTAACTACTTACAGGATGATCTGCTACAGGTTAGCAGCCCGACACTGAGCGTGGTGGAGCTTGGGCTTAACCATCTGCATGTCTTGCCATACGGGCTGGCGACGGGAAATCTCAGCGTAGAGCGAGGGGTGCGCGTGCTGGGCGCCGATCGCGGACGACTGCGCACTGGGGCAGAGGCGCAGTACACCAAGCTGAAGTTGGCCGCCTCGTTGAGCCAAGGTTTCACGCTGCTCGGCGCAGACTACCGCTTCTCTAGCCAATGGTATGGGCAATACAGTCGGGATCCGTTGCCGGGTATCGAATGGATCAGCCTGACGGATCACAGTGCAATACGTGGATTCAAGCGGGGCAGCCTGTCGGCGGATAACGGTTGGTATTGGCAGAATACGCTGTCGCGTCCGGTGACGTGGCGTGCGTTGACGCTGACACCGCGCCTCGGTGTGGATGTCGGCCGCGTGCGGTCGAGTATCGGCCAGCAAGGATGGCAGAGTGGCGTCGGCGCCGTGGCGGGCGTGACGCTGAATATGATGTCCGCGCAGCTCGACATTGAAGTCGGACGCGCCCGGGCGCTTGCCAATCATAACTTTCCAAAACAATCGACTCAGTTACTTACGCAGTTTTCTTACTCCTTTTAACCCGTTCTCGACGTTACTTGACGTCGACATGAGGTAATCTCTATGGCATATCAACATTTTAAACTCTCTTCAGCCGGACGTTTGGCGACCATTATCGCCATCTCCTTCGTCGCCTGTAGCAGTTTTGCCGCGGGTATCGTCGCGGATGGTGGGGCATTGGGTCCAGGGGTGGCGACGGCAGCGAATGGCGCCCAAGTTGTCAACATCGTTAAGCCGACGGATCAGGGACTCTCCCATAACCAGTATCAAGACTTTAACGTCAACCGGCCCGGCGCGGTATTCAATAACGCCTTGAGCGCCGGCCAGTCACAGCTGGCGGGGCAACTGGCCGCCAACCCGAATCTGAACGGGCACAGCGCCAGCGTGATCCTCAACGAGGTGATCAGCCGTAACCCTTCGTTGCTGCTCGGTCAACAAGAGGTGTTTGGCATGGCGGCGGACTATGTCTTGGCTAACCCCAACGGCATTACCTGCGACGGCTGCGGCTTTATCAATACCTCTCGCTCCTCGCTGGTGGTGGGTAATCCGCTGATCGAAAACGGTATGTTGCGCGCCTATTCTACGCTGAATAATCACAACCTGTTGCAGATCGGGAGCGGCGGGGTGACGGCAGAGCGCGTGCTGGATCTGGTGGCCCCGCGTATCGAGAGCAACGGCGCCGTACGCGCCGAGGCGATTAATGCCATCAGCGGCAACAATCGGCTGACGCGCGATCTGACACAGATCGAGGCCGCCCCTAACGATACGGCGTTAGACAGCTACTACCTGGGCAGCATGCAGGCCGGACGCATCCGCATCATCAATACCGCCGAGGGGAGTGGGGTGAAGTTGGCGGGTAGCCTCCAGGCCGAGCAGGCCATCACGGCCAAGGCGAAAGATCGCCTGGCGCTACAGTCGGCGCAACTGCGTGGCGGGGATGTGACGCTACAGGCGAAGACTCTGCGCGCCGAAGGTACCCTCACCGAACGTACGACACAGAGTAGCGGCAAGGATAACTATCAGAACTACCGCGGAGGGATCGATGTTCACGCGAGCCAGCAGGAGCAGGGGTACCGGCGTACGGAGATCAGCGGCAAGAACCTGACGCTGGTGGCGGCGGAGAGTAACCATCTGACGGCGACGGATCTGCGCGGTGACGATGTGACGATCCAGGGTGGCGACGTCTTGCTGGATGGCCAGCTCCTGACGCAGCGCCAGGAGCAGACCGACAATCGCTGGTTTTACTCCTGGCAACATGACGAGACCCGCCGTAACAGCCAACAACAGGCGCAGACGGGGCGGATTGAGGCGCGCCACAACGTCAATCTTAGCGCCACGCGTGGCGACTTACGCCTGGAGGGCAGTGAGGTGAAGGCGGGGCAGGATATCCGGCTACAGGCGCAGGGCGACATCGCGTTGCGTGGCGTACGTGAGCACGATGAAAGCCAGCTGACGGGCTATAAGCGCAACGAGGGCGCCAGCCTGAATAGTGGGCGCTGGCAACAGCGCCAGAGCGAGGAGCGTCTACGTCAGGTCAGCCTACGCGCCGGCCATGATGCGGCGTTGCAGGCGAAGGGCAACCTGAACGCGCAAGCCGCACAGATCCAGAGTGGTAACGATGCCGAGATCGCGGCGGCGGGGACGGTGACGCTGGATGTGCAGAATGTCGCGAACCGCAAGAGCGAGGTCGATAATCACACCTATTGGGGCGGCATTGGCGGCGGCGGTGAGCGGGACAATAACCATAGCCAGGAGCGCAGCCATGCCAGCGAGGTCGAGAGCGGCGGTACGCTGACGATCAGCGGCGGGCAGGGCGTGACGATCAGCGGCAGCCGTGCGCAGGGCGGGCGCGGCGGGGTGGTGCAGGCGCGTCAAGGGAATGTAGTCATCGATCATGTGGTGAATACCTCGAGTGAGCAGGATAACAGCCGGCGCGGCGGTGCCTTCAACATCACCACCGCCTCCCAGCAGCGTAAGGAGAGCCATGAGCAGTTGCGCGCCAGTCAGCTGACGTCGGACGTGAATCTGCGGGTGCAGAGCGCGGGGGATATTCAGGTGCAGGGCAGCCAGGTGGCGGGTGGCGGACACGTTGACCTGAACGCGGGTGGCCGCGTCGATGTCAAGGCGGCGGCGGGAGTCGATAGCCGTGACGAACAGAGCACCTCGCTACATGCCAGTGCCTACGCCAAAAAACAGGGCGACAAGCAGTACCGCGTCGGCCTGGGACTCGAGCATACGGCCCAGCAGGAGACGAGCCAGAGCGTGACGCATCGAGGTAGCCAGATCCAGGGCGCTAGCGTCGCGCTGACGGCGGGTGATGATGTGCAGTTCACCGGCTCGCGGCTACAGGCTAACGCGGGTGATGCGCAGATCAGCGGTAAAAATGTGGCGTTTGTGAGCGCCGAAGATAGCCAGGAGAGCCGTAGCCAGAAGCAGACGGCGGGGGGCGGCCTCTATTATACCGCAGGGATAGATAAGGCGGGCAGTGGGTACGAGGGGCACTACAGCACCAGCGATAGCCAACAGAAGCAGACGCGTGCGCGGGGCAGTAGTAGTGAGGTTAAGGGGAACTTGATCATCAACGCGCAGGATACGCTGACTCAGCAAGGCGCAAGCCATCAGGTCGGCGGCGCTTACCGCGCGCAGGCGGCCAGCGTCACGCAGCTGGAGGCCCATGATCGCGACAGTAGCCGTAGTCAAGGTACCCGGGTCGATGCCGAGGTTGGGGCCAACGTTGACTACAGTGCGGTAACTCGTCCCCTGGCTGGGGCGGCACAGAAGGTTGCTAGCCTCGATGTGAATGGTGCCATCGATGAGGTGGGTAAGGTGGGCAAACCGAACCTGGGGCTGGATATCGGCGCCAACGGGGGGACGAAGACGGAGAGCCGTAGCGAGAGTCGAGCCAAGACGACCCACATCCAGGCTGGCTCCATCGAGGTCACGGCGCGCGACACGATCCACGATCGTGGCACGCAATACCGTGCCAATACGGGGGGTGTGACGCTGCAGGCGGATAACCACCGCTTCGAGGCGGCAAGCGACAGCAGCAGCAGCCAGAGTAGCGCGGTCCAGGGCGGCGCCACTCTACGTGTCTACACCACCACGGGTAAGGATATCGGTGTGACGGCCAGTGGCCAGGGGGAGAATCGCCGCCGTGAGGAGCAGCACTCCCAGGCACAGAGTGGGTCGATCCAGGCGCAATCAGGTATCGGTATTCGTCTGGGGCAGGCGGGGAACTATCAGGGAACGGCGTTGGATGGCGGTCAGGGCAAGACGCAGATCCACAGCGCAGGCGATCTGCATATCGCTCAGGCCACAGATAGCCACAGCACTCGTCACCAAGGCTTCGATGCACATGCGCGTGCCAGCGGCGATATGAATAGCGGCAGCGCGGCGTTAGGCGGCGGGCAGGATAATGGCCAGCAGAGCAACACGCAGGCGCATGTCGCCTCGATCCGTTCCGCAGGCGGCGTGACCCTAGAGAGCGGCGGTGCGCTGACCCTACAGGGCGCTCAGGTCGACAGTCAGGGGGATGTCACCCTGCGAGCGGCGGATCGTTTAGATCTGCGTCAGGCCGACGCGCAGCGTCAACAGGAGGGCAGCGTGTGGTCGGGCGAGCTGAGTGGTGGCGGTGGTCGCAGCAGCAGCGGCGACAGTAAGAGCCGGAACGGTAGCCTCGGTGCCAAGGCGGGTGTGACGATGCAGCATGAACAGCAGAGCACCGCGCAAGGGGGACGGATCAGCGGGGCGAATGTCACCCTGAGCGCCGGGAGTGAGGCACGCGATGCGTTGCACCTGCAAGGGACTCAAGTCAAGGGCAAGGCGGTGACACTGAATGCCCAGCAGGGCGGTATCGTGCTGGAGTCGGCCAAGGATAGCCAGGTGAAAAATAACTGGGGCTTTGAGGCGACGGGGAGTCTATCCGCCAGCCAGAGCGAGAGTAAGGATGCGCAGGGGCAGGCCGATCCGGCGACACGGCAGAACCGCCATACCCTGAATAGCGGGCTGAAGGTTAATGTGGATCAGCAAGATCAGACGAAGCAACATAACACGCAGATCCACGCCGAACAGGTGAACGTGTCTAGCCACGATGATACTCGACTGGCCGGTGCGCGTATCGAGGGCGAGCGCATTACGGGCAAGATCGGCGGCGATCTGCATTTGGAGAGCCGTCAGGACAGTGAACGCGCTACCCAAGTCAATGCCGGGTTGACCTTCGGGCATAGCAACGATGAGGGGGCGAGCAAGACGGCGAAGCTGTCGAAAGTTGCCACGCCGCATCTTTCACAGAAGGTACAGGGCAAGCTGGAGGGGGCTATCGATCGAGCCAGTGACAAGGTGACGGAGAGCTATAACAGTGCGGTGCGTCGCCTGGACAAGCGCCAGGACACCAGCGGTAGCGTCAGTTTCGATAAGGCCAACGAGCGGGTGACCCTGCCGGAAACGTTGAGCACAGAGAAGCCGCAGGCGGCGCGCTGGGATCGGGCGGCACGCAGCGTCGGCAACGGGGTGAAGTCTTCGCTGACCGGCGCGCCAGGCGCACAGGGAAATCTGCATGTCGAGGGCAAGCGGGTGGACAATCAGGCGGTCGAGCAGCAGTCCGCGCTCATGGGGCGGCAAGGGGTTGACCTGCAGGTCGATGGCGATACACGCCTGACCGGCGCGCTGATCGAGAGCTCGGAGGGCGCGGTCAACCTGAATGGGAGCCGCGTGGTGCAGCAGGATCTGGCCGGGCACCGTTATCAGGGCAGTGGTAAGGGCGAGGTTCCGCTGAGTGTCGGCGGGCTGACCGGGGTGGTGAATAAGCTGGTGACCAAAGGGGAGCTCCCGCTGAGCGTCTCGGTCGACAGCAGTCAGGCCGACAGCCACAGCGCGTTGCGTAGTAAACCCTAACGCACCAGCATCGTGACTCGACGACGGCGGCCAATAGGCCGCCGTTTTTTGTCTCTGACAGCCCTCCTGCTTGGCAGGGGATCTGCACAGCAGTCAGAGATAAAGCCCTCTCCGTTTGCGATACGCCTGTTAGAGGGCGTTGGCACGGCGCTTAACCGGCCAGGGCGCGTAGTCGTCCGCGTAAGCTGCCGTGTAACGTGGCGAGCAGCAGCCAGAACAACAGCAGGGTGACGCCGGCCAGCAGAAATAGGGCGATGGCGTGGCTCACGGGATTGGGGTGATGCGCGGCGTAACGCAGGGCACACCCCACGCTGGAGGCGAGCGGAAAGCCCACCGACCACCATGACAGACGGAAGGGGCAGGTGTGTGCTAACACTCGGACGCGCGGGATCAACACGCACAGCATAAACAGCGTCAGCATGTACAGGGCGTCGGCGAAGCGATCCATATGACCGAGGGTAGTGACATAGGCAGAGAAGCCGACGGAAAAGGGGGCCAGGAGGATCAACAGCGAGGGCTGTAGGGCGGTAGGTAACGGAGCCTCGAATAGCAGGCGGGCGAAGATCAGGGTAAACAGCGGTAGGGCAAAGAATAGCCCCACAGCCAGGGCGAATAACATGAGCTGCGTATAACCCTGAAGGTGCAGGGCTGGCATGGCCAAGGGCAGGTCGATCAGCCCGACTACCGGCACGATCCAGGCCGGGGTCGCGTGCGCCGTCTGCTGGCGTTGCGAGAGCCAGCGTGTCACGCTATACCAGGCAAACAGCACCATGCCGCTGGCGCCGATGACCCACAGTATTCTGGCCAACACGAGGCTGTAGTCGGCCAGAATCAGCGGCAGCAGCAACAGGCTGATCAGCGGCGTAGCAAAGAGATTGCCGGCGATCGGGTGATGAAACTCGGCGAGGACGGCGGCCGGACCGCTGATAGCCTTGATCAGGTAGGCCACGCTTAACACGACGAAGATGAGCAGGGCCAGCAGGCCGATGCCTTGGGCTGGCCAGCGAGGAAAACCATACAGCTGAGCAGCCAGTTGCCAAGCGGCGGCCAGCCCCGCCATTCCCATGACACTGCCAAATAGCGCGATGGGGAGATAATCGAGGGTACTGCGCCGCATGGCGGCGATCGGTGCGCCCAATGCGCGCAGGGAGTCTTCTGTCTTTGCCATAAAATGTACTCCAACGTCATCGTTATTGTTATCGCGCGCTGAACGCGCCGCCGCGGGCGAGCAGGTCGCCGTGTCGGGCTAAGACAGGCGGTCGTCACTCGAGGTGTGTCGGGGCAAACGGGCTTATTAGGGCGCGATGATTGATGCAGCCTAGTGGCTATTTCCAGGGAATTCAAATCATAACGCGCATTATTTGCCCGATTTTCGAATAAATACGCGCAGACAATAAACAGCGACTTTCTCGCAAGATAGTGACCTCGCCGCCGAGGTATCCTCACTCGGATCTGTGCCCGCTCGCGCCTCGTGCGCATCACGGGACATCGCCCCTTTTTCATTCGCCCGCGGCACTCCACGCAGAAACAACGATTATTATTTTTTCGGCATTATTGGCATTTTGTATTGGTATTCGCGGTTTTCATTACAAATAACATCGGCTGAATTGTTTTTTTTACACTTGTTGACGCTATGCCTCGCCACTTTTGTTAAGAATAGCCGCGCCTAATGCGGCTCCCGCCGTTGCATGACTCTCAACTTAAATAATGAGGCAGTGTTTTGAATACAGCAGCCAAGATCCCGCTGGCCCTACTTTTTTTGGCCGGCGCCGCCCAGGCGCAGAGCGCCTTCCCGCTGGTTCCCCCCCATATCGATGCCGCCTCCTGGGTATTGATGGACGCCCAGACCGGACAGATCCTGGCGCAGGGAAATCCCGATGCCCGGCGTAATCCTGCCAGCCTCACAAAGTTGATGACCAACTATGTGGTGGAGCGCGCGTTGGATCAGGGGCGGATCGGGTTAAACGATCCGGTGCCGATCGGCAACGATGCCTGGGCGACGCGCAATCCCAGCTTTAAGGGATCCTCGCTGATGTTTCTGAAACCGGGCGATAAGGCGACGGTGAGCGATCTGATCCGCGGGATCATCATCGACTCGGGTAACGACGCTTGTGTCGCCTTGGCCGACTATGTCAGCGGCGATCAGGCGGGTTTCGTCCGCCTGATGAATGGTTATGTGCAACAGTTACACCTGCAAAATACCCACTTCGAGACGGTGCATGGCCTGGACGCGCCAGGGCAGTACAGCAGCGCGCGTGATCTGGCGCAGCTGGCGCGCGCCATCATTCTCCACGAGCAGCCTTACTACCATTTCTACGCGCAGAAGAGTCTGAGCTGGAACGGTGTGACGCAGAATAACCGCAACGGGTTGTTGTGGGATCAGGATCTGCATGTCGATGGCATGAAGACCGGCCATACCGCCAGCGCCGGCTTCAACCTGGTCGCCTCCAGCATCGACCCGCACGGCCAGCGCCTGATCGCCGTGGTGATGGGGGCCGACAGCAGTCGGGGGCGTGAGGTCCAGGCGAAGAAGCTGTTGCAGTGGGGCGAGCGAAACTTCGAGACGGTGCAACTGGTGGCGCGCGATCGGGCGATCACGAGCCAGCAGGTGTGGTATGGTCAGCAGAAGACGGTCGCGCTGGGTAACCCGCAGAATATCTACTACACCTTGCCCAAGGGCGAGCTACGTGATATCAAAGTCGATTACACCCTCAACCATGATTACTTGGAGGCGCCCCTGGCGCGTGGCCAGGTCGTCGGCCGCGTGAACTACCTGTATGACGGTAAGAGTATCGGCAGCTACGACTTGCGTACCCTGGCGCCGGTTGCGGAGGCGGGCTGGTTCTCGCGCCTGGAAGATTACATCGCGATCAAGATAGGTTAAGCCTTCAGCCTCGCTTGCACGCCGTGGATACGCGCCGCATTGCGGGATGACCATGGCGTGCGGGCCGCATTGGTGCGCCCGGATTGTCCTTGCTGGCGATGTCGTAAACAGGCTAGTCTGATTTTACCCCGTGCGCCATGCTTGTGCTGCCGGGCAAGTCTTCGTTTAATCAGGAGTGTCACGATGGATATCATTTCCACGGCGTTATCCCGTTATTCCACCAAGGCGTTCGATGCCGAGAAAAAGATCAGCAGTGCGGATCTCGACAGCGTTAAGGCGTTGCTGCGTTTGAGCCCTTCCAGTACCAACTCTCAGCCCTGGCATTTTATTCTGGCCGGTAGCGCCGACGGTAAGGCGCGTATCGCTCGAGCGACGGCGGGAGTCTATGAATTTAACCAGCATAAAATCTTGGACGCATCGCACGTGGTGGCGTTCTGTGCTAAGACCGAGATTGACGAAGCGTACCTACAGCACCTGTTGCGCCAGGAGCAGGCCGATGGCCGTTTCGCCACTCAGCAGGCGATGGAGACGCAGCATAAGGGGCGCGCCTATTTCGCCTATATGCATCGTGATACGTTACAGGACGCCGGGCAGTGGATGGCGAAGCAGGTCTACCTTAACTTGGGTAACTTCCTGTTAGGGGTCGCCGCATTAGGGATCGATGCGGTACCGATCGAAGGGTTCGACAGCGCGCTGCTCGATGCCGAGTTCGATCTGCCGCGCCAAGGGTTGACCAGCGTGGTGCTGGTCGCGTTGGGGTATCGTCGTGCCGATGATTTCAACGCCGACCTGCCCAAGTCGCGTCTACCGTTATCCGAGATCCTGACCGAGTGCTGATGCACTGACTCGATAACAGAAGAGGGCTACGTGCCTGCGTAGGGACGTAGCCGTGACATTCCGCCGCCCGCCTTGGTCCTGTCTTGGCTTGATGTCGCATTCGTGAGGTGTGCCATCCCTCCTCTACCTTCAGCTTTCTGTCCTCAGCGCTGTCCGCCGCACGTGACGCTTTAGCCCCTGTGCCTTTTTCGGGTAACCCCCCGGCCGTGGGGGGACAGGCGCGGGTAATCGCGTTATAACGATAACACGGAGCCCTCGTCGCACCCGGCGAGGACGGAGCATTCAGTAAGGGGAACACTCATGAACGTGATCGCCATTCCGGGCAAAGTGCCCGCCACCCAAGGGTGGATAACCCAGGTCGCCGAATCATTGCATCTGCCTGCGTTGACACTACAGGTACACCGTTTCGCCGCTTGGCAGCAGCCGCAGGCACCGTTTGATCTCCAGGCAGAGCTGGCACAGATGCCGCAGGGTCACTACGATCTGTTGCTGTCTAAGTCTATCGGCACGCTGGCCTGCGTGTTGACGCCGGCGCTTCAGGCGCAGCGCATCGTGTTTATCGGCGTGGCGCTATCCCTCTATAGCGAGCCACAACGTCAGGCCTTGCAGGCCTTGGCGGAGCGCCAGCCGATGTTGATCATCCAGCAGGAGGCCGATCCCTTTGGCCACTATCAGGAGCTGGCGCAGCTGTTGGGCGATCGCGCGCAGTGCCGCTGCGTGGCAGGCGACGATCACCTGTACAACGATGTGGCCGAGCTCGGTCAGATCATCCGTACCTGGTTGGCGCAGGCCTAAGCCTCATCACGCAGGATCGGTTTCGCGCGCTTACTCGGCGCGACATTCCCCCGCACGCGTAACAGAGTGCGCTATACTGGCGCGCACGATATTGACGGTGAGGCGAGGGAGATAGGCAGATATGGAGCGGGGTGGCGACGGACAGGCGCATAACATTGAGACCAAGTGGCTGTATGATTTCTTGATGCTGGAGGCGTGCCGCAATTTCTCGCAGGCCGCCTTGCGGCGCAACGTCTCGCAGTCCGCCTTTAGCCGCCGTATCCAATCCTTGGAGCAGGCCTGCGGCGTGGTGTTGTTCGATCGCGCCGTGTCGCCGTTACCGCTCACGGAACAGGGGAAGATTTTCCACTCCCAGGTGCGTAACCTGCTCCAACAGCTGGAGAGTAACCTGGCGGAGTTGCGCTCCGGCGGCGATCCGGCGCAGCAGCGCATCACGATCGCGGCGGCGCACTCGCTCTCCTTAGGGCTGTTACCCTCGTTGGTGAAGACGCTACCGGCGCAATTTAGCTACACCGTCGAGGCGATCGATGTCGATCGGGCGGTCGATACCCTGCGCGAGGGCAAGAGCGACTTCATCTTCTCTTACCATGACGATAACCTGTTGCAGACGCCGTTCGCGCACATTCATCTATTCTCTTCGCAACTCTTTCCGGTCTGCGCCGCCGATGCGTATGGCGCACCGCTGTATCGCCTGGATCAGGCCGATGCACCGTTGCTGAACTACAACGCCAACTCTTACATGGGGCGTCAGGTTAATCGCCTGTTGGCACGCCATCCTGCCTTGACCTTCCGTACGGTCTTTGTCTCATCGATGAGTGAACTCTTAAAGCAGGTGGCGTTGGATGGTTCGGGGATCGCCTGGTTGCCGGGGTATGGTATTCGTCAGGAGTTGGCGCAGGGGCGTTTGGTAGCCCTCGATGAGCACGACTTACTGATCCCGATCGATGCCTATGCTTATCGTCTCGATACCCGCATGAGTCAAAGCGTCGAGCGCTTCTGGCAGGCGTTGCGCCAACAGTTTACCCCGCAGGAAGAATGACGCCCCAGCCGGAGGGCCGGGGCGTGGTCGTACGCGTGTAGCTGGGCGTGGATCAGACGACTAACGGGGCGATGAGGAAGCCGAAGGCGACGCCGGCGACGATGCCGCCCAGTCCCGGTAGCATGAAGGGGTGGTTCAGGATGTACTTACCGACGCGGGTGGTGCCGGTGGTATCAAACTCCATCGCCGCCAGCGAGGTTGGGTAAGTCGGCAGGACGAAGACCCCGGTCACGGCGACGTAGGAAGCCAGAATCGCCCAGGTCGGCATGTCGAGTGCGACGGCCAGCGGAATAATCAACGGTGTGGTGGCCCCCTGTGAGTAGAGCAGGGCACAGGTGAGGAACAGCACCAGCGCCAGCAGCATGGGATAGGCGCGCAGCACGTCACCCGCGATGAACTTGATTTGATCCATGTGGGCATCGACGAAGGTGGTACCCAGTGTCACGATCCCCAGGATCACCGCCAGCGAGCTCATCCCCGAACGGAAGGTGGGTGTCATGACGATGGCATCGCCATTCGTCTTGCAGAATGGCACCATCAGGCAGGTACAGGAGAGCATGCAGATGATGATGATGTCTCGGGTACCCATCGGCTTGCCGATGTCGAATCCTGGGCGCAGCTGGGGGAAGGCGGCCAAGATGACGATGGCGACCGTCGCCAACAGGAACAGGACGACGGAGCGCTTGGCTTGCGGGGTGTCGACGTCTTGTTTCTCCTGATACTTGCGTACCAATCCCTTCTGCAGACGTTCCAGATACACCTCGTCGTCCTGTAGCTCGCAACCTTGGCGTGAGGCGATGAGCGCGGCGACCATGGCGGCGACGAATGAGGCCGGTAAGCAGACTGCCATCACCTGAATGAAGGTGACGCCATTGCCCTCCATGATGGTCAGCATGGCAGCCATGGCGGCACTGATCGGTGAGCCGGAGATGGCAATCTGTGAGGCGACCACGGAGCCGGCCAGGGTGCGCGAGGGGCGGATCCCAGAGTCTTTCGCCACCTCGGCGATAACCGGCAAGGTGGAGAAGACGATGAAGCCCGTGCCCGCCATGATGGTCATCGACCAGGTGATGATCGGAGCGATTATATTGATATATTTAGGGTTACGGCGCATGAAGGTCCCGGCGAGCCGTACCAGGTAGTCCATCCCGCCCGCCGCTTGGAGCGCCGAGGCGGCGACCACGACGGTCATGATGATCAGGATGACGTCGACCGGGGCAGAGCCGATGGGGAGGCCGAAGCCGAGGGTCAGGATCGCCAATCCCAAGCCGCCGCATAAACCGATCCCGATCCCGCCCATGCGGATCCCGAAGAAGATGGCGCCAAGCACCACGATGATTTCTAGCCATACCATAAAAGGCCTCCAGAGGCAGTCAATTGCCATTAAACGACACAAAGCGAGAAGAAACGGGTCGGCGCTGCCGACGCCGGATGGGTTATTGCGTCAGGAGGCGATCGCTGCCGACGCGTTGTTCGTACCAGCGGATACCGGCGCGCACCAGGGCACCGGTCGACTCGATGTAGCGTGACGGTTGTGCCTTCATCGCCTCGGCCAGGATCACCGGTACTTCGGTACAACCCAGTACGATGAGTTGGGCGCCGCGCGCGAATAGGGCGGCGGCCTGCTGCTCCATCATGGCGCGGGCACGTGCCGCGTCACCGGCCTTCAGGGCATAAATGCTCGCCATGACCTGCTCTTGACCTGGCTTATCGGGGCGGATACAGCACAGACCACGCGCCTCGATGGCCTGCTGATACAGCCCCATGTACAGCGTGGCATCGGTCGCGAGGAGGCCAATCTTCTGTTGGCCGCTGGCGCAGACCTCCTCCATCGTCGCCTCGACGATGTTGAGTAGCTCGACATGGCACGATTGACGCAGCTCCTTGAACCAGAAGTGAGCGGTGTTGCACGGGATGACGATGCACTCGGCTCCCGCTTGCTCCAGGCGTTGCAGGTAGTCGCACATCTCCGGCAGAGGAGAGCGGCCCGACTGCATCAAGGCGGCCGTGCGATCCGGGATATCCGGTATCGAGGAGATCAGCAGCGGAATATGCTGCTGATCGCTGCGCGCGTTGCTAAAGGTGATGAACTTATTGAAGAGATCTGCGGTGGCGGCCGGTCCCATGCCGCCCAAAACGCCAATTAATCCTTTCACCTCGTTTCCCCTAGGTTGGCTGAGTACGTTGCTCAGACTGGTATGTTGAATCGTCACGATGCGTTTAGGCACCTTGCCCTTCAGTGTCGACAGAGTGGGGGGCGATCGGAAATGCAATAATGCGATGGTTAATGCATTAAATGCATTATCTAGCGAGTGCTCAGCGAGGTTATCGACAGGAAATCTAGTAATGGTGCTATTTTGAAAGGGTTTTATTGACGATGGTGCCATGGCGTCGTGATGCGTAGAATCGTTTATCTATGCAAATCATGCATTATTCGCTACGAAATAGGAGCAGGTTAGCTCGCGTGTGGCTCAGGGCGACCGACCAGGAGGGCAAGGAGAGAACAGAGAATAAAATCATACTGATGGCGCAGGGGGATGAATGGATTGCATTGTCTAGGGGGAGCTTTTACACTCAAAAGCGACCTATTCACCACCCTTATCGAGGAGTCTGTCATGGATATTAAAATCAGTATCGCTGATGCCAGTATTGCGCCCCTGTCGCAACAACAGTATCAGGCTTATGTCGCAGAGCTGGAGGCGCGGGTGAAGGAGGTCTATCCGGAGAGCCAGGTACTGATCGTACATGACTGCGGCGAAACGTCTTTCAGCGCCAGCGGCTTCCACGATAACGACGAAGTCCGCATCGTAGTGCATGAGTTGCAGCAAGATGTCCGGCAGAATGGTCATTGGCGTAAACAGTCATAACCGAGCGTGCGTTGGGAGCGGCCCTCAACGACCGTTCCCCGCCTATTCGCACGCCATCCCCCTCGCTCTCCGCTCCCTCAACATCACCGCCTACCCCGCCCGGTAACGGTCTATTTTTCTTGTCGTGGTCGACGCACTCGCCGCTCTTATCGCCTGGTACTGAGCGTGTGCAAGTGGGGCGCCTATGGCGCGAAAAGGTCGATGACGATCACGTTGCCCTGGTTTAGTCGTTGTCGAACCATCGTAATATATTTACATATATAGCGATTGATTATTCATCTTACCGTAAGTGAGGGAGTCTATGGGCTGGGGAAAGGCTATCGGGGCGGTGCTATTGTGTGGCTGGGGGGCGCTGGCGACGGCGGCGGAATTGCATCTTTATGCCGGGGCCGGGCTGCGCGAGCCGGTCGAGGCGGTGGTGGCCGCCTTCGAGCAACAGAGCGGCCATCGGGTGACGGTCGAATATGGCGGCTCCGGGCAGTTGCTGACTCGGATCAATTTGACCCAGGCGGGTGATCTGTTTCTGCCCGGCTCTGCCGACTATGTCGAGCGTCTGCGCGCCCAGGATCGCATCGCCTTCTCCGCGCCGTTGGTATTGCATACCCCGGTGATGGTGGTACGCCGCGCCAGTCCAGGCCAGGTTACGACCTTCGCGCAGTTGGCGCAGAGTCCATTGAAGATCGGTATGGGGGATCCGCAGGCCATCGCCTTGGGGCGGAGCGGTGATGCCTTGTTGGAGGCCAGCGGTTATGGCCCGGCCTTACGCGACAAGGTGGCCGTGCAGGCGACGACCATTAAGCAATTGCTGTTATATGTACTGAATGGCGACGTAGATGCGGCGGTGATCGGGCGAGCGGACGCGATGCGTCATCGCGATCAGTTGCGCCTGCTGCCGACGCCGCCCGGCGTACCGCAAGAGGTCGCGACCATCGCCGTGCTGAAGAGTAGCCCTGCGCCGCAGGCGGCGCGCGCCTTGGCTGACTACTTTGCCTCACCGGCGGGGATCGCCGCATTTACCGCACGCGGCTACTTGCCGCTGGCGGAGTAGCGGGGGATGCGCATACTGGCATTGCTGCCGTTGCTGATCCTGTTGTTGTTCATCGTCGGCTCGTTGGCCGCCCTCTTGGGACAGCTTGAGGTGACGACGCTGAGCACATTACTGCGTGATGCGGAGATCCGTTTTGCATTCGGTCTCTCGCTGGCGACGGCCCTGCTATCGTTGCTTTTAGCCTGCGTGATCGCCTTGCCTGCCGCGTGGGCATTGGTACGCCTCGATCTACCGGGTAAGCGTTGGATTAATCTGCTACTCGATTTACCGATGGTGACGCCGCCGCTGGTGACCGGGATCGGCCTGCTGCTGTTATTAGGGCAACAAGGCATGGTGGGCAGTTGGTGGCCGGCGCTGGCGCAGCGACTGTTCTCGCCATTGGGTATCGTCATCGCGCAGACCTACGTCGCCAGCGCCATTCTGCTCCGTAGCGCCAGTGCCGCGTTGGCCGCTATCGATCGTGCCTGGCTGGAGACGGCTCATAACCTGGGGTTGGCACCGTTGGCCACCTTTCTGCTGGTGGAGATCCCGTTAGTGTGGCGCGCCCTGGTGAGCGGGGCGGTACTGGCGTTGTCGCGGGCGCTGGGGGAATTCGGTGCGACCTTGATGTTGGCGGGTGCGACGCGGATGAAGACCGAGACGCTACCGATCGCGGTGTATCTCAACATTGCCGGTGGCGATTTCTCCGCCGCCGTCGGTTGTGCGTTACTGCTGATCGTGCTGGCGTTTTTGCTGCTGTTGTTGCTGCATGGGATACGTCCCCACGCCGAGGAGGGACGACGTGCTGCATGTTGAAGGATTACAGTGCGCCATTCTGCGTGAGATCAGCCTGACGGCCCCCGCCGGGCGCTGTACGGCTATTTGCGGCGCCTCGGGCAGCGGTAAGACCACCCTGTTGCGCGCCATCGCCGGTCATCTTCCTTACCGAGGGCGCGTGCAGATCGCCGGCCAGTGCGTCGATGGGCTACCCGCCTGGCGTCGTCCCTGCCGTCACCTCAATCAGCGTCTATACCTCTTTCCTTTTCTCACCGTGGAGCAGAACCTGGCACTGGCGCAGTTCGCCGCCGGACAGACGCGCCATGCCGAACCACGCCGAGAGCTCCTGCAGGCCTTAGAGGTCGATCATCTGGCGCGGCGCTATCCAGGGCAACTGTCCGGCGGCGAGCAGCAGCGTGTGGCATTGGCACGCGCGTTGGTGAGCGCGCCAGCGTTGCTGCTGTTGGACGAGCCGTTCTCCAGCCTGGATTGGCCGCTGCGCCGCCGACTGTGGCAGGTGTTACGTCAGTTGCAGTCTCGCCGCGCCCTGACGTTACTCTTGGTCAGCCATGAACCGCGTGAGGTCGCGGCGTTGGCCGACGGCGGCTACTGTTTGCAGCAGGGGTGCCTGACGCCCGATGATTAAGGCATACGCGCAGCTAGCCGCCTGTCGTTTCCGCCGGGAGTGGTGCGTGACGCAGAATGGCGGCCACCAGACGCTCAGGGATCAGCGAGCGCCGAGCCGGGGCACTAAAGTGGGCGGCGCGTAGCGCGGTGGTCCAGTTGCTCGCATCGCGGGAGGCGGCGCCGTAATAGTGCATCGCCGGGTTATCGGGATCGTCGGCTGGCGCATTACTCGGTGTCGCCATCCCTTGTGCGTCATACATCAAGGGGACGAAATGCAGCGCCGGCAACGGACAGTGCCGGTAGGCGCCGTAGATCGTCGCATACTGCCGTGGGTAGGTCGTTTGCCAGTACGCGCAGGTATCGCCGCAGATCCAGGGCACCCGATCCGCCCGCCCCCCGGCCATCTGTGGCGCCATATCGGCCATATCGGCGCGGAAGCGCGCGACCATTGCCTGGAACAACGCCGGCTGGCGAGCGTACTCTGCCGTCGTCAGATCAAACTCCCCCTGCATCCAGATCAGCGCCAGCAGACGGTTGTCGGGGTTATGGCGCAACGCGGCCCGAGTCCGATCGCGCAAATCCTGGTAGAGCGGGGTCGCTACCCCCCAGCGACAGGCGTCCGCCGTCGCACCGCGTGCGGGATGATAGGCCCCCAGGTTTCCCTGCGTGAAGGCCGAGCCGCCCCGTGCGCACGGCACGATCAGGATCCCCGCCTCGGCAGGTAGGTAGGGGAGTAGAGTCTTGCCGATATGCAGCGCCTGTGCGACGCAGCCATACTCGCCACGTCGCGCATCGGCATGCGGATGGGTGAAGCGGCTCATGTCCTGCACATCGTGTGGGCAGTGATCCAAGGCGATCACTTGATTGTAATGGCAGGGGGGACCATAGGGGGTCTCCGTGGCGCGTCGTGCCAGCTGTTTAATGCGCGGATGTGGCGCGTCCAGGGTGTCGGGTAATGGCATGCCTTCGCCATAGGCCATCGCGTTCGACTGCCCGGCGATGGGCAAGACATAGTAGTAACGCGGCGTCGTAGGCGCTATCGTTACGTTATCGACGCTGCCGGTTGGCTGAGTCGTCATTGCTCCTCTCCTGTTTCCCACGTTATGCCACGGGCGTCTGGTGAGACGGCTCCGCGAGGAGGCTGTTCGCCTGCACATTCGCCCATCCGCGTTGCCACGGCTATCGACTATGCTGTAGTTAGGTGCCTCACCCGATGGGAGGCGGGGTGCGCCATCGGGAGAGGGGGATGGATAAGCGTATCCAGGTACTGTTATTGCTCACGCTGGTCGGCGGTTTCGCCGATGCTGGCGCTTTTGTGTTATTAGGCACCTTTACCGGCCATATTACCGGCAACGCCGTGTTGGCGATGATCTACCTGGCTCAGGGTCATTGGCGCACCCTGGGCTACTGTGCTATCGCCTTGTCCTGTTTTTTAGCGGGCACCTTCCTCGGTAGCCGCTGGCGCCAGCGGTGCCAGATCGACAACATGCCACGGCATATCGCGCCGTTGTTAGGGGGGCAAGCGCTGCTCATGCTCGCCGGGAGCGGGCTATGGCTGATGGGCAGCGGAGCCGGCTTCATCCTATTGCAGGCGCTGGCCTTAGGACTACAGAATGGCGTGGTCCAGAGCCTGCGTAGCGCCAAGGTTCACTCGACCTATATCACCGGCATGTCGACCTCATTGATCAACAGCCTGGCGAACGGCTGCCAGCCGCAGGAGCGTGCGTTGCGCCGAACGCTCCTGCGCGGCATCCTCGCTTTCGTCGTCGGAGCGCTACTGGGTGGCGTATTGACCGAGCGCTTCGCCGTGCTCGGTTTCCTTGCGCTGCTGCTACCGTTATTGGCTGCCGCACGCTTGAGCCAGCGTCTGCCTGATGAGGGATAGCGCGCTATTGCCAGGCGATGGCCTGTAACTTGGCCAGGGCATCGGCCTTCTGTTGCGCGCTCAACGGGCGCAACGGACGGCGTGGATCGCCGACGTCAATGCCGTGCAGTTGCATGGCGACTTTCCCGGCGGCGACACCGCCATATTCGACCAGGACCCGGATGATGGCGATCACGCTATCCATGCAGCGAGCCACATCCTGCATGTCACCCCGGCGGAAGCTTTCCATCAGGCGCAGGTAGAGTGGCGCGGCATAGTTGTAAGTGCTACCGACCGCACTGGTGGCCCCGCAGGCCAGTCCTGCAGGCATGAATTCGTCGACGCCGAATGGGATGTCAAAACGCCCCTGTTCTACCCGCAGGCAGCGTTGATACTCATACATATCGTTGGCGTTAAATTTCATACCGCTGAGGTTGGGAATCCGCGCGGCGGCCTGGATCAGGAAACGCTCCATATCGATGTTGAGGCCAGACATACTGGAGTGGTAGTAGTAGAACCCCTTATCCGGGGCCGCCGCTGCCACCAGTTGGCAGTACTCCACCAGATCCTCCACGCTGCTGGGCTTGAAGAAGCAGGGGCCGATGACGGAGGTGGCCATGATATCCAGCGTGTTGGCATGACGAGCCAGCGTCGTGGCATCGGCGATGCTTAGCGCACCGGTATGTATGATGAGATCCAGTCTCCCGTGGCTGGCGTCGACCCAGCGCTCGGCGATGCCCATCCGCTCTGCGACCGAGCAATGGATGCCCTCACCGGTGGTACCCAACACATAGGCACCGCTCACGCCACTGGCGATCAGATGGTCGGCAATCTGATCGATCACCGGATAGTTGACGCTGCCGTCGCTGTGGAAGGGGGTATGGGGCGCGGCGATTAAACCCGTTAGCTTTTTCATTCCAGCCTCCTTGTCGGAGTTATGTTGTTTTGGTTGGTGTACAAATGGAGTTTTACTCCATTTTAGATGGCGAGTGACGCCGAGGCAACCGCCGCATGAGGTCACGACATATGCGTGACATAAAATGTGACCATGCGCGCTGTTGCTGGCGGAACGTTACAAGGACTTGGCGCTACGCAGGGCCTCTAGGGTACGCAGCTTTTGCGCGCTGCGTTGTGGCTCGGCCTGAACGAGTAAGGTATACAGGAGATCCAGCACGAAGAGTTGGGCGGTCTTGGTACCGATCGAGTCACCCTGCAGTTTGCCCTGTTGGTTACCGTTAATCAGGCTGATATCGGCGTAACGCATCAATGCCGAGCCGAGGTTGTGGGTTAAGGCGATCGTGCACGCGCCCGCCTCATGCGCCAGCTTGAGGGTCTGTACCGTCTCCGGTGAGGCGCCGGAGTGGCTAATGGCGATGGCGACGTCACCCGGTTGCAGCAGTGTGGCCTGCATATACATGAAATGGTTGTTGCTGGTGCTGTTAACGCGGTAGCCGATGCGCATCAGCTTGTTTTTCATGTCCTCTGCGGTGATGCCGGAGGAGCCGACGCCGCAGATAAACAAGGTGTTGGCCTGGCGAATCGCGTCTACCGCCGCCTGTACCTGGGCCATATCCAACAGATTCAGCGTCTCCGACAGGACACAGTTGATCGCATTCTGGAGCTTACGGCCGATAGTCAGCAGATCGTCATCATCGGCGATTTCAGCGTCGAGCAACGGTGTTTCTTCATCGTCGTTGCGCGCCAACTCGATCGCCAGATCCAGTTTAAAATCTTGGAAGCCCTTGTAGCCGAGGGTGCGGCAGAAACGGATCACCGTCGCCTCTCCGGCCTGTGTGGCCTGCGCCAACTGGGCAATCGAGAGCTGGCTTACCTGTGTGGGCTCGGCCAGGATATAGTCGGCGATGCGCTGAGACACGCGTGTCAGGCTGTTGCGCATAGCGGAAAGGGTATCGAGGATCTTACCGGGTTGTAGTCGAATCTGCTGAGAATCCTTCATGAGAGGGCGCCTTGATTGATGAACAGCACCGTCCGGCGGCGCGGCAACAGGGGGTTGCGGTATCGGGAAGTAGCGTAGCAAATAACGACGGCTAAAAAAAGAAGCCCGGCGCTGCCGGGCTGGGCGGGCAGAGGGGTGACGTTAAGCCTGATCCTGGTCGAGGCGGAGTTGTTTCGCGGGGGGGAATAACGGCGCGCTGAGCCCGCCCGCGATCACGACCGCCAGCGCCCCGATGACACCGTAGAAGAAGAAGTTGAGATCGCTGGCGTAGCGTGCCAACAGCACCGCGATGACGCTCACCAGGATGCCGACGACGGCACTGCCGGCGTTGGCGCGTTTACAGAAGATCCCCAGCATAAACAGGCCCGTCATCGGGCCGCCCATCAGACCAATCAGGCTGTTGAAGGCGTCCCACACCTCCGATTCGTTGGCGTACACCAACCACAGCGTGGCCAGGCTGCTCAGCAAACCGGCAATGATGATCACCAAGCGCGCCAGCTTCATTTTCTGCGCCGTGCTGCGCTCTTGGCGGCTGAGACGCACATAGATGTCGGAGTTGAAGCAACTGGAGATACTGTTCAGGCTACTGGAGATGCTGGACTGTGCCGCGGCAAAGATGGCGGCGATGATCAACCCGGCGATGCCGCTTGGCATCTGCGTCACCACGAAGAGTGGCAGGATGCCGCCGCTGTTGAACTCTTTTGGCAGCAGTTGGGGATGCTGCTGGTAGTAGACAAATAACGCCGAGCCGATGGCGAAGAAGATGAGGGGCATAACGGCGACCAGCTTGGCGTTGGTGATCAGCGTCCGCTTGGTCTGCTCGATGGAGTCGGTGACGATATAGCGCTGAACCACATCTTGGCTGGCGGTAAACTGCTGGATGTTGGCGAACAGGAAGCCAATGGTCAGCACCGGGATGGTGCTATCGGTCCAGCTCCAGTGCCATTGGCTGGCCGGGAAGAACTTGTCGGCGCTAGCGGTAGCGTGGTAGATCTCGACGATCCCACCCTCCACCTTCCAGCAAATCATGAGGAGGATCAGCAGTGCCCCCAGAGAGAGCAGCAGGCCTTGGATCACGTCAGTCCAGATCACCCCTTCGATGCCCCCCATCCAGGTATAGATGATGCATAGGATGCTGATCAGCAACACCAGTAGCGTGGGATCGAGGGTGATGAAGGGCCGTAATGCCAGTACGGTCAGGTAGGTGATGATGGCGACCCGTCCGATATGAAACAACATGAAGGAGAGACTGGCGAACAGGCGGCTACGGACATCGAAACGCGCCTCCAGATACTCATAGGCCGAGGTGATCTTCAACTTGCGGAAGAACGGAATATAGAAGTAGAACACCAGCGGCAGAATGGCGATCACCAAATATTGGCCGATGATGAAGGTCCAGTCGGAGGTGTAGGTTTTGGCCGGGATCGACATGAAGGTGATGGAGCTGAGGGTAGTGGCGAACACGGAGATGCCCGCGGCCCAGCCGGGGATCCGACCGCCGGCACGAAAATAGTCATCCGCTGTTTTCTGCCGTTTCGCAAAGTACATGCCCACCGACATGATTGCCAGTAGGTAACAGAACAGGACGGTGTAGTTTAGCCATCCGAAGTCATGAGCTTGCATATGTCACTCCTGTCATTGGCTGGGAGAACGCGCCGTGGTGCTATGTGGCGTGTTAGTACAGGCGCCGTGTCCCTGGCGCCTGCGGTGGGAGGATTAAAAGTGATATTGCAGTCCTACACGGTAGCGTGTCTGACGTGCATCGCTATTTTTATTGACTGCGACGTTGCCGACCTCAATATAAGGCGTGAACATTTCATTGATCCGATAAGAGAAGGCGACGTTATGTTCGTAGTTAGTCTTCTTATTGTCATATTTCAGCGCATCGCTATACATTTGTGTGTAGTTATATTCCACACGCGCGGAGTTGAAGTTGTAGCCGATATATCCATCCAGGCGATTCGTCTTTTCATCATCACTGCCATCTTGTGTCTTGCGCGCATAGTCGTAACGATAACGCCCGGCGAGGTAGAGGCCATTGTCGAAACGGTATTGCGCGCGTAGATAGGGTTTATAGATGGCGGTGTCGCTACCACTTTCAAAGATAATACCTGGCTGTAGGCTGATATTCTGATTAAGTTGGTAGTTATAACTCAGTCCCATTTCTACGGCGTTGGTGACGAGGTCACTCAGAAACTTATCTTGTTCGCTATTTACCCCACCCGATTTAACGCTGGCATCGACATAGAAACCGATGCCATTGGCAAAGCTTTGAATAATCGCGATACGATCTTTATGAATACGTGTCGTGTCGGCATATTCATGGCGAAAATCTAATGTAGTGGCGGAGAGCGCACAAGGGAGGCCTAATGTGGCCGCCGCCAAGGTCAGCGAGATAATTTCTTTTTTCATTTTATATTCCCAGAGATATTGATAAGTATTTTTTGATAATTGGTCGTCTGTTACCCTCCGCCATAGCGCATCGCTAGCGTGCGCTATGGCGGTCATACAAAGAAAATGGCTACGGCATCGCCGTGATTATTCGATGGTGAGATGACCGTTGCGCAGACTCAGGCCAATGACCGAATCCACCGCTTGACCCTGTGATGTCTCACCGCCGATCAAGTACAGCGTCTCGCCATCGCTGATCGTGACCCCATAGCCCAGCGGCTGTGGGAGCTCGCCGATGGCACGCCAGGTCTCGCCGTGTTGAGCGAAAATCGCGCGTTGATAAGTCTTGGTCAGTCCCTGATGGGCGTAGTAGTGGTGCTGACGGTAGTTAGCCCGAGCGCCGGGGAAATTGGCCCCGCCAGCCACCAGTAAGGTGCCATGGCTGTAACCCGCGTAGGCCCCGGCGAGTCCCTCTTGGAGCGGGGCTCCCGGAGGGGCAGGCAACCGGGCCTCTCCGGTCCAGCGTAACTTGTCCTGTGACCAGAGTCCGTAATGGATAGCGTCGGTACGCAGACCCGGCTTGATCTCACCATTGATTAGCGTGATGCGTTCGCCGCTACGGACTAGAGCCGAACCGGCCGTACCGGCAAAGGGAGTAATGCCTAAGGCGTGCCACTGATTATTTTTCGCATCGTACAGCAGCGCCTCGCGGCTAAAGAAATAGTCTTCGCTAGGCTTATTAAAATAATTTTGGATAATGGCTTCGCTAGCTTTTTTATCGTCTTTATGCGCGTTGATATCACGCAGATAGCCATCAAAGATGGCCTTATTGACGCCGCCGAGCAATAGCCCCTGATTTGCGTTGAGGGCGACACCAGCATGGCCGACCAATCCGCGCGGAGGATGGCTGGCAATTTTCTGCCAGCGATCGTTGGCCGGATCATAACGATAAATATCACTGAGTACCGAGGGCGTCGCATCTTGCTCCGTCACGTTACCGCTACCACCAAAGACATAGAGACTATTATTCAGCGCCAGGGTGATGGCCTGATCGCGAGGGCTACCGGGGAATTCAGCGATAGGTTGCCAACGTTTCTCCTCGGATCGTTTATCCAGGCGATACCAGGATTTATTCGCACTACCTAAACCAATATAAATAACTTCATTGAGGATGGCGCCGGTTCCCGCCTTGAGAGGTTGGGGTAAGCGCGGTAGCGATTCCGCGCGCAGTGTCGGAATAACTGCAAGTGAGACGACTAAGGCGGCGATCAGCCGCGTAGTAGACGGTGTTAACCCAGACATAAACACTCCTATGATAAAAGAGTAATGACGCGTAAATAACACGATGACGGTTCCAGTTGTGGCACACTCGTCGCCCCTACGCGGCATGATGACGCTGTCTTTGTAGTATTGCTCCATTATAAAATGATCTTTGGAGTAATCCTTCAATATGTTTAGCGATGAAATGTGAGAGAGTTCAAAAAGCAATCTATGGCTTTATTGTCTGGCGTAGGCGGCGCTCATCACTGGGCATGGGCCTGGTCGGCGAAGAGAGGAAGAAGGCACAGAAAAATAATCGTCAATTATACTTTGCGTGCTAACATTATCTCACGTTGATTAATTACTGCCTGCTGTCACTCACTTGCCGCGCGTACGCTACCTATCAGGCGCAGGGTGAGAAGGCGGGGGAGTTTGCGGTGTAGCGATGGTGATGTCTCCCTTTTTCCCCCTGAGCGATTTGGTCGTCGGGGCCGCGTTGTACTTTCCGCCGCTATTTAAGGCGATCGCCCTCGGGTTATTCGGCTGGTTGCTACTGCATCGCCTGTTGCGCGCACAGCTCTATGGCGGCGCGATCTGGCATCCCACGCTGTGCGATCTCGCGTTGTTGGTGATCTGCATCGTCCTGGCCTTTGCCCTGCTCCTGATCGGCGGATAGCGTCTCATGAAACTGCACTCCCTCAAGTACTTCTCTAGCGTGATTGTCTGTGCCATTGCCCTGTGTGCGGGTGGCTGGCTGTGGAATTATTACATGCAGTCGCCTTGGACCCGCGATGGCCGGGTGCGCGCCGAATTAGTCACGATTACTCCGGAGGTTTCCGGTCGTATCGCGCAGGTCGCGGTCCGTGATAACCAGGCGGTGGTGAAGGGCCAGTTGCTCTTCACCCTCGACAGTCAGCCGTTCCTTATCGCGCGCGATCGTGCCAATGCCGCGTTGATGCGCGCTCAGAGCGATCTGGAGAAGGCGCAGCATGAGGCGGCGCGGCGTGCTCGGCTGCCAGCACAGGTGATCTCGGCCGAGTCACTAGATGAGGCTCGCCTCACTGCGCAGGCGATGCAGGCCGCCTATCGGGTAGCCAAGGAGGAGGTGGCGCAGGCCGAATGGGATCTGGCTCATGTCCGTATCCTCGCGCCGACGGATGGTTTCATCACCAACCTACAGACGCGGGCCGGTAATTATGCGCAGGTGGGAACGCCGCTGGTGGCACTCCTTGATCGCCATTCGTTCTATGTGATGGGGTACTTCGAGGAGACGAAGCTGCGCCATATCCGCGTGGGGGATCGCGCGGATATTCAGTTATATGATGGTGATAGGCCATTGCGTGGGCGCGTGGAGAGTATTGGCCGGGCTATCTACGATCAGAGTGCCGACCGCGGCGCAGATTTGCTCTTGAGCGTCAAGCCGAGCGTTCCGTGGGTTCGCTTAGCCCAGCGAGTACCGGTACGGATCGCCCTGTCCGATATCAAGCCGGATACGCTGTTGGTGTCGGGCATGACCTGCACCATCGTCATTAAACCGTAAGGACGGCGGAATGGGGCTGCAACTGGCAGGATGGCGTCAGTCGCCATGGGGCAGGGCGACGGCCGGGCAATGGCGTTACGCGTTGCGTAACACCCTGGCTATGTGTCTGGCGTTGTGGATCGCCTTTGCCTTGAACCTCGATGAGCCTTACTGGGCCTTTACCTCGGCGGCGGTGGTCAGCTTTCCGACCATCGGCGGGGTGATCAGCAAGAGTCTAGGGCGCATCGCCGGCAGCCTGTTGGGCGCCGGCGCGGCGATGGTGATCGCCGGCCAATGCTTGAATGACCCTTGGCTATTTACCTTCTTCATTTCCGCCTGGATTGGCTGGTGTACCTACGTCGCGAATCACCACCGTAACAACGTCTCTTACGCCTTCGCGCTGGCGGGGTATACCACGGCGATCATCGCCTTTGCCTGCGTGAACAGCGGCGATAGTCAGCAGATCTTCGACATCGCTCAGGCGCGGGTGTGCGAGGTGATCACCGGTTTGCTGTGTGGCGCCGTGATGATGATGATCCTGCCGAACGACACGGATGGCAGCAACCTGCTGAGCGCCTTACAGCGTATGCATCAGCGCCTCATGGCACATGCGGCGATGCTATGGGCCCCACAGACGGAGGAGGACTTACGCGTGGCGCATGAGGGGGTGATCCGCCAGATCTTAACCCTGGATCTGCTCCGTATTCAGGCCTTCTGGAGCCATTATCACTTTCGGCGCCATAATCCCTTACTCAATACGTTACTGCATCAACAGTTGCGGATGACCAGCGCTATCGCTGGCATTCGTCGCATGCAGCAGAATTGGCCCGATGCTCCGCCGGGTGTGGCGGAGGTATTAGCGCAGATCGTGGCGTGTCTCTCGCAGCCGGGAGGGGATGCCTATCAGACGGCGCGTCTGCTGGCGCCGTTGTATGCTGAGACCTCGGAGCGGGTGCGCCTGCAGGCCTTTAGTCAACGGGTGCAATACTTCGTCCAACTCTATCTGCACAGTGAGCGTTGGTTACGCTATCTCGCTCAGACGCCGCAGGATGGGAAGACGCATGGATTCCCCCCTGCGCCGACGACGCCATCCCTGACACACTATACCGACAGCATCGAAGCCGCCTATAACGGGCTACGCACCGGCTGCGCGCTACTGGTAGGGTGTGGTTTTTGGATTCTGACGCAATGGGATAGCGGCGCCTCGGCCTTGGCCATCGCTGCCGTCACCTGCGTACTTTACTCCAGCGTCAGCTCGCCGTTGAGTAGCCTGATGACACTATTCAAGGCGATGATCATGTTGTCGATCTTCTGTTTCCTGCTGAAGTTTGGCCTGATGATTCAGATCGCGTCGTTTTGGCTATTCTGCGCGCTACTGGCGCCGATCCTGTTGACCATGCAACTGCTTAAGCTGCAGAGCGCGCGCCATGCGGCGTTGTGGGGGCAGGTGATCGTGTTCATGGGCTCTTTCTTGGCGGTGACGAATCCGCCGCAGTATGACTATGCGAGCTTAGTGAACGGCACCATCGCCAAGATCGTCGGTGTCCTGTTGGCGGCGCTCGCCTTCCAGCTTTTGCACCCTAGCTCGGATCGACGGAAGAGTCGGCGCATCATTCGTGCGATGCGGCGTGACTTTATCGAGCAGTTGAGCGCCCAGCCGCGCCACAGCGAGGCGCAGTATGAGTCGTTGATTTACCATCGAATGAGCCAACTGACGCAGAGCCCGGATCGCCTGGCTCATCACTGGTTGCTACGCTGGGGCACCGTATTGTTGAACTGTAGTCATATCGTTTGGCAGTTGCGTGGCTGGGAGAGGCATGCCGATCCCTTGGAGCGGGTACGGGATCGTTGCCTACGCTACCTGCGCGGTATCGTCAACGAGCAGGGGGTTCGCCAGGAGCGATTGAGCCAGACGCTGGCACAATTGTCGCTGATGAGCCACGCTCTGGCTGGCCATCCGGATCCCAGCGCACGCGAGCTGGCCGGGGTTATCTGGCGTCTCTGCTGCGCGCTGACTCCGCTACGCGAAGCGATAGCGGATGAGGCTTAAGCGCTAGGCTAGGTAGAGGCTATTCAGACAATCGCTCTGTTTTTCCACCGGCAGGAAGCAGCGGATCAGCAGCTGTAGATCGATCTTCTCACCGACGAACATCACTTGCAGATAAGGCGCATCGCTGATAGTGATGCCGTGTAGCGCACAAAAATCACGCATCTCCTCACTAATCTCTAGCAGGGATAACAGTAGGCGGTAGCGGGGAGGCGGCGGTGTAGAATGCTGCTTCTCTGCAATCTGATCGATCAATGAGCGTAGACGCGGTGCATTATTCAACCCCGGACTGCGGGGGGTATGCCATCTTCGGGAGGCCATAGAACTATCCTGATGCTGACGTTTTTCTTATCGTATTGATCGTCGTTGTCGGTCTTACGCTGACGCAATGGCGCGATGGCCGCAGTGAGATGCGGCGCCGTAGGCGGGGGCGCAAGGCGACGAACGACGAAAGTCTATCGGTCAAAATGGCCATGAGTAAGCATAGCCATAAAAAGAGTCCGGCGCCTGTATAACAAGAGTCTTTGGCCAGCGTCAAGGCGCTTTTAGCAAGAAAAGAACTAATAAAAACATGGAGCTGCATATTTTCATTCAGATTTTTCGCGGAATGTGCTGCCTGGGTCGTTCGCGCTAGGTCGTTCGCCGCCGATCATACCGGTCGTCTGAATGATCATCGTGATTTAACGGAAACTAGCAGCATGGCGCGGTAACCTTATCGTGCGGGTAGCGGACACCTCGTCGGGGTAGGGGCATCTCACGATTCTATGGCACAATGAGCGGCCCTCAGCCTCCACTGTTGCGTGGACGCTGGGGCAATGTCGCGTTCGGAATGTGGTTCGTTCAGTGTGTCATGGCCTTTCTCCGCCGGCGAGCGATAGCGTCGCCTGACGGAGTGGGGAAGAGAGAGAATGGAATAAATAACGTTATGAAATACAGTTGGATTTTGTTTGATGCGGATGAAACCCTGTTCCGTTTTGACGCCTATCGCGGGCTACGCCTGATGTTTTCTCGCTTCAATGTCGATTTTAGTCTGGAGGATTACCAGACTTACGAGGCCGTGAATCAACCACTATGGGTCGATTACCAAGAGGGACGCATCGATTCGCAGCAGCTGCAAGAGCGGCGCTTCGCCGAGTGGGCCACGCGTTTAAATACGGCGGCGAGCGTTATCAATGCAGCCTTTATTCAGGCGATGGCGGAGATTTGCGAGCCCTTACCCGGGGCGCGAGAGTTAGTGCTGTCACTGCGTGGGCGGGTGCGTATGGGGATCATCACTAACGGCTTTTCCGCGATGCAGAATGAGCGTCTGCAACGTACCGGTCTGAGCGATGTCTTCACGCCGCTGGTGGTCTCGGAAGAGGTGGGGGTGGCTAAACCGGACGTGGCTATTTTTGAGCATGCCTTCGCGTTGATGAATAACCCGCCCCGTGAGCAGATCTTGATGGTAGGGGATAACCCGCACTCCGATATTCTCGGCGGCATCAATGCCGGTATTGATACCTGTTGGTTGAATCCGCGCGAGGAGCCGATGCCGCAGGGCATCACACCGAACTATCAGGTTGGCTCATTACACGAACTCCAGCAGATGTTACTGGCGTAAACCGCAGGGCAGCACGCCATAGCGCCGGATATCCGGAGGCCAATATGGCCCATCAGCAGAGAGACGGCGCAAAGGCGTGCGAGGCGGTATAGATGATACAGCCTAGCGAAAAGGGCGGCAGGTCAGCGAAACGGGCGCCGCGATAGCAACCGGCGGCGTTGTGCGCGGGGAGGGATGGCGGAGGTTAACGCTGGCGCTGGGATTTGGCCCATTGCACTTTTTGCCAGTCTTCGCAGCAGTCGCTGTCGCAGAAGTTGCCTGTCGGGATCGGTGCGTGACAGTTGTAGCAGTAGCCGGTAGGGGCCATGCTGGGTTTGTGACGGTTAGCCAGCGCCAGATCGCGTTCCAGTTCTTCCAGCGCGCTAGCGTTGTCAAATTCGTCTGCCATAGAAATACCTCAACATTTGTAGATAGGATGGACCGGCGCCGATTATACCGATTTCTGAGCGTAGCGTGGAGTGCCGAAGGTACGATTCTTGATCTTTCGGCGCGCTTGGCGTTGCAGAGGGAGGGGGTACGCCTTTTGTGGGATAGCGCCTTTCGTGTCATTCGTTATATAATTTCGTTTATAACGATAGGGCTGGTCTAGGGGGGCGCGATGAAGAATCACTTTGGCGATGGTGTCATGGATGGGGTGAAGTGTTACGAACCCTGCGCTGTTGGCGATATGCAACGCTATTGTTTGGATTACCGGCGTGGTTATGTCTGTGGCTTTGCGTATAGCTTAGGAAAACGCATCGATGATCGCTATCTGGCGGCGTGTCGAGCGGGGGAGTTGGCGCGCCAGTACGGTCTCGCACGCGAGGCGATCGCCGAGTTTTTCCTCAGCGGTGAAGATAGCCAGTTGCAGCGTTACTACTACCATGGCTATGAGCGAAACTGATCCAGATCGTACTCTGCGGTGATGCTCTTCCTCTCTCTCGCCGCTCTCTGGTAGGCTAGCCGGGTCCATATAGTCTGATTCGAAAGGAGAAGAACATGAGCGTATCGGCTCGCAATCAGTTGCAGGGAACCATTTCAGCCTTAGCAGAAGGTGCGGTCAACGATGAGGTGGAGTTGACGCTGGAAGGGGGGGAGAAGCTCGTCGCCGTGGTGACCAGCGCCAGCCGTGAGGCGATGGGCCTCGCTCAGGGCAAAGAGGCGATCGCCCTGATTAAGGCGCCTTGGGTGGTATTGGCGTCGGAAACCTGTGGATTGAAATTCTCGGCGCGTAACCAGTTTGCCTGTGCGGTGACCGCGTTGCAGCACGGTGCCGTGAATACCACCGTCGAGTTGACCAGCGATAGCGGGCTGCGCCTGGTGTCGATCATCACCAATGAGAGCGCCGATAGCATGGCGTTGCGTCCGGGGAGCCGGGTCATCGCCTTGGTGAAAGCCTCGAGTGTCCTGCTGGCGGTGCGTCAGTAAGCGTATCCAGATCAGTCAAAAAAAGCGCCCGAGGGCGCTTTTTTTCGTGGCAAATCCAGTGGATTACGCCTTACTGAGCGGCTTCTGCATCCTGATACTGCGGAGGCGGCTGGCGGAAACGACGCGTCAGCACCGCCAGGTAGCCCAGGCCGATGGCGGCCCATACCAGACCCAGCGTCATGGAGCTGGCCTCCAGGTTCATCCACAGTACGCCGACGGTCGCCGCACCGATTAACGGCAGGATCAGGTAGGCGATGGTGTCCTTCAGTGTCCGGTTACGGCGTTCACGAATATAGAACTGCGAGATCACCGACAGGTTGACGAAGGTAAAGGCGACCAGCGCACCGAAGTTGATCAGCGCCGTTGCCGTGACCAGGTCGAAGGAGACCGCCGACAAGGCGATGGCACCGACTAACAGGACGTTGAAGGCAGGGGTACGCCACTTCGGATGGATATAACCGAAGAAACGCTCCGGGAAGACGCCATCGCGGCCCATCACATACATCAGGCGAGAAACCCCGGCGTGTGCCGCCATGCCGGATGCCAGCACGGTGACGCAGGAGAACACCAGAATGATGGACTGGAAGAACTTACCGGCCACATACAGCATGATCTCCGGCTGCGAGGCATCCGGATCCTTAAAGCGAGAGATATCCGGAAAGTAGAGCTGCAGGAAGTAGGAGACCACGATGAAGATAATGCCGCCGATCAGCGCCGTCAGGAAGATGGCCTTCGGGATCACGCGGCCAGCATCCGGCGTCTCTTCCGACAGCGAACTGATGCCGTCGAAGCCAAGGAACGAGAAGCAGAGGATAGTTGCTCCGGTGATCATCGGGATCAGGTGGGCATCCTCCGAGACGAACGGACGGCTGCTGAGCAGGGTGCCGGCGCCTTCGCCCTGCGTGATGCCATGCACCACCAGGCCGAGGAAGATCACCATGATGGCGACCTGGACGATCACGATGCCGGTGTTCAGGTTGGCCACCAGGTTGATGCCACGCAGGTTGAACAGGGTCATCATGGTGACCAGAGCCATGACGAAGATCCACGACGGGACGCCGGGGAAGATCGCTTCCAGGTAAATTTTGGCCAGCAGAATGTTGATCATCGGCATAAACAGATAATCAAGCAGCGAGGACCAGCCCACCATGAAGCCGACGTGCGGGCTGATCGCCTTCTGCGCGTAGGTGTAGGCGGAGCCGGCGGACGGGAAGCGTTTAACCAGCTTTCCGTAACTGATCGCCGTAAACAGGATGGCAATCAGCGCAATAGCGTAGGAGGTGGCAACGTGACCATTGGTCAGTCCACTGACGATGCCGAAGGTATCGAAGATCGTCATCGGTTGCAGGTATGCCAAGCCCATCATGACGACCTGAACCAGGGTCAGGGTCTTGCGTAGCTGAACGCGATTTTGTGCGGTAGCGGTATTAGCGGCCATGACGCAGTCCTCCCATGCTCTCGACGTTTTGATTTGATGAAGCGCAAAGCGGAGAGGTCACAGGAAAACTTCGTGTGAAGCGGTATGCAGGATATTCAAAGAGGGGATGGGATAAAGAAGCGCGTGCGGAAAACGGCGCGCCTGCCCCATAGTCGCTGCTGCTGCAGCGCATACCGGTAAAGCCCGGTGCGAAAGCGAATGATTGCCCCATCTAGGTTTCCTCAGTCAACATGCGGGGGACCGCATAAATAGCTATTTATCATGTCCGGTCGAAGGCCGGCCTCAGTCATCTACTTAATTTTCTGCACTACAAAAAAATAACCGACGTCCATTGGTCTTTACTTACTGACACAACGTAAAACATCGGCTATTCGCAGGGCGCGTATTTTGCCCCAGTCAAATCGTGATGACAAGCCAATAATCACATTTATTAAATTTATTTTTGTTTAGTGAAGGTCATGCATAACTAATTGTTTTTATTTTATTTTTTATGTTACTTGCTCGCAATAGCGCGCAGGAGGGGCGTTTGTTGGGCGGATTTGAAACAAATTGACATAAAACAGTGTTAGTCCGGTCTTTTTTCGCCGCCCATGGGGCGGCGAGGGGGATCAGGCATAGAGGCGCTGAGCGGCACGAGCCAGACCGGCGGTGACCGAACCGAAGTCATCGCCACCGACCAGAGGAATACCGGGAAGTTGTTGTGATAAGGCTTGGCGAATCAAGGGCGATCGCGCGCTGCCGCCGGTCAGATAGATGACATCCGGGGTGATGGCGCTGACGGCCAGTGCGGCGGCGACCTGCTCCTGGATACGGGCTAACGGTTGGCTGATGGCCGCCGCCAGATCGTCTTGGTGCAATGTAGTGGCCAGTCCCGCCTCAAGAAATGCCAGGGCGGCCTGGCAGTGCGCCTGCTGAGAGAGGGCGATCTTGCTCTCTTCGGCGCAGCGAACCAAACGATAGCTGAGGCGCTGCTGGTAGACGCGTAACAGACGCTCCACCTGTTGCGGCTGGCTGGCGTCGCGCACCAACTCGCGCAGCAGGCGGCCATTGGCGATACTGTAGAAGTCGCTCTGCGCCGGGACGTCATTGATGGCAACGGCATTCCAATAGGGGAGCGACGGCAAGGCGATCCCCTTGGCGTTGCTACCGCCAGCGCCCAGTAGTGGCATCAGTTGACGGAAGGCCAGCATGATGTCCAGATCGTTACCGCCGATGCGGCAACCGCTGTGGCCGAGCAGGCTCTGACTGCGGTCTGCCAGGGCGCGCCAGTGTGGACCCATCAGCAACACTGAACAATCCGTGGTGCCTCCGCCAATGTCGACCACTAACACGCGCTGCTCTTGTGTCAGGGTGGCTTCGTAGTCGAGCCCGGCGGCGACCGGTTCAAATTCGAAGCTCACCTCGCGTAACCCGGCGCGGTGCGCCGCTCGCTCGAGGATCCCCTGTGCCTGCGCGTTGGCGTCATCGCCGCCGCTGCCCTGGAAATTGACGGGGCGGCCAATCACGGCCTGGTCGATAGGCTGTTGTAGCGTGGCCTCGGCCTGGCGGCGAATGTGGACCATCATGGCGCAGACCAGATCTTCAAACAGGGCGATTTGCTGGCTCTTCAGGCCATTGGCTCCGAGGAAGGACTTGGGTGACTTGACGAAGTACACCTCCTGCGGATCGCAGTTATAGCTGTGTAGCGCCTGTAGGCCAAACTGGAGGCTCTGGGCATCGACGCGAATGTCCTCTTCGCGGTTGGCGGCGATGGCGCGCCGTAACAGCCGTTGGTTCTCTTCGCTGATCGTCGGGATCTGCCAATGGAGATGTAAGCATTCGCTTACGGCATCGCGCGATGGCGCGCAGAGCATGGAGGGAAGATAGGGGGAGTCTTGCTCCAGCGGCAGCATCCGCACCTGTTCATCCACCATCATCGCTACCGAACAGTTGGCGGTACCATAGTCAAAACCAATATACATCGTCGTCTCCCATGCCGGTGAAGGGCGGCGACTTTACTGCATTGTGACGTCATCGGCAATGGTTGCGCGCTGATCCACCGACGCGGCGCCGGATGGGGCGGCGAGTCGTTTCAGCTGTTGCGTCAACGTGATGGTGGGATGGAGACAGCTGCCGAAGAGTAAATCGATCCCCAGCATATTTAAGGTCGCCAGTGTTGCCGGTAGTTCGGCGGGGCCGGCGATCGTTTGAATACCGTAGCTGTGCGCCTGGGTATGTAGCAGCGAGAGCATCATCTCATCCATACGATTCGCGTGGGCCTGGGCGACTAACCCGCTGCTGGCGATCAAGTAATCGATCTGACAATGCTCCAGGCGGGCGATGTTCTCGAGATGGCGCTCGAATCCCTCGGCGATCAGGCGGCAGCCGTAGCGGCGTAATGCCGCGAGGGCCGGTGCGGTCTGCGTCTGCTGTTCGATCAGCGCACTCTCTTCTAGGCGCAGCCAGAGTCGATCGGCGGGTAGGGGGGAGCGTTCCAGCGCATCGCAGAGCCAACGGACAAACGCCGGTTGACCTAGGCTGGCGGTAGAAATGGCGACGGCTAGCGCCTGAGGTTGCTGGCTTAGGCATTCGGCGTGTTGCTCCAGTACCTGGCTCAATAGCCAGTGCTCGACCTCCTGTTGGCGCTGGTGGCGCAGGCAGGCGGTGGTAAAGGCCTGGGAGGTGTAGGGGGTGCCGTCGTCCTGGCAGGCCTCGAGGTCTAGCAGATAGAAATCGATCTGCTGTGGGGTATCGCGCGGACAGACGGCGCGTAGCAGCAGGGTAAAGCGGGCATCCGCCAGCAAGGCGCTGAGTTGATCGGCCGTCGGTTCACTCCTCGCGGCGGCGGAATGGGGGCTGCGTTGCGGGGAGTGGCAAAAGGCCCGCCCGCGCCCACGGTGTTTGGCCTGGTAACAGGCCGCGTCGGCCTGGTTGATCGTCTCGTCGGCCAGGGCGTTATCATGTTGTAGCTGGGTTAATCCGGCACTGGCGCCGATATGGTACTGCTGGCCCTGCCAGGGGAACGGGTAGGCGGCGATCTCATGGATCAGCTGATCCACCATGAGTTTCCCCTGGCTCAGCTCACAGTCGCAGAGGATCAGCGCGAACTCATCGCCGCCGAGACGGGCGAGGGTATCTTGAGGACGTAGCAGCGAGCGCATCAGTTGCGCCAAGTCTTGCAGCAGCCGATCGCCAGCGGCATGGCCCGCGTTATCGTTGATGGACTTGAAGTAGTCGAGATCGAGAAAGACCAGCACATGGCGCTGATGATATTCGATGGCGCCGCGCAGTGCGCGTCGCAGCGCCTGTTCGAAGCTGACTCGGTTTGGCAGGCCCGTCAACGGATCATGCAGCGCGCTGTAGGAGAGTTGGCGTAGCAGGGTGCGTGTCTCGCTGACGTCTTGGAAGACCACGACATATCCCATCAGGATGCCATCGCCGTGACGCAATTCGGCCACTCGGCTCTGAACCTCATAACGGCGCCCCTCGCGACTGTGTAGAGAGAGTGGCTCGTTCTCATCGTCGCCCTCATCCTGTGCGCCGGCGCGTAATACCGATCGCGCCTTTCCGCTATTACTCTCCTGTAACTGGATCACCGTATCGAGCGGTTGACCGATGGCCTCACCCTGCGGCCAGCCAGTCATCTTTTCCGCACTGGGGTTCATAAAGCGGATGATCTGCTGGGGGTCGCTGCTGATCACCGCCTCGCCGATGGCGCTGAGGGTGGTATGCAAGCGCTCACGCTCTTGATGTAGCGTATCCAGCAAGCGCTGTTTCTGGCGCTGATTGTTTTTGATGTCGTTGATCTCTTTTACCTGCATCACGAAGTAGAGCGGCTCCGCGCGTGGATTGCGTACCAACGAGACCGTCAAGAGGGTCCAAATCGCCTGGCCGTTGCGGTGCAGGTAACGTTTTTCCAGGGTATAGCTGTCGAGATAACCGGCGAGTAATGCGGCCTGCTGGCGCTTGTCGCTCTGGCGATCCTCGGGATGCACTCGTTGCTGATAGGGCATGCTCATCAGGGTCGATGCCTCATAGCCCAACATTTGGCAGAGCGCGGGATTACACTGGATCCACTCCCCCTGTAAGTCGATCAAGGCGGTGCCGATGGCTGAATACTCCATGACGTTACGCAGCCGGGTCTCATTCTCTTGTAACCGTTGACGTTCACGGCGATAGGCTTGTGTCTGGATGGCAATGGCATGAGCGGGTAACAAGACCAGCAGGATCGGCATATATAACAACAGGGGATCGGGCGTGTGCGTGCCGAGCGACAGGTGGTTCATTTGTGCACAAAGCAACAACGCCGAGCAGGCGAAGATCAGGAAGGCAGGCCAGAGTGGCAGCGCGATGGCAGCCCAGAGCAAGGGAATCAGTACGATGGTAAAAGGATAGGGCAAGCGCGGCAAAGCGAAGTAATCGCTTAGCAAGGTGAGCACGAGGATCGGCAACGTGAGGCAGGGGATGCGTCCCCGCGTCGGCCATGCCGGTCCGGCCAGTAGACCCAGTGGGGTAAGCGCTAACATACCGAGCGCGTCCGAGAGGAAGTCAGAGGAGAACTGGGTGATGAAGGTATTCGTGGATGCCGTATGGCTGAGTGTGCTCAATACGGCGCACAGCAGCGGTATCGCGACCACGACGCTAAGGATGAAACGCAGCCAGTGCGCCAGCGTATCGAAGGGGCGTTGCGCCGGTAGTAGACGCCGGAGCACGGCGGCACCGAGCCAGGCCTGGCCCTGATCGATCAGGGCGTGCAGCAGACCATAATGCGCCGTGGTCAGGGGGAGCGGCAGCAGGCTACTCACCAGGGCGATCGCCAGCAATAATGGCCAGTAGCGGCGCGGAGTATGGAACAAGACGGCGCAGGTGAAGGCCGTCGGTAGCCAGAGCGCGGGCGATGAGGCATCGGGGCGGGCCAACAACAGGCTAAGGAGGGCCAGCAGACCGTTACTCAGGGCGAATAACGACAGACGCCATAGAGAAAGGCGAGCGTCATTTCCGCTACGATTCGGATTGCTTTCCATCTACTCGCCCCTGGCGATCATGTCCACAACGCGCACGAATATTGGCGACGCGCAAAATAAATAAGAAGGCTGCATCGGCAGCGAAACGTTTTTTTCCAGTATAGTGCTGGCTTGGCGTAAAGAAAAAGTCCCCTAGACTTTGGTCGAAGCCATTCACTAGCGCCATTAAATCAAAAAGAGTGCGCTTAAGAGGAACAGTAGGGCACAGACCAGGCTAGCGGCCAGGGCACCGAGTTGTGTCCGGTTTACCTCACGCTGGGTCGGCGATAAGCGCGCCGCCAGGCGTGGCCATTCGACGCCAAGCAACGCACAGAGCATCAGGCTGAGTACGGTGAGCAAGACCACCAGGCTACCCAGCTGCGCATCTCGATAGTAGATCCCCCCGCAGAGTCCCAACAGGCTACCGATGATCAAGCCACTGAGCAGCGCCACCCCCAACTCACGAACCAACACCAATGCCGCGCTGGTCGCTGGCAGGTGATGGCGTCTGAGCGCACGTTGGGTGATGGCGGCGCTCTGTTGTGCCGTGTTGCTGCCGAGCAAGATCAGCAGTGGCATCAGTAGGGCCAACATCGGCCAACGTCCCAGTGCCGAGCTGAAGTAGGCCGCCAGTAAGGCGGCAGGAAGCGTGGCGACGATGATACCCAGCACAGGGAGCGCGCGGTCACGCAGACTGCGCGTGATGGGGGCGAAGAGATCTTCATCCCGCTGTAATCCGACCTGTAGAAAACGTTCTCGCTCTTGCTGGCGTTGTTGATAACGGCTGGCTTGCATCAGGCTAAATTGTCCGAGCAAATAACCTTGCTCATCGACGACCGGGGCGCAAGGCAGCCGTTCATGCAGTAGCCGTTGGCCAGCGTCGAGGGCATCCTCGGCGGGATGTAGGCGCAGGTGCGTCGCATGCATGAGGTCGGCGACCCGGCCATCGGGGGAGGCGGCCAGCAGCTCGCCTAGCGGCAACTCACCGCATAAACGCCCCCGTTCGTCGGTGACCCACAACCGATCGCAGCCGCTGGGCAACGCAGGCCGTTGGCGTAACCATTGCAACAGGAGCAGCAATGGCATATCCCGTCGTACGCTGCCTTCGCTGCTATCCAACGTCATGAGCGCGCCGACACTGTGTAGATCGTAACTCAGTAGGGTGCGCGCCTGATTACGCTGCTCCCCCTCCATCAAGGTAAGGAGACGCCCGCTGAGTGCGCGCGGTAACTGTCGACCCAACATGACACGGCGCTCCAGCGGCAAGGCTTGTAGCGACTGGAGTAGGCTCTTATCGCTCAGGGTCGCGGTGAGCTCTGGCCACAGGCAGGGATCACACTCGGCGAGTACCGCCGCGCGTTGCGGTAGATCGATCAGCGACCACAGCGCCAGGCGTCGATCGCAGGGCAAGGCGGCCAACACATCACCAAGATCGGAGGAGGATAGCTGGCGGACGGCGTGCTTCAACTCGGCGCTCTCATCTAACAACTGCGGGTCGTCGAGTAGTTGGGGATCGTCGAGACGACCGAGCAGTCCGTCGCTGATGATCTGCTCATTCAGCAAGATATGAAGGATGCGTGCGCGCATCTGGGCGCGCGACACGGCACGGGGGGTAACGGTGACGGACATCGGGGTCAATCCTTGTGCTGATTCGGCGCTACGTTCAGAGTAAAACGGCTACGGACAGGCGGCGATCTACCATTATCGGGTGGTTGGGCGCCGTACGCAATGGGGCGTTAAGCGCAGGTACGCATCGTGATTCAGTCGCGCGGGCCGTTATCACTGCGAGAGGAGGCTTGGCTCTGTTCGCTAGCGGGTGTTTGACGGAGTTGATCTTGGTGGTGGCTAATGGCACCGATGGAGGCGTAGAGCAGGCGGCCAAACAAAATGATAAAGCTGATCAGCAGGACGATTCGAGTCATGTGTCCGTTGGTTCGTCGTTTCATTCTGTGGGTCATCATGATTAGAGCGTAGGGTCTCATATTAGAATAATAGAGAGATTTAGGCATAGGAACGGGCGGGCGTCAATGGTGAAAAGGGGGAGGTGAGACGGCAAGAGGGCGCCGTGCCGCGGAACGGCGAGAATATCCCCCCTCTTTAGCGGCCGCCAGCGCTGCGGACGACGCGTTTTTCTCTCCCCCGTTTCGTGCTAACATCCCCCCACTTCAGTTAGCGTGACAGAGGCGTCGTATCGGGGGCGCTATTTTCTCCTGCTGCGCGCAGTAATAAGGTGTAGTGATTAATTCGGCCCCATGAAAGTAGATAAGCATCGCACAATCTTGGCATTGCAGTGTTCACGCTGGGGCGTGCCGCTTCTGTTGACCCTCCTGGTTATCCCCCTCAGCATCCTGTACTCCCCGCGTGTGATCTTGCCACATGGTCAGGCTTATCTGATCGCGCTTTTACCCGCGGCGGCACTTTCTCTGCTGTTCTTATATGGGACGCGGCTGTTGGCGGCGATCGTGCTGGTCACCCTCGGGACACTCTATCTGGCCTATGGCCTGACGCCGCTCTTCGCGGTCGGTGGCCCTTTTAGCCTGACGCTATTGCTCTGTTGCTGGGGCTATACCCTACAGAGCGGCGAACGCTGGCGCGCCGGTCTGGCGCGGCCAAAACTGTTATGGCCCCGGCTCTTCTGGCTGGCGGGCATGTTTCCGTTGCTGTTCATCCTGTTGACGCAGATTATCGTCACCATGGGGATGTTTTCCGGTCATCCCTTCTTCGCCGAACGCATTCCCTTCTCGCTGAGTACCTTAACCAACTATCAGGCGATGGTCTTGGGTGTCCTCGCCGCGACCCCTCTCTATTACCACCTGCTGCGGCTGTTGCATCACCCGCAATATTGGCGAGTAATGCGTCAACGTTGCCGTAACGAACAAGCCAGTGACGTTGCGCGCTGGGAGCGTCCTCTCTGGGGCGCGGTCGTGGTGGTGATGATCGCGCTGTTGTGCATTCGCGCCCAGGCCCAGGGCAGTATCCTGTTTACCGATTACACCCTGGCTCTGCTGTTGCCGGTGATGATCTTTGGCGCCATGCGTTACGGTTATCTGCTGAGTACTCTGGTCTGGTCGTCGGCGGTCATGGTGTTGCTGTTTAACTACGAGGGCTATGTCGAGCTGGACGATCTGAGCCGTAACATCTGCTTCATCACGGCGATGATGATTGTCTTCAGTTTGACGGTGATCCTGATGGCGGCGATCAACAGTCGTCAGCGGCGTCTCTACCAACAGATGCGTCGCGCGGCGATGATCGATCCGTTGGTCCATCTGCCCAATATGCGTTGTCTCGAGCGCGATCTACGGCGGCATGGCGGGTCGGTACTCTGCTTCGTCCGCATCGCCAACTTGGATTCGTTGTGTCGAACGTATGGCATGCAGGTGCGACTGGCCTATAAACAGCGCTTGGCTTCGGCGTTGCGCACGGTGTTGAGCGCCGAGGAGCAGGTCTATCATCTACCGGGGTATGATCTGCTGATCCGTCTGCGACCGGCGACCTCCTCATCCAGCTTGCGCCGGATAGAGCGCGCGGTACGGAGTTTTCGTTTGCAGTGGAGTGGTCTACCGCTGAAACGCCAGCATGGCTTGTGCTATTGCCGCGTGCCAGGGGCGTTCGAAGGGCTATCCGACCTGATCGGCGAGCTGAGTGCGATGGCCGAGCACTCTTTAGATAGCGGACGGGTGGAGTGCTTGGCGTTAAATCAGCGTCGCTTGCAGCGGGGTATCGCGCGCAAGAGTGGGATGTTACGTCAGTTACAGCAGGCGCTGGAGCAGCAACGCCTAGTCTTGCTGGCTCAACCGATCATCGGCTTTCGCGGGGAGCGTTATCAGGAGATTGTGCTGGCGTTGCGCGATGATCAGGGGGCATTACTTTCCGCCGACCGCTTCTTGCCTATCGCCGATGAGTTTGGCCTACGCGCCACGATCGATCGTTGGATTGTCACGCAGACACTGGCGTTTATCGCCAACCATCGCCACGCCTTGGCAGGGATCCGCGTGGCGATTTCGTTGTCCGGCACCACGCTAAGCCCTCCGACGCTACCAGGCTGGCTGGCCACAGTATTGCAGCAGGCGCATATCGAGCCTTGGCAGTTGATTCTGATTTTCGATGCGACGGAATTGGCGGCATTGGCGCCCGCGCGTTCTACCTTGGAGGCGCTGCGCACGATGGGTTGCCACCTCGCTCTCGATGGCGTCGATGGCGTACACGCCGGCGAGGGGCTGTCGGGCGAGGCGCAGGCCGATATCCTGCTGATGACCCCGTCACTGAGTCGCCGGGCACAGCCCGAGTCGCTGGAGCGCCACATCGTGGCGGCGTTGTGCCAGGTTGCGCATCTGCGGCGTCAGCGCGTGGTGGCGAGAGCGGTGGAGGGGGATGCGCAGCGCCAGCATCTGAGGCAACTGGGGATCGATGCGGTCCAGGGGCGTGATGCGGGGCAGGCGATTCCGCTGGCGGAGCTGCTGTCCTCGGAGGGGGAGAAGAAAGAATAACCGGTTATGGTGGATTATTTCATATATTGGCTAAAAATTGGATTTTGAGTGGCCTATCTCCCTCATCAGTCATGACTTTTTATCTAAAAAAGTAGCTGTATTGAGTAGGATCGTCGATGATGAGTGGTCGGTCGAGAGAATAGCGGAAAATCCTTGCGTCTGTCGGTTTTTTGTCCGTCTTACCGCAGGGTTCACCAGGGAGTAGGGCAATTTATCTATGGTTATACTCCAATAACTCCAAATCATTCTCTATGCTAATATGTTTCTCTGGAGGATGATTCCGTCGCTGCATTTTGTGCTTGTCTTTTGCCATGGCTAACGTGTTTACTGTCACCGTTGTCGCCATACTGCGCCTGTCGTGGATGGGGATCGGTGCTGTCGCCGTTGGCAAGGGGCGGCAGGCGCGCACGGCGTTGGCCGGGCGTGGTGCGATCTCCCCGTGGTGCGGTGTGTGTGGATGTTTATGCGCCGTATGGACCCGGGTAAAGTGCTGCCTTGGCGCGATTCTGTGGTAAGCTCCCCCAGACTCCTGAGAGTGATCTCGTTTGTCATCCGCAAGGATTTTTCCCCCGCGATATCAACCATGCTGCCGAGCGGTGCGGCGTGCCATTGGCCGTCTCTTACGCGATCGGCGGATATATTCTAAGTATTAAGGCCACACAACATCATATTATGACGCATCGTTTAACCTCTAAAGATATCCTGGCGCTGGGATTTATGACCTTCGCGCTGTTTGTCGGCGCGGGCAACATCATTTTCCCGCCGATGGTCGGACTGCAATCCGGCGAGCATGTCTGGATCGCGGCCTTAGGCTTCCTGATCACGGCGGTCGGTCTGCCCGTGGCGACGGTGGTGGCGCTGGCTAAGGTCGGCGGAGGCATCGATACGCTCAGTTCACCGCTTGGCCGTCGGGCAGGGCTGTTACTGGCGACCATCGCCTATCTGGCGGTGGGACCACTATTCGCCATTCCGCGCACCACGACGGTCTCCTTCGAGGTCGGCATCGCGCCGCTGAGCGGCGAAGGGGCGTTACCCTTATTGGTATACAGCCTGATCTACTTCGTTTTAGTGATCGGTATCTCGCTCTATCCGGGCAAACTGTTGGATACCGTCGGTCACTTCTTGGCACCGCTGAAGATCGTCGCCTTGGCGATCCTCGGTATTTCTGCTCTGTTATGGCCGGCGGGCGACTTCGCGCCAGCGACGGAGCTGTATCGCCAGATCCCGTTCTCAAGCGGCTTTATCAATGGGTATTTGACCATGGATACCTTGGGCGCGATGGTGTTCGGCATCGTCATCGTCAATGCGGCGCGTTCACGCGGTGTCAGCGATGCGCGCCTGTTGACACGCTATACCATCTGGGCCGGACTGATCGCCGGTATCGGCTTGACCCTGGTCTACCTGAGCCTGTTTAAGCTGGGATCTGACAGTGGGATGTTGGTTCCGGGCGCCCAGAATGGGGCGGTGATCCTCCATGCCTATGTGCAGCATACCTTTGGCAACATGGGGTCGATTTTCCTGGCCGCGTTGATCTTCATCGCCTGCATGGTGACGGCGGTTGGCCTGACCTGCGCTTGCGCTGAGTTTTTCGCCGAATACCTGCCGCTGAGCTACCGTAGCCTGGTCTTCATCCTCGGGCTGTTCTCGATGGTGGTCTCCAACCTAGGATTGAGCCTGTTGATTCAGATTTCGATTCCGGTGCTGACGGCGATCTATCCGCCGTGCATTGTGTTGGTGGTGCTGAGTTTTACCCGCCGCTGGTGGTGCAGCGCGCCGCGTGTCTTCAAGCCGGTGATGGTGATCAGCCTGCTGTTCGGCATCCTGGACGCCGTGAAATCATCGGCCTTGGCGGCTCAGTTACCGAGCTGGATCGAGCAGCTACCGTTGGCGCAACAGGGGCTGGCCTGGTTGCCGCCATCGTTGGCGATGATGGTGCTGGCCGGACTATACGACCGCGTTCGCGGGGAGCGTGGGCGCGTCATGTCGTCGTAAGCGAGTTGTAAAGGGCGCCGTCATGAAATTGTTACAGTTGATGAGGTGAACTCATCCGGCGCTCACCCTATAATCACACACATTTTTTAGCACGGGCGCTCGCGCCCGTGTTTTTTTGACAGGCAAGATGGGTAACTAACAAGATGCAACAACAAGCCAATAAGTTAAAACGGGGGCTGAATGCGCGCCATATCCGTTTTATGGCATTGGGGTCGGCGATTGGCACCGGCCTGTTCTATGGGTCGGCCGATGCCATCAAGATGGCGGGGCCAAGCGTGTTGCTGGCCTACCTGATCGGCGGTATCGCGGCCTTTATTATCATGCGTGCGCTGGGAGAGATGTCGGTCAACAATCCGCAGGCCAGCTCCTTTTCGCGCTATGCCCAGGATTACCTGGGGCCGATGGCGGGCTACATCACCGGCTGGACCTACTGCTTCGAGATCTTGATCGTCGCCATCGCCGATGTGACGGCGTTCGGTATCTACATGGGGGTCTGGTTCCCGGCGGTGCCCCACTGGATCTGGGTGCTAAGCGTGGTGTTGATCATCGGTGCCGTCAACCTGATGAGTGTGCGGGTCTTCGGCGAATTGGAGTTTTGGTTCTCCTTCTTCAAGGTCGCCACCATCGTGGTGATGATCCTGGCGGGGTTCGGCATCATCATCTGGGGTATCGGCAACGGCGGGCAGCCGACCGGGATCAGCAATCTGTGGAGTCACGGCGGCTTCTTCAGCCATGGCGTGATGGGGATGATACTGTCGTTGCAGTTGGTGATGTTCGCCTACGGTGGGATTGAGATCATCGGTATTACCGCCGGCGAGGCGGCCGATCCTAAGAGGGCGATTCCCAAGGCGATTAACTCGGTGCCGCTACGTATCCTGGTGTTTTATGTCGGTACGCTGTTTGTCATCATGTCTATCTACCCCTGGAATCAGGTGGGAACGCAGGGTAGCCCCTTTGTGCTGACCTTCCAGCATATGGGGATCACCGTGGCCGCCGGTATCCTGAACTTCGTGGTGATCACCGCCTCGCTATCGGCGATCAATAGCGATGTGTTCGGTGTGGGGCGTATGTTGCATGGCATGGCGCAGCAAGGGCATGCGCCGAAGATGTTTGCCCGGGTATCGCGTCACGGTATCCCCTGGGTCACGGTGGTGGTGATGGTGCTGGCATTGCTGGTGGCGGTCTACCTGAACTACATCATGCCGCAGAATGTCTTCCTGGTGATCGCCTCCTTGGCGACCTTCGCCACGGTGTGGGTGTGGATCATGATCTTACTGTCGCAGATCGGCTTCCGCCGGGGCCTCACTCCCGCGCAGGTGAAGGCGCTGGACTTCCCGTTACGCGGGGGGATCTACACCTCGCTGCTGGGGATCGTATTCCTGGCCTTTATCATCGGCTTGATCGGCTACTTCCCCGATACGCGCATCTCGCTGTACGCAGGGGCGATCTGGATCGTGGCGTTGCTGATCGGCTACCGTTTTGTGCGCCGCCCGGCGGCCCCAGATTTGCAGCAGTCCCTACCGCCGGAGGAGTGATCGGCGATCGGGCTGATGAGGGGTAAAAAAACGGAGCCGTTTGGCTCCGTTTGTTTTTGGGCTGGCTGATGGGTCAATAGGGACGACTGCGGGCGCGAACTTCGGCGCCGTTGGCGATAGGATCGCCGGGGGCCTCCTCTTGCTCATCGCGCCCGGCGCCATTGACGCGTTGACGCAGTGCGTCGCGGACGTCGTGCAAGGTGCTGACCACCTCTTCATAGTGTTGCGCGGCGTGCAGGCGATCGGGCGCCATGCGTTCGCCGTCGACGCTGTGCAGGCCGGCCACCAAGATCAGGGCGGACAGCAGCGGCAGCAGGTGTGCGCGTAGCCGTGTAAACACAACAAACTCTCCCGGTTAAAAACGTGCGTGTTCTTTGTAACCCAGTCACGACGGGGCGAGAACCCCGCATTCATATTGTGAGAGGGATGGGTGGGGTTTGTTACGCGCCGATACATCCGCGTCGGTAATTGTCAATCGGCGGTAAGGTTACGCGACGGTGCCGCGGTGAGATGATGCGCGATGGCGCGTACATCGGTACCGGTTGGCGTCTGGTGAATGCGTAGACCAAACTGCTCAATCACCGCGAAGGTGTGATCGAAGATGTCCGCCTGGATCGCTTCATACTCCGCCCAGACGACGGTATTGGTAAAGGCATAGATCTCGATGGGCAAGCCATCGGGCGTCGGGGCCAGCTGGCGCACCATGAGGGTCATGTCCTTACGGATACGAGGGTGTTGGGTCAGGTAGGCCTGGAGATAGGCGCGCAAGGTGCCCAGGTTGGTCATACGCCGCCCGTTGAGCGGTGAGCTCAGATCACTCTGGACCTGCTGGTTGTAGCGGGCGATCTCCAGCGTCTTGTCGTGTAGATAGGGTTGCAGTAACGCACTGCGCTGCAGTGAGGTCAGATCCGCCTCGCTCAGGAAGCGAATGCTGGTGGTGTCGATGTTCAGGCTACGTTTGATGCGTCGGCCACCGGACTCTGACATCCCACGCCAGTTCTTGAAAGAGTCGGAGACCAGCGCATAGGTCGGGATTGTGGTGATGGTGTTATCCCAGTTGCGCACTTTCACCGTGGTCAGCCCGATGTCGATCACCGCGCCATCGGCACCATATTTGGGCATCTCCAGCCAGTCACCGAGGTGTAGCATGTCGTTGGCGGAGAGCTGGATGCCGGCCACTAAGCCGAGAATGGGATCTTTAAAGACCAACATTAACACGGCGGCCATGGCACCCAGGCCGCTGATCAGAAAGATGGGCGACTGGCCCATCAGCAGCGAGATCATCAAGATACCGATGATGATCGCCGCCAGCAGCTTGGTTCCCTGGAAGATACCGCGCAGAGGCAACTGGGTGGCGACAGCCAACTGATGCGACAGATCCAACAGAATGTCGAGCAGGGAGAAGAGCGAGAGCAGGGCGTACAGCAGGATCCACAGCTGAGCGGCGATGATCAGCGCATTGCCCGCATCGGTGCCGGGATGAAGCCAGAAGACAGCCTGAAGATTGACAATCACCCCTTGAAACAGCAGCGCCAGGCGGTGAAACAGGTTGTGCTGCGTGAGGACCTTGAGCCACATGTTTTCGCTCTGCAGGCCACGGCGACGCAGGCGAGAGAGCAACAGGCGGTGTAATAGCAGATGGATGACGACCGCCGTCAGTGCAATCAGGGTCAGCACCAGTACCAGCGAGGTCATATGGGTAAATTCAAGGCCGAACTGTTCCAGCCAGCGCATCACTATTTTTTGCATGCAGGCTCCTTTATCTTCTCATGATGCATCGTGGGGAATATGGCGGGATAGCATCCCTGCGCATAGGCTAACGGCTGTTTAGCGTCAGTCAACCCATTTTCTCTTTACTTGACACTGACTTACAAAAAATTATTGCCCATTATCGTCTCTCCTCCCCCCGGCTCCTCCCTCGAAAAGGAGATAATAGAGGAGGCGGCGTGAGAAAGAGCTGCCATGATCGGCCTATCTGAGCGAAAAGGGAGAGGGAAGTATGCTGAATGCCTGGCACTTACCGGTCGCGCCTTATCTGCGCCGGCATGGAGAGGCGTTGGAGGTGACGTTGTGGCTGGCGGGCGCGACGCTGCCGCAACACGTCTTACTGCGTTGCGAACCGGACAATGAAGAGTGGCTGCTGGCGATGAGCCCGCGGCAACATCCGCCGTATGTCGTGTATCGCGCCCGTTTGACGCTGGCGGAGGGAGAGGCGTTGCGGCGCTACTGCTTTAAGCTGTTGTGGGCCGATCGCCAGTGTTGGCTGACGCCAACCGGTCTCCAGAGCATCCCGCCGGGACAGACGGAGCAGTTTGCCGTGAGTGACCCCTCTCCCTATCCCCAGTGGGTCGCGGATCGCCTGTTTTACCAGATCTTTCCCGACCGTTTCGCCCGCGCCTCCGGCCAGCGAGATGAAGCGGCGCAGGGCGTGCGGGCCTGGGATGCGCCATTGGATGAGTCGACGGATGGTTATACCTGCTACGGCGGTGATCTCGACGGGATCATCGAGCGGCTCCCCTATCTCCAGGCGCTGGGAGTCGATGCCTTATACCTCAATCCCATCTTCACGGCGCCGAGCAACCATAAGTATGACACGGCCGACTATGACCATGTCGATGCGTGTCTCGGTGGGGATGCGGCGTTGATTCGCCTACGCCAGGCGACCCACGATGCCGGCATGCGTCTGATCCTGGATGGCGTCTTCAATCACACCGGGGATAGCCACCCGTGGTTTGACCGTCACCGACAGGGGGAGACGGGGGCGTGCCATCACCCCGACTCTCCACAGCGTGAGTACTATACCTTCGATAGCGCGGGGCAGGCGTTAGGCTGGAAGGGCGAAGCCTCGTTGCCCAAGCTGGATTATGCCAGTCCTGGGGTCGTCGATCGTATCTATCGTGATCAGGATAGTGTGGTGCGTTATTGGCTGCGTCCGCCCTATGCCATCGATGGTTGGCGCTTAGACGTGGTCCATATGCTGGGCGAGGGGGGCAGCGCGCGCGCTAACCTTACGCATCTGGCGGGGATTTATCAGGCCGTGAAAGCGGAGAATCCTCAGGGCTATGTGCTGGGCGAACACTTCGGTGATGCGCGCCGTTGGTTACAGGCCGGGGTTGAGGATGGGGCGATGAATTACATGGGCTTCGCCTTACCGCTCCGCGCCTTTCTGGCCGGTATAGACGTCGCCTATCAACCGATACAATTGACGGCGGCGGATTGCGCCGAATGGATGGAGCGTTATCGCGCCGGGTTGAGTCAGCAACAGCAGTTGTGCCAGTTTAACCAATTGGATAGCCACGATACCGCTCGCTTCCTCACCCTTCTACAGGGCAATCATGCGCGGATGCGCTTGGCGCTGACTTGGCTATTCACCTGGATCGGGGTGCCTTGTCTCTACTACGGTGATGAGATCGGCCTGGCGGGGGGCAACGATCCCTATTGTCGCGCGCCGTTTCCCTGGGAGACGTCCCGTTGGGATATGACCTTATTGACGTTGTGCCGTCAGTTGGCCGCGCTGCGTAGGCAGTATACCGCGTTACGTCGTGGTGGTTGCCGGGTGATCCATGCCGATGAGGAGTCGTTGCTATTCATTCGTCAGTGGCAAGATGAGCATCTGCTGATCGCCATTCGGCGCACCGGGCGCGCTACGTTGAGCGTACCGTATACGCCTTTGTTGCCTCATGGCACGTGGCGTTTGCTCTGTGGCGAGGGAAAACTCGACGCTGGCGCGCAGGGGATGGCGCTCGACCTTGCCGCCGAGAGCGCGAGCCTGTGGTTACTGCGCCATTGAGTGAGCGGGCGGGGAATAGCAAGAAAGCGGCCATAAGGCCGCTTTCTTTACTCACCGATAGGATGGATTACAGCTGATCGGCGTTTTCAGTCAGGTATTTGGCGACGCCGTCCGGAGAGGCGCCCATGCCGGCTTTGCCTTTTTCCCACTGAGCCGGGCAAACATCGCCGTGCTCTTCGTGGAACTGCATGGCATCGACCATACGCAGCATCTCATCGACGTTACGTCCCAGCGGCAGATCGTTGACTACCTGGTGGCGCACGATACCGTCTTTGTCGATCAGGAAGGAGCCACGCAGTGCGACGCCCTCTTCCGGATGTTCGATGCCGTAAGCACGCATGATTTCATGCTTCACATCGGCAACCAGCGGGTATTGAACTTCGCCGATACCGCCTTTGTCGACCGGTGTTTTACGCCAGGCGTTGTGGACAAACTCGGAGTCCATAGAGACGCCGACCACTTCGACGCCGCGCGCCTGGAATTCTTTATAACGGTGATCGAAGGCGATCAATTCTGACGGGCAGACGAAGGTGAAGTCCATCGGCCAGAAGAACACCACGGTCGGTTTACCCTGGGTGAATGCTTTAAAGTTGAATTTATCAACGATTTCGCCGTTACCCATCACGGCGGCAGCGGTAAAGTCAGGTGCTTGACGAGAAACCAGGACCATAATAACTCCCGTTAAATAGTATTCAATAGGTTATATAATCTTTAACTGGCAACAACTATACGAAGTCGGTGTTTGTAAATAAAGCGTGAAACATCAATCGATATGATAGCCTGCACCAATCATCCTTTGCGTTTGATGGCTAGATTGCCGTCAATCTAGGCCTAACAGTGCTAAAACCATAACGCAACGTCGTATTTTAGCAATCCTTTCTGTGTGAATTCTGTTATCAAAATGTCCTTTCGATGTCAGGCAAGGATTACAGCGCGCGTTCTCGCGCTTGTTGCATCATTTGTGGATAGAAATCCCAGAATTGTCGCTCGAGTTGGCTGTAGTTGCGTTCGATATCGCTAAAGGAGTCGCTGAGGGCGGCCAAGCGAGGGCGGCGTTGCGCCATCCCATGCAGCACGCGTGCGAGGAAGGGTAACTCGGCGTAACGCAGTAGCCAGCGCTCCTGCCAGAGATGGTGATTGAGCCGTTGAAAGCTCTCGGGGGTCCCCTCTAACTGGGGCAGGATGGTGTGCGCCGCGTGAGCGACAAAATGATCCAGCGATTGCTGCGGTTCCAGGCGTGTCCAATGGCGAGCCAGGAAGTGGTCCCAGACGATATCCAGCGTGATCGGTGCGACGCGCCGACAGGCGTCGCTAAACCCGGTTCGTGCGGCGCGCACTTGCGGCAGCCCATCCGTGATGCGATCGATGCGACGATGCATGCGGATACCGGCGCAGACGTCGCCGTCGTAATAGGGCTGGGGATCGCCGCGCACGAAGTCGGCTAACAGATTGCCGAGGAGTGAGCTGTCCGCTAGGGCGGCAAGGTGAAGATGGGCGAGGAAATTCATCCGCCGAGTATAAGGGAGGGGCGGGCGCTGAGCCAGTCCGCGTTGGTTTTTCACGCTAATTTGTCGTGGGGCGGCATCTGCGGTTGCAGCCTATCGCTGCCGGCTCTAGACTAAGCCGCCTGTCTTCGGCGTATTACTGTCAATTATATAGTGAAACCAAACCATGCGTGTGTCCGACTTTACCTTTGAATTGCCCGATGAATTGATTGCCCGTTATCCGCAAGCACAGCGTAGCGCCTGCCGTTTGCTGTCGTTGGATGGGCCGACGGGTAAGCGGGAGCATGGGGTATTCACCGACATCGTCGACAAGCTGCAACCGGGCGATCTGCTGGTCTTCAACAACACCCGGGTGATCCCGGCGCGTCTGTTTGGCCGTAAGGAGAGCGGTGGCAAGATCGAGGTGCTGGTTGAGCGAGTGCTGGATCGCGCGCGCGTATTGGCGCATGTGCGGGCCTCTAAGGCGCCGAAGCCCGGTGCCGCGTTGTTGCTGGGCGACAACGAGGAGATCCGTGCCACCATGTTGGCGCGCCACGATACCTTATTCGAATTGGGTTTCGAGGATGAGCGTGATGTGTTGACCATCCTCAATGCTGCCGGTCATATGCCGTTGCCGCCCTATATCGATCGTCCCGACGACGAGGCGGATCGCGAACTCTATCAGACGGTATACAGCACCCGCCCGGGCGCGGTGGCGGCGCCGACCGCCGGCCTGCACTTCGATCAGCCGTTGCTCGATCGTCTGCGTGCCAAGGGGGTGGAGATGGCCTTTGTGACCCTGCATGTCGGGGCGGGCACCTTCCAGCCGGTACGGGTGGAGAGCATCGAAGATCACGTGATGCACTCGGAGTATGCCGAAGTCCCACAGGCGGTGGTCGATGCGGTGCTGGCCTGTAAGGCGCGCGGTAACCGTGTCATTGCCGTCGGCACTACCTCGGTGCGCTCATTGGAGAGCGCGGCGGCGGCCAGTCAGTCGGCCTTGATCGCCCCTTTCTTTGATGATACGCAGATCTTTATCTATCCGGGCTATCACTATCAGGTGATCGACGCGCTGATCACCAACTTCCACCTGCCGGAGTCCACGCTGATCATGTTGGTCTCGGCCTTCGCCGGTTATCGCCATACGCTGGATGCCTATCATGAGGCGGTGGCGCAGCAATATCGTTTCTTTAGTTACGGGGATGCCATGTATATTACCCGTAATCCGCAGGCTGAGCAGGAGACGATCGTATCAGCCTGATCGTTACGCGGCCCGCCTTGCGGCGGGTCATTTTTCGCCTGAATGCAGCGCCGAACGGCGCTGGCAGGCCGGTTTCCCGCTGAGTCGGGTGTGCCGGTAGGGCATGACACCATCAGACTGTCTTTCTGATGACGGAGGTTTACGTGAAGTACGAGTTAGTCACTACGGATGGGCGCGCGCGTCGTGGCCGCCTGATTTTCGAGCGCGGTGTGGTTGAGACCCCGGCATTTATGCCGGTGGGGACTTACGGCACGGTGAAGGGGATGACTCCGGAGGAGGTGGCGCAGACTGGCGCACAGATCCTGCTGGGCAACACTTTCCACCTGTGGCTGCGCCCGGGGCAGGAGATCATGAAACTGCATGGCGATCTGCATGACTTCATGCAGTGGCCGGGGCCCATCCTGACCGACTCCGGCGGTTTTCAGGTGTTCAGCCTGGGAGCGATGCGCAAGATCAAGGAGGAAGGCGTCTACTTCCGTAATCCGATCAACGGTTCACCGATCTTCCTTAGCCCCGAGAAGTCGATGGAGATTCAGTATGATCTCGGCTCCGACATCGTGATGATCTTTGACGAGTGTACGCCCTATCCGGCGGATTGGGATTACGCCAAGCGTTCGATGGAGATGTCGCTGCGTTGGGCGAAGCGGAGCCGCCAGCGTTTCGACGAGCTGGGTAATAAGAACGCGTTGTTCGGCATCATTCAGGGCAGTGTTTACGAAGATTTACGAGATGTATCATTAAAAGGGCTGGTAGAGATCGGCTTTGATGGTTACGCTGTGGGCGGCCTCGCGGTGGGAGAGCCCAAAGAGGACATGCATCGCATCCTGGAGCATGTCTGCCCGATGATTCCGCAAGATAAGCCACGCTATCTGATGGGCGTGGGTAAGCCGGAAGATCTGGTGGAGGGGGTTCGCCGCGGCATTGACATGTTCGACTGTGTCATGCCGACGCGTAACGCGCGTAATGGCCATCTCTTCGTCACCGGCGGGGTGGTGAAAATCCGCAATGCGAAATATAAAGAGGATACGCTCCCGCTGGATCCTGAATGCGATTGTTACACCTGTCGCAATTATAGCCGTGCCTACTTGCATCATCTCGACCGTTGTAACGAAATTCTGGGTGCCCGTTTGAACACCATCCATAACCTACGTTACTACCAGCGTCTGATGGCAGGTTTACGCCAGGCTATCGAGGAAGGTAAATTAGAGACGTTCGTGGCCGATTTCTATGACCGTCGCGGTCGTACGGTTCCACCGTTGGGCGAGGTCGCCGCCTCCTGATGCCGATCGGGCAGAGGGATAGGCAGGCCGCGTAAAAAAGTTAGATCGGTCGGGAAATGGATCCGGCCGATTTAATGCACTTACAGTGCTTTGGCAGTGTGTTGTTGCTATCTATAGTAATTAATGAGGGATATTTCGATGAGTTTATTCATTTCTGACGCTGTTGCATCTGCAGGGGCTCCGGCGCAGGGTAGTCCGTACTCTCTGGTGATCATGCTGGTGGTATTCGGCCTGATTTTCTACTTTATGATCCTGCGTCCGCAGCAAAAACGCGCCAAGGAACATAAGAAACTGATGGATTCCATCGGCAAGGGTGATGAAGTGTTGACCAACGGTGGTCTGATCGGCCGTGTGACCAAAGTGGCTGAAACCGGCTACATCGCCATTGCGCTGAATGACACTACCGAAGTGATCATCAAGCGTGACTTCGTGACCGCTGTCCTGCCGAAAGGTACGATGAAAGCGCTGTAATTTTCGATTTTCCCTAAGGGAACTGCCGTGTTAAACCGTTATCCTTTGTGGAAGTACATCATGCTGATCGTGGCGTTGGTCATCGGTCTGCTATATGCGCTCCCTAACCTTTATGGCGAGGATCCGGCTGTTCAAATCACTGGCGCGCGCGGTGTCGCCGCCAGTGAGTCAACACTGGTCCAAGTCCGTGATGTGCTGGAAAAACAGCATATCCCCAGCAAATCCATTGCGCTGGAAAATGGTGCCATCCTGGCACGCTTTACTGATACCGACATTCAGCTGCGGGCGCGCGAGGCGCTGGTCGACACGCTGGGTGACAAATATGTCGTGGCGCTGAACCTGGCTCCCGCTACGCCGAAGTGGATGGAGATGATCGGTGCTGAGCCGATGAAGTTGGGTCTCGACCTGCGTGGTGGTGTGCATTTCTTGATGCAAGTTGACATGGATACTGCGCTGAGCAAGCTGCAAGAGCAGACCATGGACACCCTGCGCAGCGATCTGCGTGAGAAAGGCATCGCCTATTCCACCATTCGTAAGCTGCCCGATCCCTCCAGCGGTGGCGTAGAGATCCATTTCCGCGATTCCGCCGCGCGTAACCAGGCCAACGACTACCTGTCGTCACGCCATCGCGATCTGGTCTTCAGCAATGTGGGTGATACCACGCTGAAGGCGGTGATGAGCGACGATCGCCTGCGTGAGGCACGCGAGTACGCCGTACAGCAGAACATCAACATCCTGCGTAACCGTGTGAACCAGTTGGGCGTCGCCGAGCCGTTGGTGCAGCGTCAGGGCGCCGACCGTATCGTCGTCGAACTGCCGGGGATCCAAGACACCGCGCGTGCCAAGGAGATCCTGGGGGCCACCGCCACCTTGGAATTCCGTCTGGTGAACGGCAACGTAGATGCTCAGGCCGCTGCGAGTGGGCGTGTTCCGGGCGACTCCGAAGTGAAGTATACCCGCGACGGTCGTCCGGTGGTGCTGTACAAGCGTGTGATCCTGACCGGTGACCACATCACCGACTCGACCTCCAGCCAGGATGAGTTTAACCGTCCGCAGGTTAACATCTCTCTCGATAGCGCTGGCGGCAGTACCATGTCTAACTTCACCAAGGACAACATCGGTAAGCCGATGGCGACCCTGTTCGTGGAGTATAAGGACAGCGGCAAGAAAGATGCCAACGGCAAGCCGATCCTGGTGAAACAGGAAGAGGTGATCAACGTTGCCACGATCCAGTCGCGTCTGGGGAATAGCTTCCGTATCACCGGTATCGATAACCCGGCCGAGGCGCGTCAGCTCTCTCTGCTGTTGCGTGCCGGTGCGTTGATCGCGCCGATTCAGATCGTAGAAGAGCGGACGATTGGCCCAACCTTGGGGATGCAGAACATCCAACAGGGGCTGGAAGCCTGCCTGTGGGGTCTGGTGGCCTCCATCATCTTCATGGTGGTGTTCTACAAGAAGTTTGGCCTGATCGCCACGACGGCGCTGCTGGCTAACCTGGTGATGATCGTCGGGGTGATGTCGCTGCTACCGGGGGCAACCCTGACCATGCCGGGCATCGCGGGGATCGTGTTGACCTTGGCGGTGGCGGTGGATGCCAACGTGTTGATTAACGAGCGTATCAAGGAGGAGCTGCGCAACGGGCGAACCGTGCAGCAGGCGATCCATGAGGGCTACAAGGGCGCGTTCTCCAGTATCATCGACGCCAACGTGACCACGCTGATCACCGCCGTGATCCTGTACGCTGTGGGTACCGGCTCCATCAAGGGCTTCGCTATTACCACCGCAATCGGTGTGGCGACCTCGATGTTTACCGCCATTGTCGGTACGCGCGCCATTGTCAACCTGCTGTACGGCGGCAAGCGCATCAACAAGCTGTCTATCTAAGGGGTAGGGAATGGCACAAGATTATAGCGTTGAACAACTTAACCACGGGCGTAAAGTCATCGACTTTATGCGCTGGGACTACGTTGCCTTCACTATCTCCGGGTTGTTGCTGCTCGCTTCCTGCCTGGTGATGTATGTGAAGGGGTTCAACTGGGGCCTGGATTTCACCGGCGGTACGGTGATTGAGCTGACGGTGGAGAAAGCGCCGGATCTCAATGCGATGCGTGCGGCATTGGTCAAGTCAGGCTTCGAAGAGCCCGTCGTGCAGAACTTCGGCAGTAGCCGTGACATCATGATCCGCATGGCACCGATTAGCGGCAACGAAGGCCAGGAATTGGGCAATCGTGTCGTGGCGGTGGTCAAGCAGGTCATCGATGGCGACGCCTCGGTCAAGCGTATCGAGTTCGTCGGTCCGAGCGTGGGCAGCGATCTGGCGCAGGCCGGCGGCATGGCGTTGCTGGTGGCGCTGATCAGCATCCTGATCTACGTCGGCTTTCGTTTCGAGTGGCGTCTGGCGCTCGGTGCGGTGTTGGCGTTGGCGCATGACGTGGTCATTACGCTCGGGGTACTGTCGTTGTTCCATATCGAGATCGACCTGACCATCGTGGCATCGCTGATGTCGGTGATCGGTTACTCGCTCAACGACAGCATCGTGGTTTCCGACCGTATCCGTGAGAACTTCCGTAAGATCCGCCGCGGGACACCGTACGAGATCGTGAACGTCTCGCTGACACAGACCCTGAGCCGTACCATCATGACCTCGGCGACGACCTTGGTGGTGGTGCTCTGCCTCTACATCTTCGGTGGCGCGATGCTGAAAGGCTTCTCACTGACGATGTTGATCGGGGTCTCCATCGGTACCATCTCCTCCATTTATGTGGCATCCGCATTGGCGCTGAAGCTGGGCATGAAGCGTGAACACATGCTGCAGCAGAAGGTGGAGAAAGAGGGGGCCGATCAGCCTTCACTGTTGCCATAAGCGGCGCGGCAGGCTAAATAGGGCCTAGCTTAGGCTAGCGAATCCGCCATGGGGGGCACCGCATGGCGGATTTTTTTATTGCGGAGCCAGGGGAATCACCCGCTGGCTTTTCGTGTATTCCGTGGCGAGCAGAGCGGGGAGAGACGCAGGATGAGGGTGGGGAAAAGCCGATTTTCGTGCCATTCGTTGTGATTTTCCCTACAAAGCGGGGGATGTCGCCCTTTGTTGTCAGCGGCGTTGAGGGTACACTATGGCGACCCCGAAGCCGTTCAGGAAGAGTTATGCACTGTCCGTTTTGTTCCGCTGTCGATACCAAGGTCATCGATTCACGCCTGGTGGGCGATGGCTCACAGGTACGCCGCCGCCGTCAGTGTCTGGTTTGTAACGAGCGTTTCACCACCTTCGAGGTGGCCGAGTTGGTCATGCCGCGCGTGGTCAAGAGCAACGGTGTGCGGGAACCTTTCAACGAAGAGAAGCTGCGTAGTGGCATGCTAAAGGCGCTGGAGAAGCGTCCGGTTAACTCCGACGATGTCGAGATGGCTATCAGCCAGATTAAATCACAATTGCGCGCGACCGGTGAGCGCGAGGTGGAGACCAAGATGGTCGGTAATCTGGTGATGGATGCGTTGAAGCGGCTCGATAAGGTCGCCTATATCCGTTTCGCCTCCGTTTATCGCAGCTTTGAGGATGTACGCGAATTCGGCGAAGAGATCGCCCGTTTGCAGGAGTAGCGCCCCGAGCGCTGGAGATCGTAACGATGTCGGCTATCCATCCTGATGAATTCTACCTGGCGCGCGCTTTCGAGCTGGCGCGTCGCGGTCGTTTTACGACGACCCCTAATCCTAATGTCGGTTGTGTTTTGGTGCGTGACGGGCAAATCGTCGGCGAAGGGTTTCACCTGCGTGCCGGAGAGCCACATGCCGAGGTGCATGCGTTACGCATGGCTGGCGAACGCGCGCGTGGCGCCACGGCTTATGTCACCCTGGAGCCCTGTAGTCACCATGGCCGGACTCCCCCCTGTGCCGACGCGCTGGTCGCCGCCGGCGTGAGCCGCGTAGTGGCGGCGATGCAGGATCCCAATCCACACGTGGCGGGGCGCGGGCTGTATCGCTTGCAGCAGGCGGGCATCGAGGTGCGCCATGGCCTGATGCTGGCCGAGGCCGAGGCGGTCAACAAGGGCTTCCTGAAGCGTATGCGCACCGGTTTTCCCTATGTCCAATTGAAGCTGGGCGCGTCGCTGGATGGGCGTACCGCCATGGCGTCTGGCGAGAGCCAATGGATCACCTCTGCCGCCGCCCGTGCCGACGTGCAGCGCTATCGGGCGCAGAGCTCGGCCATCTTAAGCAGTAGCGCTACGGTGCTGGCCGATGATCCGTCGCTGACGGTGCGCTGGGATGAGTTAGACGACGAGACACAGCGTCACTACCCGCGTGAGTGGTTACGCCAGCCGTTGCGGGTGATCGTCGATAGCCATAATCGCGTAACGCCGCAACATCGGCTGATCTCTCAACCGGGGGAGACCCTGCTGGCGCGCGAGACGCCCGATACACAGGCTTGGCCGTCGGCGGTAAGTCAGTTGTCGCTGCCGCGCAATGGCGCGGGATTGGACCTGGTGTTGCTGATGATGCAGCTGGGCAAGCGGCAGATCAACAGTGTGTGGGTCGAAGCGGGTCCACGCCTGGCCGGTGCGCTGTTACAGGCGGGTGTGGTCGATGAATTGATTGTCTATCTGGCGCCGAAGCTGTTGGGCGATGCGGCGCGAGGACTATGTCACTTACCCGGGCTGGAGCGCCTGGGCGATGCGCCGTCGCTGGCTTTTAGTGAGGTCACGCGCGTCGGCGACGATTTGCGTCTGACGTTGCGCGTTGCCTAAATGGCAACGGAGCTGAGCAGAAGCGCAAAGAGTATGATAGAATCCGCCCCCCTGCGGGGTATAACTTACGTATGTTAAGGAAACCGTATGAAAACGATTCAAGGCGTTGTTGCTGCCCCTCAAGCGCGTGTGGCCATCGCGATCGCGCGTTTTAACCATTTCATCAATGACAGTTTGTTGGAAGGGGCGATCGACGCGCTGAAGCGTATTGGTCAGGTTTCTGACGACAATATCACCGTAGTCTGGGTGCCGGGTGCCTACGAGCTGCCGTTGACCGTACGCGCGTTGACGGCGACCGGTCGCTATGACGCCGTCGTGGCGTTGGGCACCGTGATCCGCGGTGGCACCGCCCATTTTGAATTCGTTGCCGGTGAGTGCAGCTCTGGCTTGGCCAGCGTCGCGCTGAATAGCGAAGTGCCGGTCGCCTTTGGCGTACTGACTACCGAAACCATCGAACAAGCCATTGATCGTGCAGGGACTAAAGCGGGGAACAAAGGGGCGGAAGCCGCGCTGACCGCACTCGAAATGATCAATGTACTGACAGCCATTAAAGCCTGATTTATTAGTAAGGGGAATTCCGTGAAACCTGCTGCCCGTCGCCGCGCCCGTGAGTGTGCCGTCCAGGCACTCTACTCTTGGCAGATCTCTAAAAACGATATCGCCGATGTCGAATACCAGTTTCTGTCTGAGCAGGACGTGAAAGACGTTGATGTAAACTACTTCCGTGAGCTGCTGTCCGGTGTGGCAAGCAATGCGGACTATCTGGATGGTTTGATGGCCCCGGTGCTGTCACGTCAACTGGATGAGCTGGGGCAGGTGGAAAAAGCTATCCTGCGCGTCTCTATCTATGAACTGAGCAAGCGCCAGGATGTCCCCTACAAGGTGGCAATCAACGAAGGCGTCGAGCTGGCCAAAACCTTTGGCGCCGAAGATAGCCACAAGTTCGTCAATGGCGTGCTGGATAAGATCGCACCGCAGGTGCGCCCGAATCGCAAATAATCAGCGCGGCTTGCCCGCCCGGCCCGAGAGGGACTGATAGCTACGCAATAGGCCGGATTTCCGGCCTTTTTTTCGGCTATGGCGGGCGTGCCGCCCGTAGGAAACTTGTTATGGCATACGGTGAGTTTGACCTGATCGCCCGTTACTTTAACCGCCAGCGCACGCTGCGCCACGATGTTCAGCGCGGCATCGGCGACGATTGCGCGTTGTTGTCCGTCTCGGAGAAACAATGGGTGGCCGTCAGTAGCGATACGCTGGTTAGCGGCCTGCATTTCTTGCCGGACATCGATCCGGCCGACCTCGGTTATAAGTCTCTGGCGGTCAATATCAGTGATCTGGCGGCGATGGGGGCCGATCCGGCGTGGGCATCATTGGCGTTGACCCTACCCGCAGTAGACGAGCCTTGGCTCCAGGCCTTCAGCGATGCGCTCTTCGAGCAACTGGACTACTATGGCATGCAGTTGATCGGTGGCGATACTACGCGCGGCCCATTGAGCATGACTTACACCGTGCAAGGGTTGGTACCGGCGGGGCGGGCGCTGCAACGCAATGGGGCGCGCGTCGGCGACTGGATCTACGTCACCGGGACGCTGGGGGATAGCGCCGCCGGTTTGGCACTGTTACAGCAGCGGCTGGCGATCGGCGACGAGGCCGATCGGCGCTACCTGTTGGCGCGTCATCTGCGTCCGCAGCCGCGCGTCTTGCAGGGTCAAGCGCTGCGCGATTTGGCGAGCGCTGCCATCGATATCTCCGATGGTTTGATTGCCGATCTCGGCCATATCCTCAAGGCCAGCGGCTGTGGCGCCAATCTGTATCTGGATAAGTTACCGCAGTCCGAGGCGCTACTGCGCCAGGTGGATGCCGAGACGCGCCAGCGCTGGTCCTTGGCGGGCGGTGAGGATTATGAGCTGTGCTTCACCGTGCCGGAGATCTCGCGCGGCGCCCTGGATATGGCCCTCGGTCAGCTCGGGTGCCGCTTCACCTGCGTCGGTCAGGTGGTCCCGGCATCGGAGGGCATCTGCCTATGGCGCGGCGATCGTCAGGTTACACTGGATCTACAGGGGTTTGATCACTTTGGCTAAGATGAGCAAGACACAACGGCAGGCGGCGAAGGCGCGCCTGCGCATGGGGAATCCCTTTCATCTGCTGGCGACCGGCTTCGGGAGCGGATTGAGTCCGGTGGTGCCGGGGACGATGGGCTCCATCGCGGCGATCCCTTTCTGGCTCCTGTTGACGCAGTTACCCTTGGCGCTCTATCTGGCCTTTCTGCTCCTAAGCATCATTCTGGGCACCTACCTATGTCACCGCACCGCGCGCGACATGGGGGTCCATGACCACGGCAGCATCGTCTGGGATGAGTTCGTCGGCATGTGGATCACCCTGTTGGTGGTACCCGCTGTCGAATGGCGCTGGGTGTTGGCGGGCTTGATCATTTTCCGCGTGCTCGACATGTGGAAGCCGTGGCCGATCCGTTGGTTCGATCGCAACGTGCATGGCGGCTGGGGGATCATGGTAGACGATATTGTCGCCGGGGTGCTGTCGGCGATCCTATTGTGGCTGGTTGGCTACTATGGGTTAATCTGAGTGGATACCGGGCTATCCATTGTTCCGATAACACACAGGGGGCCATCAGGCCCCCTTTTGTCGTTCATGGCGCATGCGCGCATTAGCGTGCTCGCCACGCCTCGAACTGAGCGATGATACCGTCGGCGTCGAGGCGCAGATCGTGGCGTATCTCCTCCTGACTCCCCTGGGGAACGAAGCTATCCGGCAGACCGATATTCAGCACCGGACAGGGTAGGCATTGTTGCATCAGCAGTTCGTTGACGCCGCTCCCGGCTCCCCCCATCACCGCGTTCTCCTCCAGGGTGATCAGGTAGTCATGCTCGCGCGCCAGCTGGCACACTAACGCCTCATCCAACGGCTTGACGAAGCGCATATCGGCGACGCTGGCGTTGAGCCGCTCGGCGGCGGCCAGGGCCTCCGGCAGCAGGGTACCGAAGTTGAGGATAGCGATGCCTTCGCCACGGCGGCGCATGACACCCTTGCCGATCGGCAAGGCTGCCAGTGGCTCCAATGCCGCACCGGTCCCGGTACCGCGCGGATAACGCACCGCTGAAGGGCCTTCACGGTAGAGATAGCCGGTCTGCAGCATCTGGCGGCATTCGTTCTCGTCGCTCGGCGTCATGATCAGCAGATTAGGGATGCAGCGCAGGAAAGAGAGATCGAAGGCACCTTGGTGGGTTTGCCCATCGGCACCGACGATGCCGCCACGATCGATGGCAAACAACACCGGCAAGTGTTGGATGGCGACGTCGTGGATCACCTGATCGTAGGCGCGCTGCAGGAAGCTGGAGTAGATGGCGACCACCGGATGATACCCACCGATGGCGAGGCCCGCACCGAAGGTGACGGCATGTTGTTCGGCGATGGCGACGTCGAAGAACTGTTGCGGGAATTCGCGCGAGAAACGCACCATACCGGAACCTTCACGCATCGCCGGGGTGATCCCCATCAGTTTCTCGTCATCGCGCGCCGCCTCGCACAACCAATCGCCGAAAATCTTGGAGTAGGTCGGTAGGGTGGCATTGCTCTTAGGGAGCGTGCCAGAGGCGGGATCGAACTTGGGCACCGCATGCCAGCTGATGGGATCTTTCTCTGCCGGCGCGTAGCCTTTCCCCTTCTTGGTCATGATGTGCAGTAGCTGCGGACCCTTCAGGTCGCGCATATTCTTCAGCGTCGCCACCAGCGCCTGCACATCGTGGCCATCGACCGGGCCGATGTAGTTAAAGCCCAGCTCTTCAAACAGGGTACCCGGTACGACCATGCCTTTCAGATGCTCTTCGGTGCGCTTGACCAGCTCTTTGATCGGCGGGAGGCCGGAGAGTACCTTCTTGCCCCCCTCGCGCAGGCTGGCATACAGCTTGCCGGAGAGCAGTTGTGCCAGATGGTTGTTCAGGGCGCCGACGTTTTCTGAAATCGACATCTCGTTGTCGTTTAACACCACCAACATGTCGGCCTTGATGTCACCGGCGTGGTTCATCGCCTCGAAGGCCATCCCGGCGGTCATCGCGCCGTCGCCGATGACGCAAACGGTGCGCCGCCCCTCTCCCTCGCGCTCGGCGGCAACCGCCATACCCAGGCCGGCGCTGATCGAAGTAGAGGAGTGACCGACGCTCAGCACGTCATACTCGCTCTCGTCGCGCCAAGGGAAGGGGTGGAGCCCCCCCTTCTGACGAATGGTCGCGATGCGATCGCGCCGTCCCGTCAGGATCTTATGCGGATAGGCTTGATGGCCGACATCCCAGATCAGTGAGTCGAACGGGGTGCGGTAGACATAGTGCAGCGCCACGGTTAGCTCGACGGCACCCAGCCCAGAGGCAAAGTGCCCGCTGGAACGGCTGACGCTATTCAGCAGGTACTGGCGCAGCTCATCACACAGCGTCGGCAAACTCTCTTTGGGCAGCAGACGCAGATCGTCGGGATCCTGCACCAGCGCCAGCGTGGGGTATTTGGCAATATCAAAACTCATTAGCGGCTCATGTCGACTTATTCGGGACAACCTTGTCGCTTCGTGGGGGAGGACAAGGTTGTTAGTATGGCGTTAATTATCGCGCTCAATGATAAAACTGGCTAAGGATTTTAGCGCTTGTGTATTCAGGTTGTGCTGTTGTTCAAGCTCTGTCAGCGCGCGTAGCGCCTCCTGTTGGAGGTCGGCCGCTTTTTGCCGCGCCTGATCCAGCCCCAGTAGGGCCGGGTAGGTGCTCTTATCGAGCTGTTGATCGGCGCCTTGGCGCTTGCCAGTCTTGCTGCTGTCGCCGACCACATCCAAGATGTCGTCTTGGACCTGAAACGCCAAACCGATGGCATCGGCGTAACGGTCGAGCAGGGTGAGCGCCGCGTGGCCCGCGTTACCCCCGGCCAGCGCGCCCAGGCGCACCGCACAGCGGATCAACGCCCCGGTCTTGTGACGGTGGATCTGCTCCAGCGCCGCCAGATCGACGTGCTGCCCCTCGGCCGCCAGATCCAGCGCTTGCCCGCCACACATGCCGGCAACTCCGCTGGCGTGTGCCAGTTCGCTCAACATGCACAGTCGATCGCGATCGGCAACGCCAGGCATCGGGCTGTCGGTCAAGAGGGTGAAGGCGAGGGTCTGCAAGGCGTCGCCGGCCAGAATGGCGTGCGCCTCGCCGAATTTGATGTGGCAGGTTGGCTGCCCGCGGCGGAGATCGTCATCATCCATCGCTGGCAGATCATCGTGCAGCAATGAATAGGCGTGGATACACTCGATGGCGGCGGCCGGGGCATCCAGCGCGCTGAGGTCGCAACCGAACAGGCGACCGGTCGCATACACCAGGTAAGGGCGCAGACGTTTACCGCCTAACAGGGCACCGTAGCGCATGGCGCCGACCAAGGGCCCATCACCAAAGGGTTGGTTATCCAACGCCTGAGACAAGGCGGCATCCGCTCGCTGACGGTAGGCTTTCAACTGTTGTTCAAAGGTCGCCATGACTCACTCTTGCTCTGCGTTGAAGGGCGATAACGGCGCATCTTGATCGTCGCTCAGCAGAATCTTCACGCGTTGTTCCGCCTGCTGTAGCGTCTGTTGCCCCTGACGAGCCAGTTGGACGCCGCGCTCGAACTCGTTGAGCGCCTCCTCCAGAGGCAGATCGCCAGACTCCAGGCGCACCACGATCTGTTCCAATTCGCTGAGTGCCTGTTCAAATGCCGGTGCGGCGGGTGCTTTCTTGGCCATAATCTCTTTACTTGGTTACTGGCAAAACGAGGGTGACGTCCGTGACACGGCAAGATTCTGCACCTGCCTGCGTACATTCGCACCGTTTTGGCTAACTTAGTGGTATACTGCGCGCCCTGTACTCGGTACGGTGCGCAACACCCTAGCGGATGCGCCCGTGCAGTGTAAGCCCTTTTAACGCATATCTCGACGACTATTAGCCACGACCGCCATGAAGTTTATCATTAAATTATTCCCGGAAATCACTATCAAAAGCCAGTCCGTCCGTCTGCGCTTTATTAAAATCCTTACTGGGAATATCCGCAACGTGTTGAAACCGTTGGTTGAAGATGTGGCGGTAACGCGCCATTGGGATCATATCGAAGTTCGGGCCAAAGAGGAAAGCCGTCGCGACGTCGTGCGCACCGCCTTAACCCGAATCCCGGGTATTCATCACATTTTAGAGGTGGAGGATCACCCCTTCACTGACATGCACGACATCTTCGAACAGACGCTGGCGATGTACCGCGAGCAGCTGGAAGAGAAGACTTTCTGCGTACGCGTGAAGCGGCGTGGTAAGCACGAATTCACCTCGATTGAGGTGGAGCGCTACGTCGGCGGTGGACTGAATCAGAACATCCCCAGTGCCCGCGTCCGTCTGACACACCCCGAGGTAACGGTTAACCTGGAGATCGAAGACGATCGCCTGCTGTTGGTGCGTGGCCGCTTCGAAGGCCAGGGGGGTTACCCCATCGGTACCCAGGAAGATGTGTTGTCGTTAATCTCCGGCGGCTTCGACTCTGGGGTTTCCAGCTACATGCTGATGCGGCGTGGGTGTCGCGTACACTACTGCTTCTTCAACCTAGGCGGCTCCGCCCATGAGATTGGGGTTAAGCAGGTGGCGCATTATCTGTGGAACCGCTTCGGTAGCTCGCACCGCGTCCGTTTTGTCGCCATCGACTTTGCGCCGGTGGTGGGAGAGATCCTGGAGAAAGTCGACGATGGGCAGATGGGCGTGGTGCTGAAGCGCATGATGGTGCGCGCCGCATCACGTGTCGCGGAGCGTTACGGTATCCAGGCGTTGGTGACCGGTGAGGCGTTGGGGCAAGTGTCTAGCCAGACGCTGACCAACCTGCGTTTGATCGATGGGGTAAGCGATACGCTGGTGCTGCGTCCGCTGATCGCCCACGATAAAGAACACATCATTCGTCTGGCGCGTGAAATCGGTACCGAAGATTTTGCGAAGACCATGCCGGAATTCTGCGGCGTGATCTCGAAGAGCCCGACGGTGAAGGCGGTGAAGGCGAAGATTGAGGCCGAAGAGGAGCACTTCGATTTCGCCATTCTGGATCGCGTGGTCGACGAGGCGCAGACCATGGACATTCGCGACATCGCGCGTCAGAGCGAGGCCGACGTGGTCGAAGTCGAGACCATCGAATCGCTGGCCGAGGGCGATGTGGTGCTGGATATCCGCGCCCCCGATGAGCAGGAGCGTAAGCCGTTGCAGCTCGAAGGGAGCGAGGTGATCTGCCTGCCGTTCTATAAACTGGCCAATGCCTTCGCCGATCTGGACCAAGGCCGTCGTTACGTGCTGTATTGCGAGCGTGGGGTCATGAGTCGTTTGCAGGCCCTCTATCTGCAAGAGCAGGGCTACCACAACGTCCGCGTCTACCGCCCCTAAGCGTTTCCCTCCACCATGTTGCCGCTCAGCCTCGCTTGCAGGCTGAGCGGCAACGTCAAACCATACGCCTCCAGTAGCGCCTCATCGCGCAGGATCTGTGCCGTCTCGCCCTGGGCGGCGATGCGCCCAGCGCAGAGCACCAGCGTTCGTTGCGTCGTCTGTAGGGCTAAATCGAGATCGTGAGTGGCCAGCAGTAGGGCGTTATTCAATCGATTCAGATGATGGATCAGGGTCCGCCGTGCCTGGGGATCGAGCGCCGCGCTGGGTTCATCCAACAGGAGTAAGGCTGGGTGGGTGATCAATAAGGTGGCTAGCGCCGCCCGTTGCTGCTCGCCCCCCGAGAGGTGGTGCGGAGGGCGATCGAGTAGCGGCAGCAGGCCGAAGGTGGTGGCGATCTGTTGGATCTGTTGTTGCCGCGCCGCCTCATCCAGCGGGCTGTCGCAGAGCGATAAGGCGAGCTCTTCACGCAGCGAGGGCAGCAACAGTTGGCACTCTTGGCGTTGAAACAGTAATCCCATCTTGCGCCCCGCGCGTCGGGGCTGTCCGATGCACGACTCCCCCTCGACGAGAATACGCCCGGCGCGGGGAGTCAGGCAGCCACTTAGGTGTAACAAGAGCGATGACTTACCGCTGCCGTTGGCGCCGACGAGGGCCACCTTCTCGCCATGGCGCAGAGTCAGGTTGACATTACGGAGTACCGCTAATGCCTGGTAGGCGACGGTGAGATGTTCAACCTGCAGCAAGATAGACACGTTCCCCTCCGATGAGTAATAGCAGTGTCAGCACGATGAAGATCAGGGTCATGCTGTCCCGCCGACGCCAATGCAGATAGCGGCGGATGTCATAGCGCGGCATCGCGGGCTTGCAGCATAGGGCGAGACGCACCTCTTCTGCGTGGCGAGCGGCGTAGACCAATACGGAGCCGAGCATACAGGCGTAGATCCACATCTTGGTACTGAGCGTTAGGCGCTGGCGGGCCGGCGCGCGTAGCTGCAAGGCTTGCAGGCTAGCACGGAGATAGCGTGCTAAGGTGCTGAGGTGGCGGAAGGTGAGTAGCAACAGCGAGATGACCTGAGGGGGGACACGCATCCCCTGTAATGCCGCCCCCAACGCGCGGGTATCGAGGCCGGCGCAGAAGAAGAGCAGGAACGCCAGCGAGACGTTGGATTTGAGCGTTAACAGGAAGGCGAGCGTGACGCCTGGCGATGAGCGTGCTGCCAGGCTGGGGCTCTGGACCTCCGTGCTGCTAAAGGGGAGGGTGAGCCAGAGAAATAGCATCAGGATATTCAAGGGAATAAAGGCGCGATAGGCACCGCGTGGCAGCGGGGTGATCAACAGCGCGAGCGCGGCCAGACAGCCCCAGATGGCGACGCATTGCGGGCTAAGCGTTTGTACCACGCCGCCGCTGGCTAACAACGCGCCCGTGAGCCGGCAGCGCGGATCCCAACCGTAGCGCGGCTTGGCCGAGGGGGTAGATCGGGGAAGATGAAACGAGAACATTAACGGGACTCACCGGCGAGCAGTTCGGGGGCGACCCGCTTCAGAAACAGGAAGGTAAACAGGGTGATTCCCCCCTCCAGCAATGCTAACGGTAGATTGGCAATAAACAGCAGCGTGGCCGTTGAGGCGAGAGCGGCATGACTCCAGCTCAGCGCCAGATAGACGAGTGTGGCGGCGATGACGATGGGCAAGGCACCGCAGAGAAAGGCGATACCCAGCGCTAGGCGGCCGGAGCGCCGCAACCCCGCGTGCAGCGGCAGGCAGCCCAGGAGTGCCGCGCCGCCCATGATGCTGGCATTGACCCCCAGCGACAAGAGCCCGCCAAACTGAAAGAGGATGGCCTGGAGCGCCAGGGCAATGAAGATGGCGGGGAAGGCGCCCCAGCCCAAGATGATCCCCATCACGCCGAGCAGGGTAAAGTGTACCGAGCTGGCCCCTAGCGGGATGCGTACCAACGAGGCCAGGAAGAAGGCGCTACTCAGGACAGCGATGCGCGGCAGCTGTTGCGCAGTGGTGCGTCGTAGCGTCAGTGTCGCCAGTAGGGCGCTACCCCCCCAGCCGCTGAGGATCACCGGCAGCGTTAGGATCCCTTCACTGATGTGCATGCGCGTTTTTCCGCCTATGCTGATGCGCCACATAGCCTGCGGCGGCGTAGAGGTTAATAAGTAAGCTAACGCCGAGTAGCGCGCGTAAAGGCAGGGCGAAGCGGGAGAAGAGGTCATGCTTGATCGGCTGGGAGGCGGCCTGGCCCGACGGCGCGCTCACCGTGATGGGGTGGCTGAGCGCATGCCCCATGCCATCGCGCATCTCCAGGCGCCATTCACCGCGCTGATTGGGGACGAAGGCGAAACGCCCCAAACGATCGGTGCGCCCATTCTGATATTCGGTGACGGCATCATTGGGGGCATAGACCTTGATCTGGGCGAAGGGGGCGTCGTCGCCGGTCGAGTAGCCAAACTGTACCACTCGCGCCTGATCGCTGCTCAGATCGTGCGCTAGAACGCTATGCGCGCCGACCGGCGCGGCCAGCCACCCCGCCAGGGGAAGGAGTACCCAGGTTATGCCAGAGCGCATGATCATTGACCTCCTATGCCCCGTCACCATTTGCGGAGTGCGTCACATCATTAATTCGGCGCGCGCTGATCGCTTATTCTGTGATAGGGAAGACTAACGTTGCCCGCAGATCATATTTATTAATATCCGGTTGAGGCTGTGATTGCGTTACTCCGGTGCGTAATAACCATAGCCCGGGTTGCGTAATTGCAAACTCGGTGATCCCTTGAGCGTCACTCTGTTGATTAGCCAGATAGGCATCGTGCGCCTGTGAATAACCATCGTAGGTAATATTGATTGCGCTCTGCAGTGGTTGACCATCTAATAAGGCTTGAACTTTTATTTTCCCATTGCCTTTAATATCGGCGGGATTGGTGAGTAGAACTAATTCTAATTTTTGCCCTAATACTTGCTGATAGGTGGTATCCCCAGCGCTCGGGTTGAGTAAGGTCTTGGCGAATTTCTCATAACGGTTAACGTTGATGACGTTTTTCCCTTGCGCCTCCAGGGTAGCGCGATCGCCGGGCAACATCCCTTCGGTGGTTTCGCTCCAGGTCTGCGCTAGGCGGTGGCCGACTAACAGGGCACTGCCCGCTTGCGGCAAGACGACCTCGCTGTCCAGGGTGTTGCGCTGGGGTTGCTCGTGCAGGGTCAGGGGGGTATTCGCCCCACCTTGGTATAGGGCTAAGGTGACGTCGCTAAGATTCTCCATCTCCTCATTGACCATAAATACATGGGAGGACATCGCTTCGACGCGGACAGCCTCACCGACGTTGAGTTGGCTCTTCTCGGGTTTAATCATAAACTCGTGAGCGGAGGCGGTATTCAGGGCCAGGAGTAGTCCTAAGGGAATAAGTAAGCGAGTGGCTTTAGCGAGCATGGTCATCTCCCGAGGTGGTGTTGGGGGTTAATAAAAATAGAATGATAGAAATGCTAAAATAAGCCGCGCTGAATAACGCGATCCTTTTAATATAAATGATGGGGCGGCGCAACCATCCTATCGAGCGGAATCGGCAGGGTGAGTCGAGGAAAATAACGTTTTGTGATCGCTCAGGAAGTATGATGAATTAATAAAAACTGCATACATAGATGAGGTGGATATTTCCGGGTGATTCTATTTATTTTCCCTAGGGGATTGCGTACCACTACGGCGGCGCCCCCGAGGAGGAGGGGAGCGCCATACGCTTAGTGGTGATAATCGTGGATACCTGCGGCCGTGACCAGCTGCGCCGCGACGGCGGCCGCTTTCTCTCTGCCCAGCAGAATATCGATGATCTTCAGGGCAAAGTCGATGCTGGTACCCGGACCCTGGCTGGTCAGTAGGCGAACGCGTTCATCGTAATAGGCGCGCTTGTCCATCCACTTCTCGGCGGGGATCTGTGCTTTCATTCCCGGATAGCCGGTCATATTGGCGATGGGGAATAGGTTGTGGTGTTGCAGGACCACCGCCGGTGTGGCACAGATCGCGGCGACGAGTTTTCCCTCCAGATGCATCTGGCGGATCTTCTCGATCACCAGATCGCTATCGCGCAGGCATTCGGCGCCCGCTAGCCCACCGGGCAGGACAATGACGTCGAACGGCTCATCGGCCACCTGAACCAGCGTGGTGTCAGCCAGCAGACGCACACCGCGTGAGCAAAGAATTTCCCGGTTACCGTCCGGCGCGACGCTGGCGCTGACCACATGGATGCCGGCTCGCACCAGCAGATCGATCGTGGTGACCGCTTCGGTCTCTTCACTGCCAGGCGCCAGACACACCAAGGCCGATACGCTCATAGGTTTGTTCCTTTCGTTTTATCAGATCAAAAAGTTGGCGGTTTTCCGCGAGAGCCAGACCATGGCTGCGGCCACGGCGGATCAGATAGCCGGTGATATAGTCGATTTCGGTATGGCGCTGAGCCTGCACATCTTGCAACATGGAGGAGAGATTGTCGGCGGTCAGATGAATGACCTGCATCACATAGCTGTAGAGCGTTTGGGCGCTGGTACGGTAGCCCTCCGCCTCCATCACCTCGACGATCTCGGCGATCAGGGCGTGGATGTGTTCTTGGTGTTGGACCAGTGCGCCGTTGTGACAACCATACAGTACGCTCAACGGATTGATGACGCAGTTGATCGCCAACTTATTCCATAGCGCGGGTTGAATATTATCGTGCCAGGCGACGTCAGGTAATGCCCGGTGCAAGGCGTCGGCCAGCCCGCTACAGGCTTGCCCCGCCTCGTTAAGCGGGCCGATATGGGTGATGCCGTTGGCGACGTGCCAGACGGTATGTCCCTCACGGCGCGCGGCATGGGTGGTGCTGCCCTGTAACAAGGGTTGCGTGGGCAGTGGCATGAGTTCGTCCAGGGCGCCCATGCCATTGTGTAGCAGCAAAATGGTGCAGTGGGGCGCGAGACGGGGCAACAAGGGGGGCAGTGCGTTGGCGATCTGCCACGCTTTCAGCGTGACCAGCAGCAGGTCACTCTGCGCCAATAGGGCATTATCGTTAGCCGGCAGGCGACGTTGGTCGGTGAGGCCCTGTGGCGTGATCAGATGTACATGACACTCCGACTGAGGGACGCGTAGCCAACCCTGCACCTGGTGCCCGCGCCGCACCAGCGCTGAGAGCCATAATTTGCCCAACGCCCCACAACCTAAAACGGTTATCTTCATTACACCTCCAGTGGCGTTTCCGTGCGCGCCGAAAACGCAGCTTATCTCTGTTCAGTATAAACTTTTCTCCCGCTGATTCGCAGTGCTGTGCGGGGAAATCGCTGCCATCTGTTCAGGGAAAAGACAGGGGAACGTCTGCGCCTTGCATCATGGCGCCGAGCCGCTATGATGCTCGGCATCATAGTGAGAGGAGAAGTAGCATGCCGTCATTCGATATCGTATCCGAGGTGGATTTGCAGGAAGTACGCAACGCAGTGGAGAACGCCACGCGCGAGTTGGCTTCACGTTGGGACTTCCGCAACGTCGAGGCCAGCATCGAGCTGAATGAGAAGAGCGAGAGCATCAAGCTGACGACTATCTCTGACTTTCAGGTTAAGCAGCTGGTGGATATCCTGCGCGAGAAGCTGGTGAAGCGGGGCATCGAGGCCGGGGCTCTGGAGATCCCGGAGGAGTGTGAGCACAGTGGCAAGCTGTACAGCGTGGAAGCCAAGCTACAGAAGGGCATCGAGTCGGCGATGGCGAAGAAGCTGGTCAAGTTGATCAAGGATAGCAAACTGAAGGTACAGGCGCAGATCCAGGGCGATCAGTTGCGCGTGACCGGGAAGTCACGCGACGATTTGCAGGGGGTGATGGCGCTGGTGCGTGGCGCCGATCTGGGGCAGCCCTTCCAGTTTAATAACTTCCGCGACTGATCGCCGGCGCCTGCGCGCAACGGCCTTACATCGGCTTCGGCGTGCTGGGTGCCGTCTCGGCACAGCATTGCAGGAACTGCTCAATGGCGGCGCGGCTGGTCACGAGGTTATCGATCTTGATGTAGGCCGTGTGCTCGTCGGCGACCAGGATCGCGTCGCTTACCCCCGCCTGTTGGCGTAGCTGCTGTGCCAGGGCCGCATCGGCTGCCAGCGTAGGCGGGAGTACGATGCGTAAGCTGCTGACATAGGGCGGTTCACGCATCGTCAGGCTGATCACAAACCACATTACCGCTAACACGGCACAGCCGGTAAATACCGCCTCGGCCCCGCCGCGCGCGTACACCAAGCCACCGAGAATGCCACCGATGGCGACGCCGATGAACTGGCAGGTGGAGTAGACGCCCATAGCCGTTCCCTTATAACCGGGCGGTGATTCCTTGCTGATCAGCGACGGCAGCATGGCCTCCATCATGTTAAAGGCGCAGAAGAAGAGCAGGATCCCGAGGATGATGCCGGTCAGATGTAACCCGGCATACCACAGCACTACCTCGGCGGCGATCAATATCACCACACAGAATTGAAATACCTGCTTCATGCGCCGCTGCTTTTCGGCATAGATGATGCCGGGCACCATGGCGATAAAGGCCACCAGCATGGTACCCAGATAGACCTTCCATTGTTCGCCACGCGCTAGCCCAGCCTGCTCCATCAATGGCGGTAAGGCGATAAAGCTGGACATCAACAGGATATGCATACACATGATCCCGGCGTTGAGACGCAACAGTGCCGGGTTGACCAATACTCGACCAAAGGCGCCGCGTACCATGCTGGCTTCGCGATTCAGGCGGTGCGCCGTCGGGACGGGGATCAGATAGAGGGTGATCAGCACACCGAGCAAGGCGAGTAGGGCGATCAGCGCGAAGAGACCGGAGAGGCCCAGGGTATGGGTGATCAATGGGCCGGCGACCATGGCGATGGAGAAGGTGACGCCAAAGCTGACGCCGATAAAGGCCATCGCCTTGGTGCGATTCTGTTCGCGGGTGAGGTCGGACAAGAGCGCCATCAGGGCCGCCGCGATGGCACCGGCACCCTGTAGCGCTCGCCCAAGGATCACTCCCCAGATACTGTCGGTCAGCGCGGCGATGACGCTGCCGAGGGCGAAGATCAGCAGGCCTCCGACAATCAACGGTTTGCGGCCTAGACGGTCGGAGAGAATACCGCAGGGGATCTGTAATAGCGCCTGGGTGACGCCGTAGATGCCGATGGCTAGGCCGATCAGCGCCTCGCTGGCGCCGCTGAGGGACATGCCATAGGTGGTCAGTACCGGCAGCACCATGAACATCCCCAGCATGCGCAGGGAGAAGACGGCACCCAGCCCCCAGGTGGCCTTACGCTCGTTGGGGGTCATGCGAAAATCGTTCATTACAACCTCGAATCGGTCGAGCCTCACGCCTGGGGCGTCGGCAGTGCCTGCGCACGGTAGTCGAGCCAAGCGCCCCAGAGCACCCCGGCCACACAGAGGGCCAGCGCCAGCATAAACAGCGGTTCATCCAGCGGGGATAACGCCGTCATCCCCAGGTAGCCCGCCAGCAGCGTCAGCAGCCAGAGGGCGATGAGCAGCACGCCGCCGAGTAACAGGCGCAGCGCGTAGCGATAACCTTGGGCATAGGCGTGGCGTTGGCGGAATGTTCCGGTCGCTTGGACATATTCCAACGTGCGACGGCATAACAGTAGCAACGCCAGCCCGGGTAGGGCGGCGATCACCGAAAACAGGTAGAACAACGGCCAGCCATGCAGTTCGACGAACCAGCCGGCGAGGGGGCCGACATAGACGCGGCCGACGGCGGAGAGGGCGGAGAGCAGGGCGAACTGCGTGGCGGAGAAGGCGCGGTTGCACAGCGTCATCAGCAGCGCGACGAAAGCGGCCGTTCCCATGCCGCCGCACAGGTTTTCCAGGAAGATGGCGCTCCCCATGGTTAGCAGGCTCTTATCCGTGACGGCCAGCAACCAGTAACCAAAGTTAGAGACCCCTTGCAGAATACCGAACAGCATCAGGGCGCGAAACAGCGACAGGCGTTGCATCAATACCCCACCCCACAGGGCGCCGATGATGGTGGCGAGCAGCCCCAGGGTCTTATTGACCAGGCCAACCTCGCCGGCGTCGAAGCCGACACCCCGGATCAGGAAGGTGGTGCTCAAGCTACCGGCGAAGGCGTCCCCCATCTTGTACATGACGATTAATAGCAGGATCAGCCAGGCGTTATCACGTTGAAAGAAGTCGCGTAGCGGGGCCAATACCGCCTGTTCCAGGGTGCGTGGCACCGGCACATCGCTTTGCGGCTCTGGCGCCCAGAGGGTGGCGGCGATGCCGATCAACATCAGGCCCGCCATCAGCCAGTAGGTCGCCTGCCAACCGAGGTAGCGATCCGCCAGCCACAGGGCCAGCCCCCCAGAAACCAGCATCGCCAGGCGGTAGCCGAGTACCGAGATCGCCGCCCCGGCACCGCGCTCCTCGGCGCTGAGCAGATCGGTTTTGTAGGCATCGAAGACGATATCTTGTGAGGCGGAGCAGAAGGCCACCAGCACCGCCAATAACGCCAGCCACCACAGATGGCGCTGCGGATCCAGCAGCCCCATGGCGAAGATGGTTGCCAATAGCAGGATCTGACTTAACAACAGCCAGCCCCGACGCCGGCCGAGTAAGGGCGGCGTGTAGCGATCCATCAGCGGCGACCAGAGAAACTTGAAGACGTAAGCCTGACCGACCAGCGAGAAGAAGCCGATGGTCTTCAGATCGACGCCCGCGACGGTCATCCAGGCCTGGAGAGTGCCGGAGGTCAAGGCCAACGGGAGCCCCGAGGCGAAGCCGAGCAACAGCAGGATGGCGCTACGGCGTTGGGTGAAAATGGCGAAGTAGGCTGTTGGCATAAGGATATTGGCCGGTACGGCGTGCCGTACCGGCATTAGGGTTAACGAGCGTTGGCTTTAATGAAGTCGCTGATGCTGGAGTCCTGCGCCATGGTGCTGACGATATCCGTCAACGCATTGTTGACCGCATTGGTGATCTTGCTATTGCTGGCGGTAAAGGCGCCCTGCTCGTTATAGCTGGCACGGTAGGTTTTCACCAGCTTGCTGCCATTGCGCGCGGTGGCGATGATGGAGACATCGGCGTGCGTGGTGATGTTGTAGCGTAGGTTCCCCTCGCTGACATCGGCGTACAGGCGGTTAACCACGATCTGCAAGTCGACGGCCCCGTTGGCGCCGATCATATAGCCGCGGGCGGTCATCTGTTTTTCCAAGATTTCTTGCAACAGGAAACGCAGATCGCGCTGAGGCATCAGGGTGACCAACTGCCCGTCGCGGTTGACCTTCGCCAGCGCCTTATCAGGGCGAACGTCGGCGCCGTTAATGCTGATGGTGATGCCTTGTAGCGTAGGGTCTTGCTGCGGCAGGGCCATCTGCGGATTGATATTTAGGGTATTGCTTTGGCTAGCGCAGCCGGCCAGGGCGAGCAGAGCCAGCAGCGGAAGAAACAGTTTTTTTAGCATAGTCATTGTGATAGCCATTTTCTGGTGTTGAGTGATAACAGGCACTGCATCGGCTGTGCAGGAGATGGACAGGTATATCATACCATTGCCCTGCCGGGCGAGGGATCCCCGGCGGGGGATTTTCTTCCCTGGTCGGTCAACGCGGGATCATCCGCAGAAAATCATGATTTACCCTATTGATTATAAGGATATATTTGTAGTTGAAAGCCGATGGATCGTGACGTTAAATTAACGTTAGGAGTGCGTAGAATGGCAAAAAGCGGCTACGCTTTAGGATAAGGAGGCGGAAAGATAGGCTTGGCCCCCCGATGGGGAGCGAGGACTATCGGATGCGAGTGCGGTGCCTGCCGCCGCGATGTGCTCCCGACGCGTTAGCGTGTCATGTACCACTGCCGTTGCCGGATAAGGGGATGTCGTATGATGAGAGAGCAGATAGAAGCCAAGCTGCGCGCGGCTTTTGAGCCGGTCTATCTTGATGTGGTTGACGAAAGCTATCGGCACAATGTGCCTGCAGGATCGGAGACCCATTTCAAGGTGGTCATGGTCAGTGACCGCTTCCAGGGCGAGCGTTTTTTGCAACGTCACCGCGCGATTTATGGCGCGTTGGCCGAAGAGATGGCGGATGGGGTCCATGCCCTGGCGCTGCATACCTATACCCGTAAAGAGTGGGCCGGTTTGCAGGATACGGTGTTAGCCTCGCCGGTTTGCCGCGGTGTCGGGAACGGTAGCGCTAGCCTCGCGTAAACGGAACTTTTTCAGCGCGCGGCGGCCAAAGAGAGGCGAGTGCCGCGACGGAGATGGCCATTAGGCCATCTTTTTTTGTCTGTGTCGCCGGGACGAACGGCGGGGCGTTCGGGGTGAAAGTGTGAGGCGCCGCGTGACTTAATCCCGCGGGTTCTCGACTCCCAGTGCGCGCATCGCTATAATGTCGCGTCTATTTTTCCGGAATGGTATTCGGGACGCATCTGAAAACAGGGAATGCAATATCGGCCCAATGAATTTCGAGCAGCATCGAGGCGGCGACGCGCTAGCGTCTCCCGAGCTTACCGCGGTAAGCGCGGGGAGGGGCGGCGATAACGGCTAAGATGGCACTTGAAAGGCGGCGGGCGTGACTCTTGCGCCGTCCCGCTTCAGAGTAAGTTGCGGCTCTCAGGCATGATGCAGAGAACGGCTTCTAGCGTTGACCGAGCACTGTGATTTTTTGAGGTATAAGATGCAAGTTTCTGTTGAAACCACCGAAGGCCTGGGTCGTCGCGTAAATATTACTGTTGCTGCTGATAGCATCGAAAAAGCAGTAGAAAGCGAACTGCGTAATGTTGCCAAGAAGGCACGCATTGACGGTTTCCGTAAGGGCAAAGTGCCGATGAACATCGTCGCTCAGCGTTATGGCGCATCTGTACGTCAGGACGTGCTGGGCGATCTGATGCAGCGTAATTTCGTCGACGCGATCATCAAAGAAAAACTGAATCCGGTCGGTGCGCCGAAGTATGTACCGGGCGAATACAAACTGGGCGACGACTTCACCTACGCGGTAGAGTTCGAAGTTTACCCGGAGATCGAACTGAAGGGTCTGGATACCATCGTGGTTGAGAAGCCGCTGGTAGAGGTGAAAGACGCCGACGTTGACGCCATGGTTGAAACCCTGCGTAAGCAGCAGGCTTCCTGGGTGGCGAAAGAGGGTGAAGTGGCTGGCGAAGATCGTGCAACCATCGATTTCACCGGCTCTATCGACGGCGAAGTCTTCGAAGGTGGCAAGGCTACCGATTTCGTTCTGGCCATGGGCCAGGGCCGCATGATCCCGGGCTTTGAAGACGGTATCCTGGGTCACAAAGCGGGTGAAGAGTTCGTCATCGATGTAACCTTCCCGGAAGATTACCACGCTGAAAACCTGAAAGGTAAAGCGGCTAAATTCGACATCGTGCTGAAGAAAGTCGAAGAGCGCGAACTGCCGGAAATGACTGCCGAGTTCATCAAGCGTTTCGGCGTGGCTGATGGCTCCCTGGAAGGCCTGAAGGCTGAAGTTCGTAAGAACATGACCCGTGAACTGAAAAATGCCGTGCGTAACCGCATCAAGGCGCAGGTTCTGGACGGTCTGGTGAGCGCGAACGAAATCGACGTGCCGGCAGCCCTGGTCGACGGCGAAATCGACGTGCTGCGTCGTCAAGCCGCACAGCGTTTCGGTGGCAATGAGCAGCAAGCGATGGAGCTGCCGCGTGAACTGTTCGAAGAGCAGGCTAAGCGTCGTGTCATCGTCGGTCTGCTGCTGGGCGAAGTGATCAGCAAGAACGAGCTGAAAGCAGACGACGCTCGCGTTAATGCGCTGATCGAAGAGATGGCTTCTGCCTACGAAGATCCGCAGGAAGTGATCGAGTTCTACAGCAAGAACAAAGAGATGATGAACAACATGCGCAACATGGCACTGGAAGAGCAAGCGGTTGAACTGCTGCTGGCCCAGGCCAAAGTGAGCGAGAAAGAGACCACCTTCAACGAGCTGATGAACCAGCCGCAGGCCTAAGTTGTTCGCCTGATTGATTAAGGTCATCTGAAAAACCTTCGCCGTAGGGCGAAGGTTTTTTTTTAGTGGGCGCCTTTATTTTGCCGTGTTCACCCCCAAATGAGTGAAATACTGTCTTCCTGAGGCGCAGGGACAGCAGAGGAGGGCCCGATTGTGCATAGTCAATCCGGCCTATCTCAAGTAGAATCAAAACGTACCACTGCTGAAGAGATTTCTATAGGAGACGGTTAATGTCATACAGTGACCAGCGTGAGTTAGCACCGCACATGGCGTTGGTGCCCATGGTTGTTGAGCAGACTTCGCGCGGCGAGCGTTCATACGATATTTTTTCCCGTCTGCTCAAAGAACGCATTATTTTTCTGACAGGGCAGGTCGAAGATCACATGGCCAACCTGATCGTGGCCCAGATGCTGTTCCTGGAAGCAGAAAACCCGGAAAAAGACATCCACTTATATATCAACTCACCGGGTGGGGTGATCACCGCCGGGATGTCTATCTATGACACCATGCAGTTTATCAAACCGGATGTCAGCACCATCTGCATGGGGCAAGCCTGCTCCATGGGATCGTTCCTGCTGGCTGCCGGGGCGCAGGGCAAGCGTTTCTGCCTGCCTAACTCTCGGGTCATGATCCATCAACCGTTGGGCGGTTTCCAAGGTCAGGCGACCGATATTGAGATCCACGCGAAAGAGATCCTCAGTATCAAGGCACGCATGAACACCCTGATGGCCAAGCACTCCGGTCAGCCACTGGAGGTGATCGAGCGTGATACCGAGCGCGATCGCTTCATGTCTGCACAGGAAGCGGTCGATTACGGTCTGGTCGATGCCGTGCTGACCCAGCGCGCCTGATTTGTGCGGCGAACCGCCCCACATGCTGCCACTCTGGCCATTCGCCGATATACTAGAGCGATAAAAGCGCCCACGGGCGCTTTCGTGTGGATAGGCTGTGTGCCGCGCGGATCAGCGCCAAGGTCATGATAGGGCCTACGCCCGCCGCGGGTGGGACAGCAATTAAATGAAAGAGGTTTACTGATGACAGATAAGCGCAAAGACGGCTCTGGCAAGCTGCTGTACTGCTCTTTTTGCGGCAAAAGCCAGCATGAAGTTCGTAAGCTGATCGCCGGTCCGTCAGTGTATATCTGCGATGAATGTGTCGATCTGTGTAACGACATCATTCGCGAAGAGATCAAAGACGTGACGCCGCACCGCGAGCGTAGCGCACTGCCGACTCCCCATGAGATCCGTCATCACCTGGATGACTATGTCATCGGTCAGGAGCAGGCGAAGAAGGTGCTGGCGGTGGCGGTGTATAACCACTATAAACGCCTGCGTAACGGCGACACTAGTAACGGCGTCGAGTTGGGTAAGAGCAATATCCTGCTGATCGGCCCGACCGGTAGCGGCAAGACCCTGCTGGCAGAGACGTTGGCTCGTCTGCTGGATGTGCCGTTCACCATGGCGGATGCGACGACCCTGACCGAAGCCGGCTATGTCGGTGAGGACGTCGAAAATATTATCCAGAAGCTGTTGCAGAAGTGCGACTACGACGTGCAAAAGGCCCAGCGCGGCATCGTCTACATTGACGAGATTGACAAGATCTCCCGTAAGTCGGACAACCCGTCGATTACCCGTGACGTATCGGGTGAAGGGGTGCAGCAGGCGCTGTTGAAACTGATCGAAGGGACGGTCGCGGCCGTTCCTCCGCAGGGCGGACGGAAACATCCGCAGCAGGAGTTCTTGCAGGTGGATACCTCCAAGATCCTGTTCATCTGTGGTGGTGCCTTCGCCGGGTTGGATAAGGTGATCGGTCAGCGTGTGAATACCGGCACCGGTATCGGCTTCGGCGCGAAGGTGAAAGGGAAGGCGGATAAGGCCAGCGAGAGTGAGCTGCTGGGCCAGGTCGAGCCGGAAGATCTGATCAAGTTTGGTCTGATCCCGGAGTTCATCGGTCGTCTGCCGGTGGTCGCCACCCTGAAAGAGTTGGATGAAGCGGCGCTGATCCAGATCCTGAAAGAGCCGAAGAACGCCCTGACCAAGCAGTATCAGGCGCTGTTTGGCCTGGAAGGGGTCGAGCTAGAGTTTCGCGACGAAGCCTTAACCGCCATCGCGAAGAAGGCGATGGCGCGTAAGACCGGTGCGCGTGGCCTGCGTTCGATCGTCGAGGGGACGCTGCTCGATACCATGTACGATCTGCCCTCCATGGAGAACGTGGAGAAGGTGGTCGTCGATGAGCAGGTTATCGAAGGGCAGAGTAAGCCGATGCTGATTTACGGACAGCCCGAGGCGCAAGCTGCCGGCGAGTAACTCGCCACCCTCGGTGGCACGCGTTCGCCATCGGCGTGCTGAGTAGATGGGACAGTAGGAGAAATGGGGGATGGCATCCCCCATTTTTTTTCCGTAGATCGTGGCGTTGAATCCCGCCAATATAGCCCCATATACTCTAGTAATCCTTTGGTGAAACAGTCTTTACTCATGATGTGGCGCTGTTTCGCCATAACCTGGCGGAAGCTAAACAAAGAGAGAGCTCTATGAATCCTGAGCGTTCCGAACGCATAGAAATCCCCGTATTGCCGTTGCGCGATGTGGTGGTTTATCCGCACATGGTGATTCCGTTGTTTGTAGGCCGGGAAAAGTCGATCCGCTGCCTGGAAGCCGCAATGGATCACGACAAGAAGATCCTGCTGGTGGCACAGAAAGAGGCGTCGACCGACGAGCCGGGCGTCAACGATCTGTTTACCGTCGGGACGGTGGCCTCCATTCTGCAGATGCTGAAGCTGCCGGATGGTACGGTAAAAGTGCTGGTGGAGGGGATCCAACGTGCCCGCATCACCACGCTGTCTGATGGTGGCGAACACTTTGCCGCCCAGGCAGAGTACCTGGCGACGCCGGAGATGGACGAACGCGAGCAGGAGGTGCTGGTACGTACCGCCATCAATCAGTTTGAAGGCTATATCAAACTGAACAAGAAGATCCCGCCGGAGGTGCTGACCTCGCTGAACAGCATCGACGATGCCGCTCGCTTGGCCGATACCATCGCCGCCCATATGCCGTTGAAGCTGAACGACAAGCAGACGGTGCTGGAGATGTTCGACGTGGCCGAGCGTCTGGAATATCTGATGGCGATGATGGAGTCCGAGATCGATCTGCTGCAAGTCGAGAAGCGCATCCGTAACCGGGTGAAGAAGCAGATGGAGAAGAGCCAGCGCGAGTACTATCTGAATGAGCAGATGAAGGCCATTCAGAAAGAGCTGGGTGAGATGGACGATACGCCAGACGAGTTCGAGGCGCTGAAGCGCAAGATCGAAGCCGCCAAGATGCCGAAAGAGGCGCGTGAGAAGGCGGAAGCCGAGCTGCAAAAGCTGAAGATGATGTCGCCGATGTCGGCGGAAGCCACCGTGGTGCGCGGTTATATCGACTGGATCGTGCAGGTGCCGTGGCATGCTCGCAGCAAGGTGAAGAAAGATCTGCGTAAGGCGCAGGAGACGCTGGACGCCGACCATTATGGTCTAGAGCGCGTCAAAGATCGCATCCTGGAATACCTGGCGGTGCAGAGTCGCGTCAGCAAAATCAAGGGACCGATCCTGTGCCTGGTCGGGCCGCCGGGGGTAGGTAAGACCTCGCTGGGGCAATCCATTGCCCGCGCTACCGGGCGTCAGTATGTGCGTATGGCGCTGGGCGGCGTGCGTGACGAGGCGGAGATCCGCGGTCATCGTCGGACTTACATCGGCTCCATGCCGGGTAAACTGATCCAGAAGATGGCCAAGGTGGGTGTGCGTAACCCATTGTTCTTGTTGGATGAAATTGACAAGATGTCTTCCGACATGCGCGGCGATCCCGCCTCGGCACTGTTGGAGGTCTTGGATCCGGAGCAGAACGTCGCCTTTAACGATCACTACCTGGAGGTCGATTACGATCTGTCCGATGTGATGTTTGTCGCCACCTCAAACTCGATGAACATCCCGGCGCCGCTGTTGGATCGTATGGAGGTGATCCGTCTGTCCGGCTACACCGAGGACGAGAAGCTCAACATCGCTCGCCAGCATCTATTGCCGAAGCAGATCGAGCGTAACGCGTTGAAGAAAGGCGAGTTAACGGTGGACGACAGCGCGATCGTCGGCATCATCCGTTACTACACGCGTGAGGCGGGGGTGCGTGCGCTGGAGCGTGAGATCTCCAAGCTGTGCCGTAAGGCCGTCAAGCAGCTGTTGTTGGACAAGTCGCTGCGCCACATCGAGATCAATGGCGATAATCTGAAGGATTATCTGGGAGTACAGCGTTTCGATTATGGCCGGGCCGACAGCGAAAACCGTGTCGGGCAGGTGACAGGCTTGGCCTGGACCGAGGTGGGCGGCGATCTGCTGACTATCGAAACGGCCAGCGTACCGGGTAAGGGCAAGCTGACCTATACCGGCTCGCTGGGTGAGGTGATGCAGGAGTCGATCCAGGCGGCGTTGACGGTCGTCCGTGCGCGTGCCGAGAAGTTGGGGATCAATCAGGACTTCTATGAGAAGCGCGACATCCACGTCCACGTACCGGAAGGGGCTACACCGAAAGATGGGCCGAGCGCCGGTATCGCGATGTGTACGGCACTGGTCTCTTGCCTGACGGGTAATCCGGTGCGCGCCGATGTGGCGATGACCGGGGAGATCACGCTGCGTGGTCAGGTGCTGCCGATCGGTGGGCTGAAAGAGAAGCTGTTGGCCGCGCATCGTGGCGGTATCAAAACCGTCCTGATCCCGGATGATAATAAGCGGGATCTGGAGGAGATGCCGGAGAACGTCCTGCGCGATCTCGACATCCATCCGGTGAAGCGCATCGACGAGGTTTTAACCTTGGCGCTGCAGAATGCGCCGTTTGGCATGGACGTTGTCACCGCGAAATAGTGACATATCGCAAAGTACGTTGATAAAACATCGGCTGGCGGCCCATTTCGGGCTTGCCAGCCTTTTTTTGTGCCGCTAACGTAGAGCCCTGTCAGCCGTAGCGAGCGCCGTAGATGCGTTGGCCGGTCATGACAGGCTTGAGATAACTGCTGCGCGGTCGTACGGTAGGGAGACTCGTTTCCTGTGCGACCGGGATTTTTAAAGGGGATGAGAGAGTGAATAAATCACAACTGATCGACAAGATTGCCGAGGGTGCTGATATTTCCAAGGCGGCAGCCGGTCGTGCGCTGGATGCCTTCATTGCCTCCGTGACCGAAAGCCTGCAACAGGGTGATGCCGTCGCTCTGGTCGGTTTTGGCACCTTCGATGTGCGTGAACGTGCTGCGCGTACTGGCCGCAACCCGCAGACGGGGAAGGAAATCGAGATTTCCGCTGCGAAGGTACCGGGTTTCCGTGCGGGTAAGGCGCTGAAAGACGCGGTGAACTAAGCGTCGAGCGCGATGCGCCTGGCATCGGTAGTGGCGATTTCTGCAAATCGCAAACAATCGACTGACGCCATGGCGTAGCTAAGGTAAAATACAAGGCGCATCATGTTGATGCGCTTTTTTTATGGCTGGCAACTGCCTTCCCTGCACATCGTGGCATGATGCCTCGTCAGGGTAGCCTGAAGCAGTTAATCTATAGCGTGTGCTGTGCATAGCCGGGCGAGTCCCGGCACGACGCGGAGTCACAACGTATTACCAACAATCACAGCGGAGTGTTGCCACACTATGATGGACAATTTACGCGCGGCCGCCAATCACGTCGTGCTCAAGGTTATCCTGGCTCTGATCATCATCTCGTTTGTGCTGACCGGGGTAGGTAATTATCTGATCGGTGGTTCCGGCGACTATGCGGCCAAAGTGGATGGTCAGGAGATCAGTCGGGCCCAGTTGGAGCAGGCGGTACAGAATGAGCGTAGCCGTTTGCAGCAGCAGCTGGGCGATCAGTTCTCGGTGCTGGCAGGCAACGAAGGGTATATGAAGGAGCTGCGTCAGCAGGTGCTGTCACGCATGATCGACGATGTGTTGCTCGATCAGTACGCCAAGAAATTGAACCTGGCTATCAGCGACGCCCAGGTGAAAGAGGCGATTCGTACCCTGCCTTATTTCCAGACGGATAACCACTTCGATAACGCCAAGTATCTGGAGATGGTGGCGCGTCTGGGGTTGACGCCAGATAGCTATGCACAACTGATGCGCCAGCAACTGGTGACGCAGCAACTGATCCAGGGCTTCACCGCCACCGGTTTCACGTTGCCGAGCGAAGTCTCCTCCCTGGCGGCGTTGACCATGCAGCAACGTCTGATCAATCTGGCAACCATCGACATCAAGCAATTGATGCCGCAGCAGAAGGTGAGCGATGCCGAGCTGCAAGGTTACTACCAGCAGCACCAGAATAGCTTTATCGCCCCTGAGGCGGTACGTGTGAGCTATATCGAGATGGATGCCGCCGCGATCAATGACAAGATGACCGTCAGCGATGCGGAGATCAGCGCCTATTACGATCAGCATAAGCGCAGCTTCACCCAACCGGAGCGCAATAAGTACAGCGTGATCCAGGTGAAGAGTGAGGCGGAAGCCAAGGCGATCGCCGAACAACTGTCCAAGGGGGCCGACTTCGCCACCCTGGCGAAAGAGCACTCTAGCGATATTATTTCCCGTAAGAATGGCGGGGAGTTGGGCTGGATGGAGCCGGAGAGTACGCCGCAGGAGATCCTGAACGCCAAGCTGACGACCAAGGGGCAGGTTTCTGCGCCGATCGCCTCTAGCGTCGGTTATCTGATCGTACGTCTGGATGACATGCAGCCGGCGGTGATTAAACCGCTGTCAGAGGTGCGTGCCGCCATCGCCGATAAGGTGAAGCAACAGAAATCGCTGGATGCCTTCTATGCGATGCAACAGAAGGTGAGCGACGCCGCTACCAGCGATAACGACTCGTTGGCTGGTGCGGAAGAAGCCGCCGGGGCTAAGGCGACCGAGACCGCATGGTTTACCCGTGATAGCGTACCGGCTGCATTGAACTTTAAGCCGGTGGTGCAGGCGATCTTCGATGGCTCGCTGTTTGGCGAGAATGGCACGCCGGGTAGCAACTCCGACGTGATCAGTGTCGAGGGCGATCGCGCCTTTGTCCTGCGCGTCAGCGCGCATAAGCCGGAGGCGGTCAAGCCCTTCGACCAGGTACGCGATCAGGTGACCGAGCTGCTGAAACGTCAGAAGGCGATCGCTCAGGCGCGTAGCGAGGGTGAAAAACTGTTGGCTGCGTTGCAGGCGGGTAAAGGCGATGCCGCGTTGCAGGCCGCCGGGTTGAGTTTCGGCGCCGAGCAGACGTTGACGCGCGCCTCCGATGACCGTCAGCTGGTGGATACGGTGTTTGCACTGCCACATCCGCAGGCGAATAAGCCGGTATATGGCCTCTCGGAAGATCGTCAGGATAACATCGTGCTGATCCGCCTGAATGCGGTGAAAGCGGGCCAATTGACGGCGGAAGAGCAGAAAGCCTTCGCTTCGCAGATGCTGACCGGCGAGACCGGGATCACCTTCGAGGCATTGATGGATAACCTGCGCGCCAATGGCAAGATTAAGCTGGGCGCAGCGGCGGAAATGCAGTAATCACCGCAGTAGTACGAGAAACAATGTAACGTATCAAGGCCGCGTCAGCGGCCTTTTGCGTCTCTGGCGGCGAGCTTTTGTCAGCGGATGCACCTTCGGGCATGGTAAGCGAGTTTGCTAACCGATCAGAAGGAGAACTGTCATGTCTTTATTTACCTTATTGTTATCCTCCCCGCTGTGGCTCTCTCTGCTGTTTTTTCCCCTCCGTCCCCAGGCCGCGCCGGTCATTTCATCGACCACCACCACGATGCCCGCCTCTGGCGCACGGGGGAGCACGGCGCCCCAGGGAGAGCGGCTGAATATTAATCAGGCCTCGGCACAGGCCCTGGCGGCGGGAATGACGGGGGTGGGACTGGATAAGGCGCAGGCGATCGTCGACTTTCGGCAACAGCACGGCGCCTTCTCTAGCCTTGAGCAACTGTTGCAAGTGAAGGGAATCGGCCGGGCGCTGTTAGAGAAGAATCGCGCACGCTTGGCGTTATAGCTCCCGCCGTCGTGCGGCGGGAGGCGATGAGCGGGGGGTTAGGCCAAGCCGCTCTTCTGGCGCAGGGAAGCCATCACACCCGCCGGGTCGGCCTGGTATTGTTGCAGGCCGTGCGCCCGGAGGTGGCAGGCGGCGCAGTGGCCACATCCGTCGCCCTGGATGCCGTTATAGCAGGTCAGGGTATCGTGACGTACCCGCTCTAGCTGGCCGTAATAGTCGGCTAACGCCCAGGTCTCCGCCTTATTGAGCCACATCAGCGGCGTCTCGAAACGAATGTCTCTGGCCATCCCCAGGCTCACTGCGTGATGCAGCGCCTTGACGAACGCATCGCGGCAGTCGGGATACCCCGAGAAGTCCGTCTCACAGACCCCGGTGATCACCGCCTCGGCCTCGACCTGGTAGGCGTAAATCGCCGCCAGGGTGAGGAACAGAATATTGCGCCCCGGTACGAAGGTATTCGGAATCCCCGTTTCACTCTGGGTGGGCACCGGGATGTTGTCCCGGGTCAGGCTGCTGATCGCGAGCTCATTTAATAAGCCGACATCTAACACCTTATGGGCACTGGCACCGAGTTGATGGGCCAGATTACGGGCGACATCGATCTCGGCGCGGTGGCGCTGCCCATAGTCGAAGGTGATGCAATGGACATCGTCGTAGCGTTGCAACGCCTGGATCAGGCAGGTGGTTGAATCCTGTCCGCCACTGAAAACCACAACGGCGCGTTTCATATAAACCTCGATAATCTATTCAAGAGAGCATGAGGTTATGGTAGCGGCTCAATCGGACGATGAACAGTCTTCATCCGGCGCCGGCACCCATGCTTGGCAAAAGTCGAACCAGCCGTGGGCGGTCAATACGATGCCGTTGACGCGAGGCGGGACGCTAACCTGATAGCGGTAGTTGAACAGCGGCGCCATGTAACCCTGAGTCATCAGCGTGTGGTAGAGGCGCTGGAGCGCGGCCAGGCGTGACGTCTCGTCGGCCATTTGCTGCTGGCGGTTAAGCTGCTCCAACGTATCCCGGTAGCTGGCCGAAGGGAGGATCGCCGGCCACAAGCGATCGGTACGCGGCCAGTTGTCTAACGTGGCGCCGGGGGATTCGCCGATGCGCTTATCACCCAGGATGATATCGGCCTGGGCCAACAGCGCGTCATCGAGCCAGCGTTTACCGGCGAAGAAGCGCAGTTCCAGGATACAGCCGAGGCGCGCCAGGCGGGATTGGAGGCGGCGCGCCAACTGATGCAGCGGCGCCGCTGGCTGCGTCAACAGGACCAGTTGGGGAGGTAAGGGGCAAGGCGTGGCGGGGTAGTCGGGGAGCGGCCAGTCGGGGAGCAGCTCCTCGCAGCGTAGGGTGATCCCCTCCTCAAGAGGGAGGGCGCTAAAGCTCTCCGCGTCGCGCATCAGTCCCAGGAGATAACGCGCCTGGGGGGATGTCAGCCTTCCCTGGCGCTGATTAATGGCCATATAACCGAAACCCAAGCTGGTGCTGGTCTTGAGCCGACGGCTATCTTGAATCCCCTCATCGGGCCCGATCTGGATGCGTACCGCATCCAGACAGGCGCGTAACGCCGCATGTGGTCCGGCGGTGATCCAGTATTCGATGGCGTGCAGATAGGGGCGCTGCAAATGGTATCCCGGGTATTGTTCCAGACGCAGCAACGTCGGATGGGCGTTCGCTAAGCGAAATGGCCCGGCCCCGATATCGGCCAACTGTGGATGGGGCAGTAGATAAAGCAGATTAGCCAGTCGGTGCGCCAGCCAATAATCGGGGCGCCTGAGGAGGAAGCGTAAGCACAGCGGATGAGGCTGATCGATCGCCGACACGCTGGCTAAAAGGGCTCCGGCCTGCGGATGCGTGCGCCGCTGCTGCAGCACCGCTAACAGTTGTGCGGTGGTGATGGCTTGGCCATGGTGCCAGTGGAGATCGCTGTGCAGTTGGAAGCGCCAACAGAGGCCATCGGTACTGACTTGCCAGTGGTGGGCGAGATCCGGCTGTGGCGCCGTGTTGCCGGGGATGAAGCGCGTGAGTCCGGCATGGATCGTGTGTGCCAGATGCTGCTCCGCACGCCCGCTCAGTTGCAGCGGATGAATCGACTCCAGCGGACGGTAATAGGGGATACGCAGGGTCGGCAGCTCGGCTGACCACTGCCCGCCGAGGTGGGGTTGCAGGTAGGGCATCAGGTGCGCCGGATCACGCGCCGCGAGGCGCAGGGCCCCCTGGTGATTGCCCTCCTGCAATAGACTTTCCATCAGTTGGCGACGGAGTTGCTGTACCGGTACGCGGCAATGTAAGCAGCCCCGCCGACCTCGGCCGGCGCTGGCTTGCCAACTCAGCCAACCGATGTCTTGCAACTGGTTGAGCAACGTTCGCGTATGGCGCTCGCTACAGCAGACCGTCGCGGCCAACTCGGCGACGGTGGCCGCCCGAGGGGCATCTCCGGCGAATTGATAGAGCCGTTGGTATTGGTTGAGACGTTGCAGTAGGCGCATCGCTAAATCCTGAACACTTTTCTCTAATTGTTCACTATTAGTTCCGTAAATACCACGCGATACTGCACAACATGCAGAAGGGGTCACAGAGGGGAGGCAGCATGCGTTTGGTAGCGTTTGATATGGACGGCACACTCTTGATGCCGGATCACCGCATCGGGGCGGAGACGCTTGAGGCTTTGCGGCACTTGGCGCGGCAGCGGGTGATGCTGACCTTCGCCACCGGGCGTCACTTCCTGGAGGTGAGTCGTATGACGCAACGGCTCGGTCTGCACGGACATTTGATCACCGGTAACGGTACCCGAGTGCATGACCGTAACGGCAAGCTGCTCTTTCGCCAGGATCTGGCACCCGACGTGGTGCATGAGCTGCTCCATGTGACATGGAGCGACAGCGCCTCGGTGCATCTGTTTCGTGACGATGGCTGGCTGACGGGGCACGCCTGTCCTGAGCTCTTGATCCCTCATCAAGCGGATGGTTTCGCCTATCGTCTGGTGGACGTACGCCAGTTGCCTGCCTATGGCATCAGCAAAATCTGTTTTATCGATCATCATCAGCGTCTATTGACGTTGCAGCAGCGATTACGCCAGCACTTAGGCACGGCAATCGACCTCTGTTTCTCGGGGCGTGACTCGTTGGAGGTGGTGCCGCCAGGCAGTAATAAGGGTAATGCGTTGGCGGTGCTATGCGACCATGTCGGTGTCTCGTTGGCCGAGTGTATGGCCTTTGGCGATGCGATGAATGATCGGGAGATGCTGGCGATGGTCGGTCAAGGATTCATCATGGGGAACGCCTTGGCGCAACTGCGACAAGCCTTGCCTCATTTGCGCGTCATCGGCGACTGTCAGCAGCAGGCGGTGGCACAACAATTAACATTTTGGCTTACACGATCTACCCTCACAATTCCCCCGAATCACTGAGGCTTTTCGGCCAGCCGACAAGGGAACCTGACTGTCCCCTTGTCGGTTTTTCTTTTGTCGCCAATCCTAACCCTAACCCTAACCCTAACCCTAACCCTAACCCTAACCCTAACCCTAACCCTCGCCATGCCTTTTGGATAGCTATCCCATTTATGCGGGAAAAGGATTGATTATTATGGTGCGTATTGGCCTAATTGGAGGAAATATTTCTCCTGGAGGCCCCTATGCTGGATAAAATCGACCGTAGCCTGTTGAATATGTTACAGCGGGACTGCACCCTGTCGTTGCAAGTCCTGTCCGAGGCCGTCAATCTGACGTCGACTCCTTGCTGGAAGCGACTGAAGCGCCTGGAGGAGGAGGGCTACATTACGCAACGGGTGGCGTTGCTGGACAAGGAGAAGCTTGGCCTGGGATTGACGGCCTTTGTGGCGATCAAGACCCAGTATCACAGTGCGGAGTGGTATGGCCACTTTGTGCAGCAGGTAGAACATATGCCGGAGATCTTGGCGTTTTATCGCATGGCGGGTGAGTATGATTACCTGATGCAGGTACAAGTCGCCGATATGAAGAGCTTCGATGAGTTTTATAAGCGCCTGGTGACGGCGGTGAAAGGGCTGAGCGATGTCACCTCCAGCTTCGCGATGGAGCAGATCAAGTTTACCACGGCGTTGCCACTCCGCGACTAGCGCATACGCTGGCATCGGATCGGCTGCCGGCGCTCACGACGACCCACATCACATCATACCGCGCTGGCGGTGAGTCGGCGCTGCCCCACGCTGCGCCACATTAGACGCAACACTGGCCATTTCGCACTATTTTGGTGCCATGCGCCTCGTCTCGCCTTACCCCTCAGTTTTGTGACTAACCCCGCATGAGCACTGCACTTTTTCACACTATTTTCACTCCTGGCATGACCTTTGCTGAATGTTTCGCTGTATGAGGTGGCGTTTATGGAGGAGAGCGCGATGAAACTGGTGAGTGCGGTGATCAAGCCATTTAAGTTGGATGAGGTGCGCGATGCGCTCTCGGCCATGGGGATCTGTGGGTTGACGGTGACGGAGGTGAAGGGATTTGGTCGGCAGAAGGGGCACGCCGAACTGTACCGTGGCGCGGAGTACGCCGTTAATTTCTTACCCAAGGTCAAGATCGAGATCGCGCTGGCGGATGATCGGCTCGAGGCGGTGATCGAGGCGATCTGCCAGGCGGCGGGTAGTGGAAAAATTGGCGACGGTAAGATCTTTGTCGCTGACTTAACGCGCGTGGTACGCATCCGTACCGGTGAATGCGATGAGGCGGCGTTGTGATGATGGGCAAGGAGGGGGAAAGCATGATGACCTTACGTAAGGGAATGGTTGCGGCACTATGGTTGCCGGGGACGGCGTTAGCCGCGACACCGCTCGCGGATCGGGCGGACAATGGTTTCATGTTGATCGCTACCGCGTTGGTGCTGTTTATGACCCTGCCGGGTATCGCCCTATTCTATGGCGGATTATTGCGCGCTAAGAACGTCCTATCCCTGATGACGCAGGTGATGGTGATCTTCGCCCTGATCAGCGTGCTGTGGGTGCTGTACGGCTATAGCTTGACCTTCGGCAAGGGTAACGCGCTGGTGGGCAACCTACACGGTGTGATGCTACGCGGCATCGGTCTGCACGATGTCACCGGTTCGATCTCAACCCTGGTGCATGTGGCCTTCCAAGGCTCGTTCGCCATCATCACCGTGGCGCTGGTGGTGGGCGCGTTTGCCGAACGCATGCGCTTCGGCGCGGTGCTGATCTTTGCCGTGCTGTGGTTCACCCTCTCCTATATTCCGTTGGCCCATATGGTATGGGGCGGGGGATGGTTGGCGACGGATGGCGCGCTGGATTTCGCCGGTGGAACGGTGGTGCATATCAATGCGGCGGTGGCCGGGTTGATCGGCGCCTATCTGTTAGGGCCGCGTAGTGGTTATGGACGAGAGGCGTTCAAGCCCCACAGCCTGCCGCTGGTCTTCCTCGGTAGCGCCATTCTCTATGTCGGTTGGTTTGGCTTTAACGCTGGTTCTGCCGGGGCGGCCAGCGATATTGCGGCGTTGGCCTTCCTCAATACGGTGATCGCCGCTGCCGGCGCCATCCTCTCGTGGCTGTTGATGGAGTGGTGGCTGCGTGGCAATCCCTCGCTACTGGGGGCGTGCTCCGGTTGTATCGCCGGGCTGGTGGCGGTGACGCCTGCGGCCGGGAGCGTCGGGGTCGGCGGAGCGTTACTGCTTGGGGTGTTAGCCGGTATGGCGGGGCTATGGGGGGTCGTGGTACTGAAACAGTGGCTACGGGTGGATGATGCCTGCGATGTCTTTGGGGTACATGGCGTGTGCGGTATTGTGGGGTGCCTAGCGACCGGAGTCTTGAGCGCCGACGCGTTGGGCGGGACCGGTTACGCCAGCGGCGTCACCATGGGACATCAGGTGTGGGTGCAGGCGCTGAGCGTGTTGGTGAGCGTACTGTGGTCGGCGGCGGCGGCACTGATCGCCTATAAGGTTGCCGATCGGTGCGTCGGTCTACGCGTCAGTGAGGAGCAGGAGCATACCGGGCTGGATGTAACCAGCCACGGTGAGAGCGCTTATAACCGTTGACCTTGCGCCATCCCGGCGCGTGGCTCAGCGCGCCGGATGCTGGCGAATGAGGCCCTCTTGCACGGCGGAGGCCACCAATTGCCCTTGGCGATCGAAGAATTGGCCCCGCACCAAGCCGCGTCCGCCAGAGGCGGAGGGGCTATCGATGGCGTATAGCAGCCAGTCATCGAGGCGGAAGGGGCGATGGAACCACATGGAATGGTCGATCGTCGCGACTTGCATGCCTGGTTCAAGAAAGCCTTTGCCATGCGGCTGTAAGGCCGTTGGTAGAAAGTTGAAGTCTGAGGCGTAGCCCAACAGATATTGATGTACTCGGGGATCCTCGGGTAGCTCACCGTTGGCGCGCACCCAGACATAACGCTGCGCCGGGCCGACCTCCCCCTGTAACGGATTGTGGAAATGGATCGGACGCATCTCGATGGGCTGTTCGCGCGTAAAGGTCTCTCGCACCGCCTCGGGGATGAGGTGTTGTAGCGCTCGGGCGATATCGGTCTCGCTGGCTAAGCCTGCCGGTCCCGCCGCTGGTGGCATGGCGCTCTGGTGATCGAACCCTTGCTCCTCGGTTTGGAACGAGGCGGTCATGTAGAAGATCGGGTGGCCGTGTTGAATGGCCTTGATGCGGCGAGCGCTGAAACTATTGCCGTCGCGTAGTATCTCCACATCGTAGATAATCGGCATCCGGCTGTCGCCGGGGCGTAGAAAGTAACTGTGAAACGAATGCAGTTGACGCACCGGGTCGACGGTTTGCTTCGCGGCATAGAGTGCCTGGCCGACCACTTGGCCGCCGAATACCTGACGCAGACCGAGATCTTCACTCTGCCCTCGGTAAATGCCCTGTTCGATTTTTTCCAGATTTAAGAGGTTCAGCAACTGCTGTAACGCCTGACTCATCGGTAATACCTTAACCTATGTTACATAGTCCACAGTGTGCGTAACCGGGACGGCGGCGTCAATCTTCCGCGAGGTTACCGTTAGGGCTGCCAGCGTAATCGCGCCAGGTCGAGATACCCCCGTTCGTCGACGACGACCCCTTCGGCCTGTAGCGCGCGGCGTTGGCGTAGGAAAGCGTCCCCCTGCAGTGAGAGGGCGCCGAGGCGATTGACCACCCGGTGCCAGGGTAGGCGACTCCCCTCAGGCAGGGCACGTAGAATGGCGCCGACACGTCGGGCGGCGCGCGCATGGCCTGCCATCGCCGCGATCTGACCGTAGGTGGCGACCTGGCCGACGGGGATGGACGCGACGCAGAGTAGCACGCGTTGTTGGAAGGTGTCGCACGGGGAGGGGATCATCATCATGATGCGATTATCGGTGCTTATGTCGCCAGGCTCAAGGCCGTTGTCTAAGAAAACAACGTTTAACGGGGGGCGCCTTGCAATTGTGTCTGGCATCGCTGATAATGCCTGCGCGCTGCAGTTGTGGCGCTCGTTATGGGGGCCCTGTTGGTTCTCCCGCAACGCTAGCTTGTGAATTCGGTCAGGTCCGGAAGGAAGCAGCCGTAGCAGGTGACGTGTGTGCCGGGATGTAGCTGGCAGGGCTCCCACCCAATTCTGCCTCTGCCTCTGCCTCTGCCTCTGCCTCTGCCTCTGCCTCTGCCTCTGCCTCTGCCTCTGCCTCTGCCTCTGC
>NZ_JBIUCY010000030.1:0-15020 GCF_044540725.1 Edwardsiella sp. A.80236
TAGATACGGTTCGCATGATGACCTCCTAGTATTATGGCCTGATGGCCATTTGCATAGGTTAAGTATATGCATATGTTGAGCCTATGTACAGGCAATGTATATGTTATGCATATGCCTATGTTTGCATCGCTCATTTTCAGCAAAGATCCGAAAAAAGGTATAAGTAGATCATCCCTTCTTTTTGTGGAAGGCTGTTTCCTCGTCCTCCGTAATCTTCTGTAACTCTCTGCATTATAAGCTGTTGTTTTACATTTTTAATCGTTTATGCTTTCAGGGGCTTTGACATCCTCCCCGGCCTGAAGGCCGGGGAGGATGTCAACAGGTGCCCGTGGTACAGTGGATAATGTGTTGAAAGAACGAACCATTTCAGGAAAGAAGCAACATGTCCATAACCGTTACTGTCCTGTTGGAAAACCGACTCAATCCAAGCTCTAAAAAATTGCTGTGTGCTAAAGCTGGCCTTAGCCTGTTGATACAGGATGAAAATGACTCAATTCTGTTTGATACCGGACCTGATGATAGTTTCATGCATAACGCGGGTTTAATGGGTGTCGATTTGACAAATTTAACTGCGGTGGTTCTTTCACACGGGCACTATGATCATTGCGGCGGTGTTCCGTGGTTACCTGATTCAACTCGGATAATATGCCATCCCACGGTGGCGATTGAGCGCTACTCTGGAGTAAGATTTTTAGGTTATACAGCAAGAATAAAAAAATTATCATTACATAATGATTTTTCACGTTTTCGCATGGATTATAGCAGCACCCCATTACATATCAGTGAGCGTTTTTTGTGGTCTGGAGAAATTCCTGTAGATAAACCACATGCTTATGGTGTTACCGGTAGTAAGAATGTAAAAGCAGATTATGTAAAAGATGAGGGAGCTTTAATCTATAAATCCGACTTGGGGCTGATCATCTTTGTCGGTTGTGGCCATCGAGGGCTAATTGATATCGTACGCCACTGCCAGAATATAACCGGAATATATCATATTCATGCCATATTTGGTGGTTTTCATCTACGCTTTGCATCCCCCATTAAGCTTAGGAAGGTAAGGCAGTTTCTACAGCGAAATAAACCAGATAAAATAATGGGTTGTCATTGTACTGGTAAATGGGGCCGTTTGTGGTTGCCGGAAGTAGTCGCTCCGTCAACCGGAGATGTTTGTATTCTTGGATAGAGCTTATGATTGTGCTATTCTACTAAATATTTATAACAGTTTATAGGGTTATACAGAGGTCATAATGTTTTCTTCTGACGCTATCGTATTTGATAGTCATATTCTATCTAGCTCTGACATTTTTATTGTTGGGGTTTAGAGTTGGTTTTGTATTAATAATTAGTGTCATTTCATTTATTTTTCTTAATGTAATGTACTGCTCGACTCTATCCTTAGATGAGAGCAAGAATTTTTCAGAGCATGTACTTAAATATCTTGAGTATTATGTCTATGTGATGTGGGGGATCGGTGTCATATGGCGGATATTAACATTCAGGCGTAACTGGAGTAACTTTATGGAAAGTTGGAAGAGGTATAAAACAATAAATACGATAATAAAAAACTATAAATAGTTATCCATGATAAGCGGGAATTAAGATCGAGTTACAGCGTGTTGGCCAGGGTTGCCGGGCATGTTCCGGCATCGAGTGCCGGTGATGGCCCAGGGCGCGGTGTTGCCCGCCCCGCAGCAGATCAGTAACAGGATAGAAGCTGTTGCGCTCCGGCAGCTAGTTGCCTTTCAGAGCGCTGAGTGGCTATGTTTAATTAACCGATGAGGGCTTTTGCCTTAGCTCTTATATCGGCCAGCTCAATAGCGCTGATAGTACCTTTTTTTGTTACTTTTCTGGCTCGCCAGTCAACGCAAGTGATCTGATCCGCTAACGCTACGCTGTCACGTTCTCCCGACAGTTCTACCTCAAAGGGATAATTCTTAACCTTAGTGGTACAGGGTACGCACAGTAATAATCCGACTTTATTGTTGTATGCAAACGGACTTAGTACGACGGCGGGGCGCTTTCCCCCTTGTTCGTGCCCTGCTACGGGATCAAAATCAATCCAGATCAGATCACCCGAATCCGGTACAAAATGTGAAACCATCAGAGTAACTCCTTTCCTACCGGCTCGCCAAAGCCCATTCTTTCATGAATGTTATCCTCGGTGATCCCAGCTAAGAGCGTATCAAGTGAATACTCTTTTGCTTTCACCGGGATGATCACGATCCGACCATCTTCTACAGCAATATCAACGGTATCATCGACGTTAAGTGATGCGGCTTGCATTATTGCAACCGGGAGGCGTACCGACGGGCTATTGCCCCATTTTTTCACTACTACTTGTGCCATTTCCCTTCCCCTTATTGTATCAACAATGATGATACTTTAGTGTATAACAACAGATGTGTCAACTTTGTTGATACTTTTACTAAGGGGATAAGTGTGGGGAACAGCAGGAAAGGAAGCGGTGTTATCCACAGTTTCGGTGGATAACGTCTGTATATTTAATCTTTTTTGGATACTTAGATTTCTAGCAATGCGGGGATCAGGAGAGGATAGCGCACTAGTGAACGTGCTAAAGAGCTAATTCCATCTTCTCGACTGGACAGACTCACCACCGTATCGCGCTGGCTCCCTAATCTAGCCCTCTTCTGAGGTATGGTTTTCATTGATCTGTATCCTGATATCGATACCTGCATCGTGACAGGCCTGTAGCCACTGTGCTACTTGGAGGGGATCGCCCGCGAGGCGGGTTAGGTGCCCGGCTCGGCTCCACAGTTGTAGGCAGGTGCTGCCGTCAAGACGCACCACAAAATCGGCCCGGCACGCCATGTAGCTGAGGTTAGCCAGCGTGACCAGCCGATCGTCAGTATGAGGGGATGCCGTATCTGCCGCCCTGAGTGGAACTAAGGGAAGAACGATCACTTCCGTGGCGCGCTGTTCGGCCTGGACGCGATCCTGTTCAGCCGTCAGCAACGGTAGGGCAAGCGCCCGCCCGGCTTCTGTCAGTTCAACGGCGAGCTGTAGGTTGGGCGCCCGCAGAGTGCGCAGCCAGCCCGCTGTTTCCATCCGTCGGCAGGAAGCGCGCAGGTTGGGGCCATATACCGGGGCGTCTCCTCCCCGCTCTAGCACCCGCTCAATATCCCGCGTGGCCACGGGGCCAGGACTTTCTCATCGAGGGCGGCCAGCACAATCAGCACCCGCCGCTGCAGCGGAGAAGGTCTGCGGGAGGTTGTTACTGCTGCCATGAACGTTGTTCTGCTGTTGGAGCGCGCAGGAGCATTTCGGTGAGGCGCAGATGGTCCCTGTCGGCGACATCTTCAGGAGCCCGGCCCGCCATCGTCAGGTGGTACCAGAGTTCGATCGCGCTGCGCGCCCGGGAAATCTCGGCATCGGCATCGTTGCAGTCGGCACGGTTTGCCCGTTCAAGGCACGCATTAACGAAATCTTCCGTGTCGCCGAGCATAGTTTCATAACTAAGGTGAAAGAATACTTTCTCATCCATTCTGAATGCTCAATATGATAGTGTCTAATTATGTATAAAATCATACCATGAATGATTTATAGCTTAATTCTTAATAATCATATTTGATATAATATTAGTCTCATAATCATAAAATCATATCTCTAGCCTGTTTTTCATTGCGGAGATCCGAAAAAAGGCTTACTCGGAAATACCGTACCTGAGCCGTCAGGCAGGCCGGATAGTATAGTAGGTTTTCGAACCGGAACGGGAGAGTTAAATGGGAAATTATTCAGATTTTGAGACCGAATTTGTTCAGCGAACACTGGCTCTTATCGATCAGGATAACGAAATGATTGAGGTGCAGGGCAAGCACTTCAGGGAGCAGTACAACTACACGCTGACCCTGAATTGCCTTCTGGGTCTCATCGTGCTGCCGAAAGAAATGGCGCTCTCTTTCCTGCCGACTGACCGTTTAACGCAGCAGCTTAAAACAAGCATGGGGTTACAGGAGTCGCAGCTACCCGGACCGGAGATGACTCTGCGTGCTCTTATCCTTAAAATGAGGAATTCTGTGGCTCATTTCAGCGTCCAGGTTGTATCACTCAGCGACGAGCGTCTTGTCGATCTGATTGCTTTCAGGGATGATCCTGAGGATGAGGGTGCCTACGCCACTTTCAGCGCCCCGGAACTTTTACCCTTTCTGAAATATTACGCAGCGCAGCTGCTCGGGAATATGGCCCGCCGTCGAGCCCCTGCTGTTAACGCAGTGGATTTGTAAGGGATTTGCACAATGTTGATCCTCGATTGCTCCTCACGCTCTCAGGCGTTGCGTACACTGTCTGCCGGGTTTGGCTGTCCACCTGAAAAGCTTAAAAAGGTGCTTCTTTCGCTCGATCTGGAGCATATCTACGAGACAGATCAAAGCATTATGGTGGATGCAAATCAGTATCTGAAAGATTATGTCAGCGCGGAACTGGGTGAACCAGGTCCCTTCTCCCGGGCTTTCTGGTTTCATGGCACCCGGACTTTTGCCGGGAATACTTTCCCGGGTGGGTTACTTGCGCTGAATAATTCGAAATCGCTTGCGGTAAAGATGCTGGTAGACCTGGCCCCGGATGAGTTAGTCCGTAAACGCCTGCAGCAGTGGTTTGAAACGGGAGATGTTCCGGATGCGCTGTTTCAGCTCAGAACCGGCGACAGCATGCACTGGGGGCCTTATGGCCATCTGGTTCGGGAATTGCATTTTCATGCCCGAGAAAACGGACTACACGATTATCTCCGCTTGCCTGAGTTGGTAGAGGATGTCTGTAACGCCTACCTGAAGCAGTACGGTCACGATCTTACGGCCTATTACCTTAAGGTGCTGCATCCCTGCATTATCTGGTTCCAGGCGGATATCTCTTATGAAAAAGGAGCGATTGAAACGGCCCTGGCATATGCATATACGTCAGTCCGGGCGCTTCCGCCGGACTGCCTTGCAACTTTCGGCATCGACTGTGAAGGGAAATCGGTGTCCAGGTGTAGTGGATCACAAAATCAGGACACTGTAATAACCTGTTTCCACTTTTCTTCATGCAAGCAAGGCGATAAACCACCATTGTTTGTATGAGGTCGATAAACGTTGTAATAACCATTTATCCACTGGTTTATATCGCGTACTGCATGGCTAAAATCACCATAACCACCTTTCGGAAGCCATTCATTTTTAAAGCTGCGAAAGACTCTTTCCATCGGCGAATTATCCAGGCAATTCCCTCTGCGACTCATACTTTGCATTACCCCATAACGCCAGAGTAACCTTCTGTATTTATTGCTTTTATATTGAATACCTTGATCTGAATGAAACAGCAGACGGCCATCACGCGGCCGTGTTTCCAGAGCATTACGCAAAGCCCTGTGCGTATTCCGATGATTCCGTTCAGTGATTCCGGCGATTTCGATCGCGTTTCCCGCGCTGGTTATTTCTTACTTTAGTTTTTAACTCGTCTGATCGGTTTGCGCCAGTTTACGCATTGATTCACCTCTGAGCTCAACGCGGTGCCCGTTATGCAGAAGCCGGTCCATCAGCGCATCGGCAACCGTCGGGTTACCCACCAGTTTGTACCATTCGCTCACCGGTAGCTGGCTGATGATGATGGTGCTTCCCCGCTGGTACCTGTCTTCCATCACCTCCAGCAGGTCTGAGGATTGTCGGGTATTCAGCTTTTCAAGCCCCCAGTCGTCAAGGATCAGCAGTTCCTTTTTCGACAGCTGCAGTAGCTGTTTCTGGTAACTCCCGTCGGCATGGCCGATATTGAGGTCATCAAGCAGTCGCGTCAGCCGGTAGTACACCACCTGGATATGCTGCTGACAGGCCTGCTCACCCAGCGCACAGGCCACGTATGTTTTGCCGCATCCCGTTGGCCCGGTGATCAGCACATTTTCATGACGGTGAACATAAGCACCGGTCAGCAACTGCACCAGTAACTGCCGGTTCAGCCCCCGTTCCGGCCGGTAGTCAAGCTGTGAAGGCTGCGCATCCAGTCTCAGTTTCGACTGTCTTCGCAGGCGATTGACCTTCGAGACCTCACGCTGCAGCAGTTCGTGCTCCAGCAGAAGCCCCAGACGCTCCTCGAAGCTCAGCGAGGTGTAGGTCATCGGTTGTGACCATTGCAGTTCCAGTGCGTTGCTCATGTGCCCCAGCCGCAGGACCCGTATCTGTTCCAGCAGGTTGTTATGCATTATTGTTTCCTCAGTGGTAGTACCCGGCACCGCGTACGTTGCTGTGCTCTACAGGGGATTCATCCGGCGCTTCGTCTTTCAGCCGGTCCCGGTGGTTCGTCAGCAGATTCAGGATCACCTGCCGCCATGGCCGCTCCAGTAACAGCGCCTGCTGGCAGGCATTCTCCAGCCGGGCATCGCCATATTCCCGGCTGAGATTGAGCAGCCCCAGGCAGGTCCGGTAAGCCTGTTCCGGATGAGCGCGGTGGTGCAGATGCCAGGCCACCACGGCACGGGTGGCACTGCCGATGCTTTCTCCCCAGGACAGCAGCCTGTCCGGGCTCCATCGTTGCCGGCGGTGCGACTCCGGCATATGTTCTGCCTGCGTGGTGAAGCCGCCCTGTTGCTGCGCACGTGGATGCTGGGCAACCAGCGTTCCCCGGTGATAGAGGCGAACAAGCCGGGCACCTGCCTCGATATCGATATGGCTGCCAACCAGCGCGTGAGGAACAGAGTACGCATGTTTGCCGTACAGCACGTGATAGTCCGGGCCGACCTTTGCACGGCGGATATCAACGTATTCATACCGGTATGGCGGCAGCGCCTTCAGTGCGGGCTTATCCAGTTTTTCGTACAGGCTTTTCCGGCAACCCGGTAACCGACGGAACGGTCGCTCATTCAGATCCTGGAGCAGCTCACTGATGGCCAGATTCAGTGCAGCCAGCGTGTGGAACACTTCATGACGCAACCGCATCAGGATCCAGCGCTCCACAACCAGAACGGCATTTTCAACCTTGGGTTTATCTTTGGGTTTGCGTGGCCGCGCCGGGATCACTGCCGTATTGTAATGGCGGGCCAGCTTACGGTAGTTCTCGTTCAGTACCGGCTCATAGCGGTCTGCGCGGCTGACCGCCGCTTTCAGGTTATCCGGCACAAGAAGCTGGGGCACGCCGCCGAAGAACTCGAACGCCCTGACGTGGGCCATCAGCCAGCTTTCCTGACGCTGGTTTTCGCAGGCTTCGACGTAGGTGTAGTTTGAGGCACCCAGTGTGGCGACGAAGATCTGCGCCTGTCTCACTTCACCCGTATCCGGGTTGATGACCGGGATTGTTGGCCCGCAGAAGTCGAGGAACAGCTTCTCTCCGGCAACATGATGCTGACGCATACTGCGTTTTTGTAGCTTCAGCCACTCGTTGTAGAGGTTGCAGAACTGGCTGTAGCCGTAGGCATTTTCACCGGCATCCTGTTGATATTCCTGCCAGAGCAGGATTTTGGTCATCCCTTTACGCTTAAGCTCCTGATGGCACATGGGGAAGTCCGGCATCCGTTTATGACTGTCGCTGGCTCGCCCGGTATAGAGCAACTCCTCGAGTTGTGATTCCGTCATATCTTCCGGCAGGGGCCACGCCAGCTGGCTTCCCCTGAAGCGGGTGACCACATCAGATACGGTGCTGCACCCGATATTCAGACAGGCCGAGATGCTCCTGTTGGGCAGGTGACAGTCAAATTTAAGGCGCAGCAGTTCTTTTATTTTACTCATCCGCGTTCTCAGTCTTGCCATGGCGACACGTCTCCGGAAGATGGGTTATCAGGAGAAAGTGTTGTCCATTGTTTTAAAAGTGAAAAGCGCGGGATTCCGACGACAGGATCACCAATTCCGACAATCCGATCACGGATTCCGGATCCAGGATCACGGATTCCGATGAATGGCCAAATCTGGCCGGAACAAATCGGAATTCGTGGTCGAATTAAATCGGAAAGTGCGATCGGATTACATCGGAATCAATGGTCGGTTTAGGTCGGAATACGCACCCTGCACGCCAGATCAGCATCAGCGGTTAATGAAAGGGCTGAACCGATAATCCGACGTGAATATAGATCAACAACAAGCGCGAGATAACACCATCTGTCCCGCAGGCGAATAAAACTGATGTCGCCGCACCAGACGCGGTTTGGTGCGGTGGGGTTAAACTGCCGGTTCAGTAAGTTTGGCAATGGCGGACTGTTGTCTTCGTTTACCCGGTAGCGATGTTTAACCGGCTGTCGACTTGTCAGCCCGCATTCCCGCATCAGTTGTCGTGCCAGCCACCGGCCTGCATTAACACCACTCTGGCGCAACATCTGGCTGATTGCCCGGCTACCGGCAGCGCCACGACTGAGAGCATGGAAAGCCCTCACCCGGCTTCGTAATTCAATTCTTTGCACATTAACAGGACGCTTCACGTGCGCGTAATAAACGCTACGGTGAATACCGAATAAATGACAAAGAATCTGCACTGGCCACTTTGCTTTCAGCCGTGTGATTAGCGCGACAGCTTGCCGGGGATTTCGCTCATCAGCACGGCAGCCTGCTTTAGGATTTCTTTTTCCATCTCAAGACGCTTTATCTGCGCTTTAAGCTGCTGAATTTCTCGCTGTTCAGGGGTAATGGCATTACCAGTGGGCTCAATACCCTGAAGTTCTTGCTTATACAGACGTATCCATTTGCGCAAATGGTCAGGGTTGAGCTCAAGTGCCAGAGCGACTTCTCTGACATCGCGCTGGTATTTAACCACTTGCTCGATAGCTTCGAGCTTGAACTCCAGGGAAAAGGTGCGTTTAGTTCGACGAGTTTTGAGCATGCATCACCTCATTTTCACTGTTTTAACATTAACAGGATTTCGAGGTGTCCTGAATTACCGATCCACTACAGAGCCTCCGGGTCCTCTGCTGGCGGCTCTGGCTGTACAGCAGCGACATCGAGAGTCACAGGGAGTAGTTGAGGGCTCTCTGAGGAAGGTAATAGCAGCTTTCCCTCGCGCCATTGTTGGCGCCATTTGAACAGCAGATTGGCATTAATGCCATTTTCAAGCGCCAGTTTTGAGATGGATATTCCGGGTTTGCAGGAGGCAGCAACGAGTTGCTGCTTAAACTCAGGAGAATAATTAGGGCAGCCTTTTCGCCTGCCGGGAGTCACATTTTTCTGCATATCTGACACTTTGGTTCCCACTACTTATTTGGTGGACACCACTTTGTCTAATTCGTCAGATTCTGACCAGACGGTTCACGCTGTACGCTTACCGACAAAGCTCTATTGCTCATCGAGTTCGCAGATAAGCGCCATATCAGCATGGGCGACCGGAGAGGATGTTATTCGCTTCGGCGCGAGTTTTTTAAAGTGCGAATAACAGTGTTAATGTCTATTTTGAGCGTCCTCGCGGTATCGCGGACATCGGCCCCGTTGAACGCCATTTCGGTGATTTGCTCTTTGACGCCGGGCTTGCGGGCTTCATAGGTTAGGTATAGCACGCGATTGCAGTCATGGCAGCGGAACCGGTCATGCCCTTTAGGGTTCTACCCATGGCGGTAAACCTGAGCAGACTGACAGCGGGGACAATGAACAGTAACGCTGGCCATGAGAATACCTTAAATGCGGGCATTATATATCAATTCAACTAATTAGAGACATCACCAATCTCAGTACAGTTTTTCTCCTCGAAGCCTCCCCCTGATGTTATCCCTATACGGTATAAATTAGTTACGGGGTTAACCAAGAACTTAAGAACTTCACCAGAAGGACCGAAAAAAGTCATTTTCGTAATCTCTCCATCAGTCTCGCCGCTCTTATATCTGAATGCTTTGCCATCAAGAAAAGCAGCATTAGGTGAAAGCACTATTTTTAAAGTATGCCCATCGCATTGATAATTAAACGTCTGCGCTAATGCATTAGTTGATAAAAAAAACGATAGTAACAATAGCACTTTTTTCACACATCCTCCTCGACATAGAGAAAACTCTAAAGCAACAATCAGTTTTAGCTAACATTATTCTAACCACATACAATCTAAAATAATCAACTTGATTAACGAAATAAGACTACACCAATCACTGTACACCTCCTCGTTTATCTTCTTGATAAATAGGATGAAAATAATGCAAATGCAATAAAAAACGTTCTCTTTTCACAAAAGAATCATTCGAAATGCACTCGGTAACCATGAATGATCCTACCCACATAATATAAACGCAGCCCTAAGCAATATTTTCATTTTCAAATTGTTTCGGGCTGAGACAGCCACAGACACCGTGACGATACCACCAATTGTAATCACTCTCGATATAATTAAACAGACTTTGTTGAATAAATCAAACTTTTGCTGTGTTGAAGGATCAGAGCTCAGATCCTCCCAATAACGAAGACGATGCCGTGAAAAAATTTCAAAATCACCAACAGGAAGACCTACAACAAGGCCCTCATCAACCGTGGCTCCCTCACTTTCTGGCTGGACGATGAGGCTATTCAGGCGTGGTACGAATCAGCCACACCTTCATCCAGGGGAAGGCCTCAGCGCTATTCTTACCTTGCCATCAGGACCGTCCTCGTGATTAAACGCGTATTCCGCCTCACCCTACGCGCCGCATGATTCCATTTTTACGCTGATGGACGTTCCGCTGCGCTGCCCGGATTACACCAGCGTTAGCAAGCGGACAAAGTCAAGTAATATCAGTTTTAAAGTCCCCACCCGGGGTGAGATAGCCCATCTGGTGATTGATTCAACAGGACTGAAAGTCTTCGGTGAGGGTGAATGGAAAGTCAAAAAACAGGGTAAAGAACGTCGTCGCATCTGGCGAAAACTGCACCTGGCAGTCGATGCTAAAACACATGAAATAATCTGCGCAGACCTTTCACTGAATAATGTCACGGACGCAGAGGCCTTTCCCGGGCTAATCCGGCAGATACACAGAAAAATCAGGTCAGTCGCCGCAGACGGAGCTTACGACACACGGTTATGTCACGATGAACTGCGCCGAAAGAAAATTAGTACCCTAATCCCTCCCCGAAAGGGTGCCGGCTACTGGTCCGGAGAATACGCAGACAGCAACCGTGCTGTTGCTAATCATCGTCTGAGCGAGAGTAATACTCGGTGGAAATGGACAGCAGATTACAATCTGTCACTCGATAGCGGAAACGGCGTGTACAGGGTGAAACAGCTATTTGGAGGTTCATCGACGCTGCGTGATTATGATGGGCAGGTTGCGGAGGCTATGGCCATGGTGCATGCACTGAACAAAATGACGAAGGCAGGTATGCCAGAAAGCGTTTGTATTACCTGAAAACACGACCCTACCCGAAACCTGATTTATTCATAGATGGTCGCCTCCGGTTTGCCAAGCTAAACATGTTGTGGTGGATTTGCAGGTCATCAATTGCAGCCATAGATCCGGACTTTGCCGAGGTGATGTGAAACTCCTCTGTCCCTGATGGAATAGGCTGATGGAGACCTCTATCAACAAAGCGCTCTTTCAGTAGCCTTGAATAAACCGGGTTTTCCCCATCACGGTCTGACCTGTCCTGCCATCACGTCATGCTTACCTGAACAATCGGTGGTGTTGTTTCTGTCTTATTGACTCAGATAATTAAACGTTTATCACTGCTGCACAGTACTCCTGGTCTTTTGACAATAGTGCCCACACAATCCGCGCATTCTTATTAGCCAATGCTACTGAGGCAATGTTGTTATTTCGGCGTGCCAGTAGCCGACTGGCCCATCCCGATACAGCATCCTGTTTACGTTTGACCGACTGCAACACAGCCCTGGCTCCGTGAATAAGTAAGGTTCGTAAATAAACATCACCTCGTTTGCTTATCCCGAACAAGACTTGTTTGCCACCACTTGAATGCTGACGTGGAACCAGTCCTAACCAGGCAGCCAACTGTCGGCTATTTTCGAAATTGCTGGCGTTACCGATAGTCGCAATGAGTGCGGTGGCGGTGACTGGGCCAATGCCTGGGATCTTGCTGATACGCTGACATAGCGCATTTTGGCGGTAGCACTGCTCAATCTGCTTGTCGAGCGTAGCGATGACATCGAACAGATATGTCATATGGTGCTGTAACAGACTCAGTTGTACACGAAATAGAGATGGTAATGAGTTATTGGCATCTTCCAGGATCTCAGGTAACTGTAGTTGTAACTGCTGGATCCCTCGGGATACAACGATGCCAAATTCAGCCAATAGCCCCCGAATTTGATTCGCCTGAGCGGTCCGTTGTTTGATGAAACTCTGACGACTCCGGTGAAGTGCCAATACGGCTTGTTGATCAGGAGTCTTGACTGGCACGAACCGCATGTTAGGTCGAGTGACGGCTTCGCAAATAGCCTCTGCGTCTGCAGCATCATGCTTATTGGTTTTGACATAGGGCTTGACGAACTGAGGGGCCATCAGCTTGACGTTATGGCCCATCGATATTAGTTTGCCGGCCCAAAAGTGGGCAGAAGCACAGGCTTCCATGCCGATCAAACATGGAGGGATGTTGGCAAAAAAGGAAAGCATTTTTGCTCGCTTGAGTTGCTTGTTGAACAAGCGCTTGCCGTGTTCGTCAGTTCCGTGGATCTGAAAAACCTCTTTTGCCAAATCGATGCCGATAGTCTTAACACTCATGATGGCCGCTCCGCTCAAGTAGTGACGATTTATCGTCCCGCTGTGGCACAAGATGTAGGGGGCGACCATTCCATTAACAAAGCCACATTGCACTCTCAAATTGCCCACCGAGATCAGTTTCTTTCAGAAACAAACAAAACACAGACTCTTTTGGTTCGAAAAATCAAAACCAAACAGCGCTCCAGCATGATCGATACGCTGAGGCTAACTGTATTGCCTAAATAACTGCGCCTAATAGCGCTACACTTTTGCCAGACCATGCCTCCCTCCAGGGAATAGACTGGCGGTTTCCATAAAATGGCGAACCTTTTTCAACAACTGCCACATTGAATGACACTGATGATTACGGGTTATCGTGTCATGAAGTGCCTGCCATAGACGCTCAACATGGTTCATCCACGGCGAGTAAACTGGCTGGTAAATTACCCTGAACTTCGGGTTTGCTTTCAGCCACCGCTGGGTTTCACGACTTTTGTGGATTATGTAGTTATCCACGATTAATGTGATGGTTTTTGCCCGCCGGTATGTGGCTTTCAGGTGCTTCAGCAGACCGATAAACAGCATTGAACTTTTGCTGTTGCCACCTACGTAGCTGACTTTACCCGTTCCACTGTGCAATGCTCCGGCCAGATAGTATTTTTCATTCTGCCCCGGCGTTACCACACGTTTTTGTTGCCCGCGAAGCTGCCAGTCTGCGCCGATTTTTAGATTGAGATGGATATCCACTTCATCCTCATAAAAAACCGGATGCTCCACACTGCATTCGCCCAGCGCTTTATGGATTACTGCCATTTTTTCATCTTTATGTGGGTCACGGATACGCAGTGTCGGTGCTGCCCTGCGCCATACCAGTCCGGCTGATGGCAGCCAGCGACGAACGGTGCCGGCGTGTAACTGGCACCCGGTTATCTCGTTGATTTTTATCGTCAGTAGTTCTGTACTCCAGCGTGAGCGTTGATAACCAAAATCACCGGGGGAATGTTTTATCAGTTCACGTAACAAGGTGCAGATATGCTCAAAATGCCAGCGTCGGGAGCGTCCTGCTGGTAAGGATTTCAGGCCTTCCGCTCCCGATAACGTGAACCAGTTAATCCAGCGCCCAACGGATGAACGGGCGCAACAGAGCGTTCTGGCGACGTCGCTGACACGGTCACCCCGGTGCAGCATTAGCATGGCAGTCAGTCTGCGGGCATGATTTTTATCACGTGTTTTATGAATCGCTTTCTGCATCAGGCGTCGTTCTGTACGGGGTATTGGTGCTATGATCGGCATCGCTCAGTCCGGTTGGTGGTTTGGGATATTTGGCGATTGATCAGATCGCACAATCCGGGCTGAGTTCCCTTTCGGTGATCTACTATTCCGCTCAGCTATTTAGGAAAATTACCGAGAACGGCAAGCTATTCAGTGCGACGCCTCTAAGCATCTGCAAAAAATCCGGGATCTGTTCAAAATCAGGGCTTATCAGTAACTGGTGTGTACGGAAAAAAACCGTACACTTGAGGTGGTGGGTTATTTTATGTACAATGAGTGCAGGTAAGTTTTATCTTGTGGGAGAAGTACCATGGCTACAGCACGCTTAGACCTGCGATTAGATCCAGAAATCAAAGCGAAAGCAGAGAAAGCATCGGCTCTGCTCGGATTGAAAACTCTAACGGAATATATCGTTCACATTGTTGATAATGACGCAAAGAGAGTAATTGCTGCGCATGAAAGCATTGCTCTACCAAACGACATTTTTGACCAATTTATGAATGCTTGTGAGCAGGCAAAAGAGCCGAATTCGGCCCTGAAATCAGCCCTATCATTTACCCGTGAAAAGGGCATTAAATGAATAATGGGGCAGAGTTTAAGGAGCTGAGTAAAACTGAGCATGACAGAGAGTCTTTCGACTGCGGTGAAACAGAACTAAATGATTTTATTAAAATTTTCGCGTTAAAACACATGCGGGTGGGCATCAGTAAGACAATGGTTTTACCGGCTACTGATACCCTGCCCAATAACAAACATCCCATCTGTGCTTTCTATACCGTAGCTCCAAGCTCAATTACCCGAGACTCACTCCCGGTCGATCTAGGGAAGAAACTACCCCACTACCCTGTCCCCGTTTTCCTGCTTGCCCAGCTATCTGTTCACATTGAAAATCAGGGTGATGGCTTGGGAAAAATAACGCTAATCAAAGCATTAGAGTATTTATGGAATGTAAACCACTTCTTACACGCTTATGCTGTAGTAGTGGATTGTTTAAATGACAAGGCTGAGAGGTTCTACCGTAAATATGGGTTCGAGACACTATGCACCAATGAAGGTCGCGTAAGGCTATTTTTACCCATGAAGACCGTCGCTAGACTATTCTCCGACTAGGCTGTGTCCCTTAATCACCTGAGCTATAGTAACTGCCTGTTTCCATGACATATTGAACTATGGCTCGTTACGA